>LUKI01000001.1 GCA_001593685.1 Gammaproteobacteria bacterium F7
TCTGGCGATGTATAAACCGAGAAACCAGCCATACTATTGCGTGCCTTCCTACGCCTCAGCAGCTCCCTTGCCGCCTCCTGCTGCGATACGTTCAAGTTCTGCATCTGATAAGCCGGTAGCGTCTCTGTGGTTTAGGTTGGCGGCGAGTTCTTGCTTGTCAGTTAAACCAAGATCGCGAGCAATAATATTCGGGTTCAACAGATCAGCGGCAGCCCCTGCGAACTTCTGGGTTTTAATGATTTCTTCTACGCGCGTAACGACTCCGATAAAATCTTTACGACCTCTATATAAATCCCAGGTAGCGCGGTTAATATCCAAGAATATACAAAGCCCGCTAATCGTCATTGCCCGCATCTTTGCGGCGACATCGCTTCGGACCTCGCCTTGATAATGGAATAGCCTCTCTTCAAATAGAGGATTATCTTCTACCCAAGTAAAGTATTCGCTACAGGCGTCCCATAGCTGCTCTTCTGACTCGAAAATAGGTTTTCTACCGTGAGAGCTTCTTGCTTCCCAGAACCTGTTTCCTTTAGGCGCACTCATAACCAACCTTGTTAATAATCACTACTTCCGCCGCCTTCGCACTTAGGGTCAAGCACGGTTAGTTTGAAATAAGCAAAGTCGTCGTCGCCATCAGCAAAAACAGCATTGCACGCAATCAATGCGCAACCCGTCTGAGTCGCCGTGAACTTAGCCGACGCCTTACTGCCCGTTAATGATTCATCAGACAAAGAGATCGCACTGCTATCGGTTGACCAAGGAGCTGAATTAACGCTAGTGCCTTTCTTAGACGCATAGCCAGACCAGTCCCAGGCGTAAGTAATAGATGCACCTTTGTAGATAACGCCTAAATCTTTAATCATTATCCAAGCTTCGCTTTAAGCAACGTGAGCTTATCTTTCATCCGCGCTTCATCTTCGCCTTCGTAGCGCCCTTCTGATAAGTCGCGCTCTAAGGCGTGCAAAACAGGCTTCATATGAGCTATATAAAGCGCTTCCTGTATGGTCTTAATCTCGTCGCGAATGGCTTTCTCTCGCTCTTCGATGGGCGCTTTCTCAGCCTGAATATCATCCAGCTCAGCCCAAAGCTCATCGCGTCTGGTTTTTTGGTCTTTGATAGTCATTAGCTTAAAGTCCATGTTGAGGTGGTGAAGTCGAGCGTTAATGTCTCGCCATCTGCCAGGGTTAAATCAGAGCCGTAGTCATACCAGCAAACAAGCGGATCAGCAGGCGATGTTGGCGTATTGTTATAAACCACAACATAACGGAACGCTGCCGCCGAACCACCGGATGCTGTCAGCACTAAATCAGCAAATAACTGCGTATATATTCCGGCAGCCTCTGCGTGTGAACTGGTTGTCAGGTTGCGAGAGGATAGATTCGTGTACGCAATCTCTGTGAGATCTGCCAGCACAGAGTTAGTAGCTACTGGCGCGTTAGCATCCGCACAAAGGGCTACCGTGAACTGATCGGAGCCGCAGGCGTGCACCTTATCCGATAAGTCCTCAACGAACTGATTGAACTTGTTATAAGCCGCCATAAGTAATACCTAGTGTTTGTAGAATGTGGTGGTTTTAGGAGGCACGATAAAACTTGTTACCTTAGCCTTTACGAAATAAGTTTTATAAGGCTCTGCTGATCCCTGAGAATAATTAAGCGTGACGTTTGCGCCGCTAATGACATATTCGCCACTATCGGCGCTTAATACTGCCGCCCGAAGGAAATCAACATCTGTGCCGGTAAAGCTGTACACACCTGAATCAGCCGCCAGAGTGTAGCCGTGGATAAGATCAGCTACCGATACGCTCAGCGCATAACTGCCCGAATCAGCCTCTATTTTTCTGGCCGCCAACAAAGCAAGCGTTGAGCCAGTTAATACGTAATTACCTGAATCACACGACAGCGTGTAGGTGCCCGCGTTAGGGGTGTATGTTAGCGTGGCATCTGTGCCGCTTATTGAGTAAGAGCCGCTATCCGCAGAGAGCTTGCTAGATTTTAATAGGCTTGCATCTGTACCCGACAAGCTATAAGCCCCACTGTTTCCAGCAATGCGTCTTGACGAACGCAGCGCCGGTTCTGCGCCAGATAATGCGTAGCTACCAGAGCCACAGATCAGCGTCACCCCGCCGCCGCCAGTCGTATTCTCTGGCGTGCCAACCGTCCAGAATGCAGCAGGGTCTGATCGGTTGCTATGCTCTAGAGAAATATGATCGGCAGAAAGCGTGCCGTTGTATAAAATCAGATCATCTAACGTGCCGTCGTATGCAAACGCAGAACCTCCGCCGCGATAGTGCCCAAAGTGCATGGGCGCTGCGACGATATTCATTGACGCGACAGAATCAGTTGCATCAAGCACGCCATCGACATACAGACGAGCAGTAGTTCCGTCAGACGTCATGTAAACCCAGTGATCTACACCATCATCAACGGTTACATTTCCAAGTCCACCACCGCCCCATGCCCCGAATTTCAGCTTATGATTATATTTAATAATCAAAAACATGCTGTTCGACGCAGCCGTGCCAATGTTAATCATGTGATGATTAGCGCCGCCAACGTACTGCGTGGTATTCATCTTGAAGCCGATCGAAATATTGCCTGTCCCGCTTGGCCCGTTTGAATTTGATGTTAAATAATTTTCGCCAGAGCCAAAATCAGCGTCATCGCCGAGCGTTACGCCCGTGCTTGTCAGGTCATTATTCCCCGCTGAATCAGTCGTCGAGTTAAGCGGGTATGAGTTATGATAATCAGCCCATACTGAGTTTCTACCGTAAGTGCTCGTAACGACAGGCTGAGACTCGCCAGCCTTCTTGTAGAACATCCACACTTCACCTGCGGCGCTTGAGTAAGTTGAGAATCTAACTTTTATCTCGCACTTTCTAAGACCTGCCGTAGCAGAGGTCACAAACGAGACAATCTCGCACGGCAGCTGATTCGTACCCGCGTCATCAGTCGAAAACCGTAAATCTCCGCCACCGTTGAGCGCAGAGTTTGCCCCCGCATCAATGGCTTCTGTCGGTATATTGTCGAGCGTTATTAACGCAACAAAACCCGATAATGAGCTAGCCGGAGTTAACCCGGTCAGCTTGACGCGACGGCCCCAGTTTGAGCCCGTAAACGCCATAACTAATCCAGGCTGTTAACGTAATCATTGAACGAGTCAGTCATGCCGTACTTAGTCAGCATTTCATCAGCCGTAGGCGTACCCGTTCGCATTGCCTGCAAATCCTGCGCTTTTTCAACCGCTGTGCTGATCTCTGACATAACCGTATCAGACTGGCTTTCGATAAATGTAACGTCCTCGGCAGTGAACTCGCTACGCGGGTCTTTCTTCATCATCGCTGAATACTTGATCGCCTCATCAAGCACCGCGTTCAACTGGCTTAATGCCGACGCAGAACGACGCACCAGCTCTTCGTGTGCTTTGCTCACGTTCATAACGCGACGCTGTTTAATAATGCTCATTCAACTACCCTCAATTCAACTCAACAACATAACGATCAAGCCCGTCGACCGTTTTATCGTACATCGCATGGCGGCTCGCATTTGAGCCCTCCGGCACTTCAAACTGTATGCGCTCGAAGCCAAGGGACCGAACAAGCTCCATCACCAGCCCGTTTATCTCATCATTCAACACGCCGCTAACAAGATGCAGGCGACACTCGTTACAGCCCAAATCAGTCAGTAACATACTGGTCGAATAGCGCGTTTTATCTGCTAACGACTCACCCATGGCAGAATCGTAAATCTGCAAGCTGCGCTGTAACGCAGTCACGCCTATTTCATATCGAGACATCGTCAGCCCCTAGCGCCTCTGCGTATAATTCAATTGGATGATCCTTCCACGTTCGACTGTCGTGAAAATGGCCTAGCTGAGTCAGCTCAACAGGGTGTCGATAGCCCCACGACCTACGCGGCACAGTCGTCACAAAATCGTGCCGGTGCCGGTATGACACACACGGAATAGAAAACCGTTTAGCCGCAGAACGCTTGAACGGACGCGGAGAACCGAACAACACGACTTCACGAACGTCAAATCCCTCAGCCTTCAAAATCATCGACAGCGGCGCGGCAATACCAGCACCGAGGCTGTGACCGCTTACAATAACTGGCCCAGGTAAATCAAACTCAATCATTGCATCGGCAATCTTTTGAGCCGCCTTTAAAAATCCTGCGTGGCACCAACCAACTCGACGATCACGCCAAGGCAGAAAACGAATATCACGCAAAACATCAAGCCATCCGCCATTTTTCCACCAATTCGTTGCTTCTGTGCCGCGCGGAATAACCACCGTCGCATCGTCCTGAATCGTAATCCAGCACTCAATATCACCGCGCAAATGAAGTGTTTTCTCGTGATAACCGCGCTCGCAAAGCCGCGCTAGTGCTGCGTGATTTTGCATTCTGCGTCTATCTCGATTTTGTCTGTTTGAACCTGAATCATCGTGCAGCCAGCGGCCATCAAGGCAACGGCTACAGCGAGAACAATTTTCATGGGTGGTATGTTTTTATGGGTGTGCAATTACGCACGTCAAAATGCAGGTGAGGCGTCCCCAGTTCAACAAATGTAATATGAGGAAATAAGCCTGGGTTATTGAGAATATCCTGGCGAACGCTCTCAACATCGATATCGTGAAACGTGCAATCAGCAGCACGACCAAAGCGATGCTGACTATAGGGTGTGCCGACAGGACTAAGCTCAGTTCTGAGGCCGCGCCAGTGATTAGCGCCACCCCAAAGCCAATCATTTACCGTCATCTTTCCGTATGAGGCTCTAAGATCGTCTAAAGTCTTAAGAAGACGCTCGTCCAGCAACTCAAGAGATCGCTCGCCGCGCACATCGTAAATATGCTTTGGCACAAGCTCTTCTGTCTCAAAGAATCTAGGGCGGTACATTAGCCAACCTTCCGGCGAATAATTTTAACAGCAAGGGCTCGAACAGTAGCCGAACCAAAATAACCGATAGTGCCGCCAGCAAATACCGACCAACTCATATCAAAACCCATCGCAGTAATACCTGCGCTCGCGGTTAGACTTAATGCACCGCAAATAAGCGACTCAAGGATAACTCTGATTGGTTTGGTTTCTTCTCTGTCGTATATCACTCTAATAGCCGCGATAAACATAGCCATAAGCGCGCCAGAAGTTTCAGGTGGTATATCGTTTAGCATATGTGCCGTTTCTTTGATCGGTGGCATAGCTCACCTGTTTTTATAGACATAAAAAAGCCCCATGCGGCCTGGTGGAACCACATGAGGCGTTAGGAACTGGCAATAAAAAACCCGCTCCAGATTGCTCTGCGCGGGTCTAATGTTTGTCGTGGACGCAAAAATCCACAATACGGAATTAACATTACTTCACTGATAGCAAAAATGCAAGTTTATTTGAACAATCTGCGCAGCTCCAAGCCAAGCTGCTCATGATCAAACTGGACCTCAACCTCAATCAGCATATCAAACCAGAATGCGAACACCGTGCGGGGGACTGGCTTGCGCCCTGCCAGCCAGTTATCTATGTGTTTGCGCTCATAATGCGTGCCAAGCTTTCTGTTAAGCTCCGCCAAGGCGGCATCTTTTTGGCTAGCCAACGTCGGGTTATCTTCATCCGCGTGCGCGCGTATTGCCCAGTCAGCCAGGTTTTTGTACTGCGATAAAGAGTTATCCATTTTGTTATACTCGCTCCTTAACCCCTTCCAGTTTAAGTTCTTTCTCTTTGCCGCTCATTGAAACAATGTAGACCACGCCTTGCTCGTCTTCTGATTCGCAAGCTAAGAACCCCATTTTTTTTGCGCATTCACCTTGTTTTGCTTGTACCCACCAGTCTTCTTCACCTTCGCCACCGTGGTCCCATGCAGTGTCTCGACCATCAAGAACGCGCTCAGCGTCGTCCTCATCAATCTCCAGGACACGAGCGATATCTTCGATAATCTCTTCGTCGTACAGGTCGCGAACGCTTACGATTTGGTCTTCTTCAATCTCAATTGAGTAGACATAAACTGTGTTAGCCTGGGTCATTGTGTACTCTTCTGCTGCGAAAAACAGGCAGTCACCAAACATGCCGCTGTTATTAATTTCGTTAATTTCTTTTGGGCTTGTATGGATCAGGTTCATGTCTTTTTCCTCTGTGTTTCCCCTAACTCTTAATAACAAGCATACTCCTATTTAGGAGCATGGCAAGTATTAATTAAGCCTTTTTTTAAATTATTGCGATCACAACCCTAAGCCACCTCTTTTCGCTCGCGCATACTATCCAGCTTTGCATCAATCCAAGCCGTTCCACCGTTTGTTAGTTCACCCACTCGCTGGCGGTTGAGCTGATAAATGCCGTTTTTAGATAGCACTCGCGCCGTTTTAGAAGCGTTCTCATTCAGCAAGTAATAACACATCGTTACTGTGCCCATTTCTTCGTCTCGATGCGTTAATCGGCATAATATACGCTCAACCTGGCAGGCCTGCTCGTCGCAGATAATCACCCTGCTCGGTCTGCGCCTCGCTACTAATTTCCAGTATGAAGACATGACCGGATAGTTCAAAGACAGCCCAGGATTTGTCAGCGCCCACGCCGCCCACTGTCTCAGCAACCAAGTTGTGTCGTCTACGTCGAGAAGATCGCTCAATGTGTTATCCCTCTCTTTTACATTTTCCGGTTTTGCAGGTCAGGTTTGGTTAGGTTTGCTGCACCTAACTCCAAGTAAATACCGCATCAAGCTTCATCCAGGTAAGAGCCAAGAATCCGCCTCCTTTGTTCGGGAACAACCCAAAGCGAATGGTTGGCAACAAAAACCATGAGGAAAAACCACCGTTCCTAAATCTAAATTTCATGCCGCCTTCTCCTTTTTCAGCTTTCTAACCGGTATGTACCGGCCCTTGTTTAACTTCTGGCGCAAGTCGTTTATCTCGCGCTTTAGCTTTGAAATCTCCGACCTCTGCTCCATAATTAATTGCAGATCACGCTGAGCCAAATCTTTGTATGCCTCTACTGTTTGCGGCATTGGCTCACGCCACTCTGGTACTTTCACTTTCCAATTCCTTTAGTTTCTGTTTGTAATGCAGCTCTATCGCTTTGTAGTCCTGAGCTGTGTATCTATTTGCTTCGTGCGGGCCCTCCAGCCACTCCACCTTTTCCAGCCCTATTTTCTCAATCAAGTTTGGCCGGTAGTTGGCAATATTCCCCGATAGATGGTTGTTGCACGGGGCGCATTGTTTGTGGCAGTTAAGCTCTTCAAATCTCAGCTCTGGATTAGCGCCTATCGTCTTGAAGTGTCCTGCATGATACTGGCCGTTGTGGTGGCGCTGACAGCTAATACAGGGCTGCCCCTTGTCTCTTGCTCGGATAAACGCATTAAAGGCCTTCTGCGCCGCTTTAGCCCTGAATGCTTTGTCGTTAGCATAGAAGTCGCGCTTTTGCTGCTTAATCGCCTTGTCTTTCTTTTTTGCCTGCTTCTTTTGAGCGTAGGTGATAGCGCAAGCCATATTGCAAGCAATCTGGAGCGAGCTTTTCGGGATAAATTCAAACTTACAGACGCGGCATTTTTTGGGCTTTAGCGGCTTCACTTAGTCGCCTCCAGCCACTCGAAATATTCAGATTCGGCGGGCGTGGTTAATCGCACCGGCAAGTCTTCGTTTGCCACGCCAAGCTGCACATGATTCAAATACATGCACATTTGGTCTTTAGTCATTAGACTAGTGACCGGCAGTATTCGCATGGCTTTTAGCTTCTCTTCGTATGACAGCGTTTTTAATATCGCTCTGTCGTACAGCTCTCTAAACTCTGGCGATTCAGCGCGTAGGATTGGCACCCCGTAATGCAGCTTGCAGTGACAACGAGCATCAACAACGGGTTCGCTCCGAATCTTAGCAATATCTGCATACCAAACATGACTGAGCGCGTTGGCTGGCAAGGATCGCTTACCCCCCTTGGCAACCTTTACTGTAATGCTTGCGCCAGGGTTTAAATTCAGACTACCGAACTTGTCTGCATTGATCGTATCGACTATGCGAAAGTCTTGGTGATGACCGACCTGCATTGTTAGCTCAGTCATTCAGCCACCCCAAAATATTCATAAACATCGCCAACCGTTTCCCAGCTATCCCACGCATCATCCAGCACATAAATCTCATTTCCATGCCGATCTGTAATCGTGTCTTCCAGCGCCAAAACCAGATCAATCACTGCAATGGAATCTACACCGAGCGAAATCAGCGTTTTTTCCGGCTTAACGTCCTCCGGCGCTTTGTTTGCGACTTTGGCGATAACTGTTTTGATTTGGTCTTTCACTATCCCGCCCTCACGATGAATTTATCGCCCAGCGGCGCTATCGTTATGCGCACCCCGCCGCGCTTCATTTTTATCTCAGGCTCTCGCGATTCAATCTCGAAGCCCTCCAGTATTTTCAAGTCCACAACTTCACGCTGAGCGGTTTGTAATCGTCTTTCGATGCTATTCACGTATTATTAGCTCCCATGTGACACACAGCCGCCCGCCCACTCCGCATTTACGCTTGCTGCCATGCTGGACATTGATATTTTTGAGATCATTAAGGCGCTTGATCGCTTTGTAATTATCCCAGCCCTCACCCGGGTAAATATCCTGCAAACCCTTAGCAATCTCAGCCCACGTCATGGGGTCTACCCCCTTGTAGTCTTCGTTAATGAGAAACGCTAAAACCTTGTCAGCGTCTTTCATGCGCTTGCCCGACTTGGTAATCGCATCAGCCGCTAGATGGCTTGTGCTTGGGTCAGTGTTACGTGCTGCCGGTGTTTCAATTATCATTTCTTATGCTGCTCCAAATATGTCTAATTGAGCCGTTTCTTTTTTAAAGCGGGACTGTGCTGCATTAAAGTAATCAGCGTCCAACTCACAACCCACAAAATCACAGCCGAAATAATGCGCGGCAATAGCGGAAGAGCCAGAGCCTAAATGCGTATCAAGAATGCGCTGCCCTGGCTTGGCGTAGTTATCTAAAAGCCATTGGTAGAGCTTTACGGGCTTTTGCGTTGGATGAATGCGAACCTCTTTGTTTTTCATGTCGCCCTGCAGCATCCCCGCCCACTGGAACTTAAATCTACGGACTGCAGTCTTAAAACTTGTCCAGGCTAATTCGCAATCAGCAAAATCGGAAGCGCCGTTCTCTTTGTCCCACACCACCCAGCACGGGGATCCCTTCAAAATGCGATCCATAAAATGATTCGCCCCCAAACAATCTGGTTTTTGCTAACGCGCTGCAGCTCAGCAAAATACTCTTCAGGAGGTGGCTCAAGGTCTTCACCGTGGAACGGCTTATAATCTTTGGCTGTCGCTAACTTTCCGCGACTTTTATTGGTCTTACCGCTTTCGCCAATTCCATACGGCGGGTCAACAATAGCCAAGTCAAAAGCGTTATCGGGCTGCGTTTTCATGTATTCCATGCAGTCGATATTCAAAAGCTCTACGCTCATACCGCCTCCGCTGCTTTCATTTCTTCCAGTGCTAATAAGCCATTTAGACATAGCTTTTGAATACCCATGTCTGCGTGATCCATGTCTCTGCATCTGGCGCATACAACCTGGTATCTGCGTATCTTTTTTTGCTTGTGACAGCTCTTGCAGGTCTTAATAAGCATATCGTTACTGTTGCTCATAATTTCTTATCTCCCCTTCATCATCGCCAGCAGCGCCGACGAGTGTTTGCGTCCCTCTTCGCGGGTAATGTTGCAAGGCGGTGGCAATTGAAAATCTTGGTGCATTGGCTCTACTCGATCCGGTTTACACATCTGAATAAACGACTTGATGTTTGGGTATTTCTCGTCGCTTGCCTTGTGTTTTTCCAGTCCGGCGGCAATTTGCTCAGCAGTCAGCTTTAAAATCTCCTCTGACCATTCACGCTTAGACGCCTGCTCGTCGCGCTGCGTTTTGAACGTAAGATCGTACGTGCCTGCGTAAATCGCTTTTAGCTTCGCATAAACGCCGTTAATGATGATTTTTTCATCATCGCTAAAAATCCGCGTATGGGTTGAATGTGTCCTTTGCCGCTGGTTTACCACTGTGCTGATGTGCTGCATTTCCAATGCCTCCCCTGTTTTGCTCTCTTGCTAGCCAAGCTGTAATAAATTTAACGATTCCTGATTTTGTTTTGCGCTTAGTCGGGTTTGACTCAATCCAACCGATCATGCCTCTGAGTTGCTGCTCGATATCGACAGCCGGGTATAACTCTCGCCATCGGTGAATGTCGTCAGGGTAAACAGGATGAAAAGTTTTATCGTTCAGCATCAAGACGAACTCTGGCGCTTGAGCTGGTGACAGCTCTGGCGCAATAGTCTTTTTATTTTCTTTTTTATTTTTATCTAATCTAATCTTATCTAGAGGGACTTTCTCGGAGTTTGTCGGAGTTTGTCGGTTCTCTTTGTTTTCAATAGCTTGCACACCATTCTTGCGAACTAGCTTTGCTGTGTAGTCGTCTGCGCGTTGAGATAGTTTTAGGCAAAGAATGCGGCCATTCGAGTTATCAAAAAGCCCCAATTCAACAAAACGCGTCATCATTTCTTGCACTTTCTGAACGCTTGACCCGGTATTTCTGGCGATGATTCGTGAGTCATGCTCAAGCTCAAAAGTCAGCTTTTCAGGCGTTACATTCGACGCGATCAATTCCAGGCAGTACCAGTACAAGCCATAACCTTCTAGCCCGTAATCCAGCAACACCTCTTGCAGCTTTGCATCCATATTTGCGTCTGTGTCATGCCTAAACCACTTCACCCAACTAACCCCACATTAAAGATTGATTTGATTTTTCTTCTGCTTCGAGCCGCTCTACTTCTTCTTTTAGCTGGTCAAGTCGGCTCCTTCTCGACTGGCAGTTAAGCTGCCCAGCTGTCTCCATACGGAAAAACTGATCCATTGCGTGATTACCGGCTATTTGCTGAATAAGAGAAAAATAACCAGGGTCTAGATTTCTCTTTCGCTTCCCGCTCTTTCTCAATATTCCGCTCAATGTGGCAGGCGTCATATCCAGCTTCGCTGCCCATTGCTCACGTGTATAGGCGACTACCGACTTATCCATGCACAACTCAACAGCTTGACGCCAATCGTCACACGCAGCGATCCAGTCAGACGGGAGGTCTTTAACCTCATAACCTGCCGTTCCAAGTATTTGCATTTCCTTCTGCATATTCGCCTCCGATTGCCTTTGGTTACTTACGTTTGCTTACGTTTGCTTACGCTTATCAGCTAAAAAAACACTTGAGCATCTAGTAAAGGCCGCTGGTCGGAGATTGGCACTTGGAGGGGATGCCACCAACGACCTTTCTAGATGCCCAGGCTTGGTTAGGCTGCTGATTCTGGTAGATGGGAGCGATATACCGATTCGATCCGCTTACCAAGCTCGTAATCAGTTCTTTGCCCCTGTTTTATTCTTGCGACTTGCGGCTGATTTGTTTTCACCAGTTCGGCGATCTGCTGCTGAGTCATGCCCGAATCAATAAGGGCCACTATCATTTGTTGTGGAGTTTTTATGTTCATGCGACGCATAATAATACACTTATGTATAATGGTCAATACACTTGTGCTTTTGTGTTGGGCGTTTTTTTAATAAAAAATACAGATATGAATAAGCCCAATTTTTCAACGACAATCACAAACCTGTTCCTTCTTGACCCCACGCTTAGAAAGGAGAACGGCACCCTAAACGTAACCAAAGCCGCAAAAAAAGCAGGTATACAGCAGCCAACTCTTAAGAGAATCATCGACGGCGCCGTTTCTCACATGCGTCCAGAGCAAGAAGAGAAGCTAATGACCTATTTTGGGCTATCATCAAGAGATGAACTTTATAACAAAAAGGAATCAGATAATGTTTCACCAGGGCCTGACACAAAAGGGCTTGTCCCTTTGATTTCTGGCATTCAAGCTGGCGAATGGGCTGAGGCAATTGACCTTTTCGAGCCTTATGATGCCGAGGCTCTTTACCCCTGCCCTGCTCCACACGGCCCTCATACCTACTGCCTGAGAGTAGAGGGCGACTCAATGACTTCGCCAGTTGGACGCAGCTACCCAGAGGGGGCGTTAATCTACGTAGACCCAGATCAGAACTGCTGCGCACCTGGCGACCGCGTAGTTGCTAAACGCAGCGGAGAGAACGGCGTCACTTTTAAGCAGCTAGCAAAAGACGGTGACAGGCTGTACCTTAAACCATTAAACCCACACCACCCGCCTATCTTTGATGAGTTTAAGATCATCGGTAAAGTGATCGGTATGTGGATGGAAGAGTAACTAAAAAGACAAGGAGGCCCGCTAATGGCGACTAATCAAACAATGAAATACTGCAAGGCTTGTAAGAGTAAAACCATGCATGTCCAACCATCAACCTCTCACATATTGCACCTACTACTATCTATAATAACGTCTGGAATATGGATCGTAATATGGATAATTATTGCTATGAACAACAGCTCAAAAGCTCAATGCACTCAGTGCGGAAAAGATAAAGGCGTCTTTGGATAAAAATAAACACTTCCATGCGTAGATAGCGAAAAAACCACCTACGAATACATCCACCTCCACAACTATAAGGCCCGCCAAGCGCGGGCTTTTTTGTGCCTGCCGCTTAATAAAAATACAAAAATAATGAATAAATATACATTTATGTATTGATATTAAATATACACTTATGTATTATTGGTCTCATCAAATGAGCAAACGGAGACGGAGTTAGCAAGATGGATTTAATCACTGACATTTACACATTAGAGGATTTGAGCGCCCTTCCTCGGCCACTGCTTCAGGCAATGATTAACTCTGAGGTCGAAGACGAGACGCTAACAACACATGTTCTGGATGCTCTTCATGTGATGGATGACGTTCTTCGTTTTATCACTGACGTTGAGTGGGTAAACGCCCCTGTGAGCATCTTGTCTAGCACAGCGACAATCATGCTGGACGCGGCGGGCCAAGTTCTCGGTGAATGGTAGAAAGGAGCAGGATAATGTTCACAGGATGCAGAGCAACAGACGAAACGAACGAATACCTCGAAGCCGAAGCAAGGGCTGAAATCGAACAAGAGCAGCGCGAACGCCGCGCAGAAATGTTTGATGATCTGGACGTTCAATCCTGCGACGAATGCGGCGACCAGTTTCCAGCTACAGAATTTAAGCATGATGGAGTTTGCGAAGGCTGCGCGGAACGGGGTTCATACCCTAATGCTCACACCTTCCGCTCTGAAACTGGCCGCGAATATCTGATCTAGGGAGAGAGGCATGGACTACGAATTTGAAACAGTAATCGGTGAGGACGTTCCAGTAATGGTTTGCTTTCACTATCAGCCTTACGAGCCGCCAGAGCCTACTTACCCAGGCTGCGAGGCGTCAGTAGAGCTTGAGGCGGTACTGATCCCCGTAGGTTTCTGCGGCACAGATATTAGCGATGCTTTAAGTAAGCGAGTTATTGAGGATCTTGAGGCTGAATGCTTCAAGCATATAGCTAGCAAAGTCGCATAGGAGCAAGGGAAATGTTTGACGCAAAAACAGAGGCCGCTTTCCAGCGTGAGTTTGTGCGGCCACAAAAGACAAAGGCCGAGACACGCGCTCACTACGAGGGCGAGCTACACAAGCTGCAATACAACGCGGTCATGGCTTACTGGGATATGCACAAAAAAATCCCGCTCAGCACCATTATCGACCAGATCAGCCGCGATCTTAACCAGGTTATTTCAACCAAGGTTATCGAGCAGGCAAAAGACGTCATAGAAGCATTCAAGAAAGCAGGAGAAGGGAAATGATTAAGCAAAACTTAACAGTATGGATTACGAACGTAGCAGAGATTTTGAAAGGCGAAGAGCCACGGCTATATTTATCGTCAGGGCTTTACTATGACATGAGTAGTGAAGGCTGGTTTGAAGTAAACCCTAAGCACATATCTCTGAAAATGGCCGGTACTAAGATCGCAATCTCTGCCGAATGTATTGAGGAGGTGAAGGAGGCAGGCCGTAGCCTGGCTATCAAGAAGGCTGAGGCAGCTAGAAAGTCCGCAGACGAAGCAGAAGCCGCTCTATCTGTGTTAAATGGGGAGACTGCATGAATCCCTCACCAGAAGCGCTAGGAAAAGCGGCTGTTCAGCGCCGAAAAACATGGGGGCCGATTTGGCTCGTTAAATTCAAACTTTGGTATCAAGGGTGGCTGTAATGGGAGCTAAAGACATTATCGGCCCTTTCATTCAGGGCCAGAGGGATTGCGAAGCTGGATTGCCGCAACAGTCAGACGACCCTGATTACATTCGAGGCTATGCAGCTCAGTATGAGTTAGAGCAATTCCAAACATGGGCAACAGAGCAAGTTATGGAGAAGGCAAATGGAAATTAGCGAATCAATAAAAGAGATTGCGAGCGCAATGAATAAAGCGCAAGCCGATATGACGGCGGCAAAGAAGGACGCTAACAACCCGTTTTTTAAGTCAAAATACGCCGACCTTGGGTCTGTTATCAAGGCGCTAAAAGAAGCCTTTGCAGAGCATGGTCTTAGTTATGTTCAGTCGCCAGAAATGGATGATAACGGCGTTGGTGTAACAACTATGATTATGCACACCTCTGGCGAGTGGATAAAAGGAACGCTGCATATTCCGATGGCGAAGAAAGACCCACAAGGCGCTGGCTCAGCGATCACTTACGCAAGACGCTACGCCCTTCAAGCAATGATTGGGCTACCCTCTGCCGATGATGATGCTGAGTTTGCTATGGGTCGAGATACGAAGCCGGCCTTTATCTCCGCTGGGCAAGTTGAAGAGATAAGAAGCGCTATGAGCATGGCGAATATTGCAGAGGCAGATTTGTGTCGAATCGTAAAAATTAACGCCATTGAAGAGCTGGAGGCATCCAGGTTTGAAGGAGCTAAAGAATACTTGCGCACCCAAATGAAGGAGGCATCGTAATGCAGCTTTATAAATTATCAGATCAGTATCAAGAAGCCTTTAACACCATGGGCTTAATGGTTGAAGACGGCTCTCTACCTCAAGAAGCCATGAATGACACGCTAGAAGCCATTGGAGGCGAGATTCAGGAGAAGGCGAAGAACGTAGCCGCTTGGATTAAAAACTGCGAGGCAGACGCTAAGGCGCTCAAGGAGGCCGAGCAGGAGTTAGCCGCTAGACGCAAATCAATCGAGTCTCGTGTTAGCTGGGCTAAAGAGTATCTGCATACCAACATGGAGCAATGCGGTATTACTGAGATTGAATGCCAGTTGTACGCAATCAAGCTGGCTAAGAACCCGCCTTCCGTGCTAGTTACTGGCGATGTTCCTAAAGAGTTTGAGGTAGTTAAAGAGACGAGATCGCCAGACAAAAAAGCGATCAAAGCGCTTATTGAATCAGGCAAGAAGTGTGATTTTGCAGAGATCACTCAAGCTACTCGCCTAGTAATCAAATAAGGAGAAACAAGGATGGCTTTAATCTTAACAAGACGCATCGGCGAAACACTAATGATCGGTGACGATGTAACAGTGACAGTAATTGGCGTAAAGGGAAATCAGGTGCGTATCTCTGTAGATGCTCCAAAGGATGTTTCCGTGCATCGAGAAGAAGTTTATCAGCGAATTCAGGCAGAGAAGAAAAGCGCTGCATAGTTAACGGCTCTGGCGGGTTGGGTTTGTGAGATTTCCCAGCCCTGCCGGAGCCACTTTTTATGGCTGCTGCGGCGTGGAAAGCTGAGGGGCTGGGACGTGACGACACATCCGAAACCTCTGGAGACACGCAAGGGTTATGGAGGCAGGCTCCACCGTTTGAAAGTATCGGTAACCCTAAAAACCTGAGCAGGATTAGCGCCCTGCCAGCAGCCACCCTAATAAGATAAGGAAAAGTAATGGCAACAACGATCACAGGAAAGCTAAACAAGCCAGCTAACGAGTTTCAGGCCGGTGAATCTATCGGGTTCGGCATTCGACTAGGTGTTCAGTATTACGACCGCGCAACGAAGTCTAAGCAATGGACTAACTACTCTGCCGTAGTGTTTGCAAAGGCATCGGCCCAAATCGACTACTACCGCCAGGTATTGCAAATTGGCTCCGTAGTTGAGTTAACGGCTACACATGAAAAGATCGACGTTTACGAAGGTCAGCAAGGGCCGTCTTATACGATTGAGCTGCTTAACGCTCAGATTGGCAGCGTGTTTGCCACTGGCGATCAGCCACAACAGCAACAGGCGCAGAATGCCCCACGGCAACAGGCCCCAGCAGCTCAACCAGCGCCAGGCGGCGGCTATCCAGATGACGATCTCGATATCCCATTTTAGGAGGGCTTATGACGATCACGGGACAAGTGTTAAAGCCTTTAGTTGATATTGGTGATTCTCCAGCCGACTGCTGGGAATGGCGAGGGACTATTAATAAAAACACGGGTTATGGCAAGAAAACATTCAACGGGAAAAGTTTGTTAGCGCATCGCTGGATGTACGAAACCATTGTTGGGCCAATACCTGAAGGCTTGGTGATAAACCACAAGTGCAGCAATACGAAATGCGTCAACCCTCACCACCTTGAGGTTGTCGATCAAGCGGGAAATTGTCGGCACGGAAAGGGCACAAAGCTGAGCGTTGGCGAGGTGCTTGAGATCAAGGCAGCTAAAACAAACAAAAAATGGGGTGATGGCGCAAGACTGGCCAAGAAGTACAACGTCACCTCTGCTCTTATTCACGACATTTGGAACGGGAGGGCTTGGGCCGATGTATAGCCTAATTAAATTCGATGTGTTTCAAAAAAGGACAGTGGCGTAACGAAAATGCAGCTAGATATTTTTGAACCAAAGCCGGTGCTTTTAAGAGGATACAATCCTGATCTCGTTTTGCGACATGCGTTTGGAAGCAAAATAAATGCAAGCAACGCAATGCGCAGATCGGTCAGAATTTACTGGCCGTTTCGAAATAAAAACGATATTGCAAAGTGCCGGCTGAAATCAGCGATAAATCTGATCAGGGTGTTTTCGCAATAACGCCGTAAACACGCGGGAACGAAGCAGAGCGGAGCGGCGTGTAGTGAATCGCCGTGATTTAAATTGTTATACGCAACCAATTTCACCAAGCGGGAAAAATGGTATGAGTGAAAAGATTGTAAATATTGAAGAGGCCAAACCGCATTTGACGGTAAATTGTGGTGAAACTATTCATGTAATACCTGTCGCATTAATTGAAGACGTGATAGCAGGGAAGAAAGATTTCACCCAGCTGGACGACTGGGAAACACTTTTGAAAACTATATTAAGAGATTGGCTTGATAGCATATAACGGCCATGTTGTGTTGCACGAAGGAGCAAAGCGGATGAGTGTCAAAACGAACTACTTGTTAGGTGGCTTCACTGTTACGGACAGAGATAAGGCTATTTTTGAAAAAGCTGTTCAATACATTAAAGCTACTGACGGACTCGATAGAAGACAGGGCGATTTTTACTCAAGGGAGTTTTCCACCTGGTGTAAAGAGCGCGGGTTTACTCACAGAGAAATGGTGGATGCGAAGCGGCAAGCTGAACGCTACCTAGACACCTAACGTTGAACATAAAGTGCGAATGGAGCAAAGCGGAATGAAGTCAATTTTGATGTGGTTGTTATGTGCAGTTGCTCGCAAATTTGGCTTTGTCCGGATTAGCGAAACACGCCGAGAGTATGTTTGCGATGAATGCGGTGACAAAAGCATTTACCTAGATGGCTCATACGGAATCGATTACGAGGCGATGGAAGAATATGCAATGCAGAACGGCTGGGGAGGATCTGCAAAGCATGGAGTGGAAAAATTAACTTGCGGTCACTGCATGGCAAAAAAATTCAGAGAATACGCCGCAAAACAAAGAAGCACATAACGGCTTGGGTGTGGGGCAAGTGAAGCAACGCGGAACGCAGTCCCGCACGAACCGATTGTTATAGGTGGAATTATGAAAACACAGATACCAAAAGCACGTGCGCCATTTACGCCAGAGCAAGTGCAGAACATTAACATCAGGCAGGACGACACCAGCTTGCACCCATACACCTGTTCAGGATGCTCTCCATCAAGAGTGCTACATGCGAATGAAGCAGGGTTGTTTTGTGCAATGTGTGGCTACCAGCAAGAGTGGGTTCTCGCTGTAGACGCCCTATAACGTGAGAGGTAACGGGCGATGAAGTGCGAATGTAGATTAAGCGAACCTTGCTTCAAAAAAGAAGGCTGCAAATTTGAAGAGCAAAACGACAAGGTGGGGAGTCGTCCCGTTGACCGGGTTGTTATTCGCGCATTCAAAACGGAGTGCACTGGCGTGACAACCATTGTATTTGCGGAAACGGCTGGTCAGGCGAAGTACGACACCATGCGCGCAGCTAACGATGCTGGGTATCGGGTTAAGTTTACGGACGTGGCCGCTTGCCGCGCCCCTAAATACGATCAGCGCCGCACCATCGACGGGGAGATACCCACTTTACGCATGTGTCACTCACCTGAACGACTGGCGCAAAGTGAATAACGTTTTAGCTTAACTGCCGCCGTAGGCGGTCGGATTACAGCGCATTGTTATGCGCTGAACGAACGGGAGATAAAGATGATTGATAAGGTTGGGGATTTAGACACAAGCTGGATTTTAAAGCACTGCCCGTTTTGTGGATGCGGCGCTCACTGGTGTCGATGCGGATCGAGCGACAAAGAGCATGAAGGGTGTCACCAGATATCCTGCCCGAACTGTGGAAATTTCGACTTTGCTAACGGTGATGATAAAGACTGCGAGACACTCGAAGAGCTAAGAGAGCATTGCGCAGCGAAGTGGAATTCTAGGCTCTAGATTTAGCGCATAACGCTTTGCTAAGGGGCTGGCGTTTAGCCAGTCCCGTGCGAAGCACGAACTTGAGCAATTTGTTAGCAGCAGGAGATAGCATGAAAACTGAATTTTCTGGTGAGTGCGATTGGTGCAGAAAAGAAGCAGACGACCTTGTGGAGCACAAGGATTTCGAGGAAGGCATGGCAGGCCGACTCTATGACGTTTGCGCCGAGTGCCGGATAAAGGAGCGGGAATCTGTTGAAGCGGAACAGGCCGAAGATGACGACTACAACGAGGAACCCTACGGCCCAGAACCAGAGTGCTACCAGGATGCTACTGGCTATTGCTCTATGCAAGGAACCGAACATTGCGACTGGGACTGCCCCAACGGGGGCTGCTAACGGTAAAAATTAACGGGCGGCGCAGCCGTCCCAGCGAGGAACGAGCGATGTTTAATTGGTTGTTATCTGCCTTTGGCTGGCGAGAGGAGTGGCACGTATGCTGGCGCGCCAGTTTGGACGGAAACAGGACTGCATTTTCTGACGGGACGTACACTTTTAGACCTCGGCTTACAGTTGCGCATGTGAAAGCACTACGCGAAGAGCTTGCTGCAGCAACTGGATATGGTTGCACTGCCGAGCAAATAAATATAACTAGCATGATAAAGATAGGCAGATAACAGCGGGATATGGGAACTGTGCACGTTTCTATAGGGAGTTAGCATGAAGTATTACGAGGAAGATTGGCGGCGAATTACAACCGAGCAGGCCAAAGCCATGAACGATGCTAAGCGCCGATACATGATGGCTGCCCCGCCACCAGATTATCCAAATGACCTGCCGTACATGCCCTATCAGCTCATTTTGTTGAATTGGGAGTTCGAGCTATCTGTAACACAAGTTGACTTTATCCGTCCATCGAGAGGCCGTCGCATAGACTCGTTCATGATGGAAATAGACGGAGTTCGTCACGCTAACCCGATGGGTCTGGTCAGAGGCTTGCGCTACTTCGCAGAACAAATACCCCGTGTTAGAGCGGTTTAACCATTTTCGTGGCACCACGAAATAGGTAGAGGATAAATAAATGAAGACTTTTAAGCATCACTGGGAAGAAAACATTAAGCCGCTTATATGTTTTTTCTGTGCGGGCGTGATGATCGCAGCAGGATTTATTGCGGCTAACTGGGTTATTCCAACAAAGCCTGTTGAGTATCAAATCTGCATTAAGGAAGCAGGCGGAGATTATATGTGCGAGGTATATAAGTAATGAGCCGATTTATCACACAAGAGACAATCGAAGAGCTTACAGGGAGAAAAACCCCTAAAGCTCAAGTCAAAGTATTGCGCGAGCTTGGCTTTACTGTCTTGTGGGTGCAAGGGCAATCTCCAAAAATCTCGACTGAAAACTTTATTCGCGTTACAGGTGGCGCACCTTTACACCGCCAAAAACAAGAGGTTAAACTGGATTTTAGTCAGCTATGAGAAAGCGTAATCCTGAAAACGTGGGCCTCCCATCGCGCTGGCGTTTCACGCGTAATGCGTATTACTACCAAGTTCCGCCAGGCAAGGAGGCTAACTGGGACAACAAAAAGACGTTTAAGTTGGGCAAAACATACGCCGAAGCCGCTGCTGTTTGGGCTGAGCGTTTGAGCTGGACTGAATCGTGCAACCTAATGTCACAGCTTTTTGATCGTTATTCTGTCGAGGTCGTTCCGCATAAAGCAGCGGCAACGCGCCGCAGCAACGGGATAAGCATCAAGAGGCTGAAAGGGGTTTTCAGTGACTCACCCGCTAAGCTGGTGGAGCCCCAGCATATCTATCAGTACAGAGACGCCTGCACGAAAAAAAATGGCCCTGTATCAGCTAACCGCGACCTGGAAGTGTTGAGCCACGTTTTCACTAAAGCGATTGAGTGGGGCGTTATCGGGACGCACCCAATGACAGACAAAAAAGTGGTAAAGAACAAATCACAAAAGCGGGATCGCTATGTGGAGGACTGGGAGCTAAAAGAGGCCTTAAAGGTCTGCTCTCCATTCCTGACTGCTTACATTAACCTGAAAATGCTTTTAGGCGTCCGCAAAGGCGATATGCTTAGCATTAAGCTATCGGATATAAAAGATGATGGCCTTCACATTAAGCCGCGCAAGACGGCCAGCACAACCGGCAAAAAGAAAGTCTACCCGCTAACGCCAGAGTTAGAGAGCGCTATTGCAGAAATAAAATCTCTGCATAAAAAGGTCAAGAGTGTATGGCTATTCCATACTCGCAAAGGCCAGCCGTACATAAAAGAAGACGGGCAAGCATCCGGTTTTGATTCGGTATGGCGGCGTATGATGAATAAGGCATTAAAAGAAACAAAGCTATCAGAGCGGTTCACCGAGCACGATTTACGCGCCAAAGTTGCCAGCGATACAGACGCGCAACACGCCAGAGATTTGCTAGACCACTCTACCGACACAATGACCGATAAGTACCGAAGAAAAGCGAGGGTTGTTGAGCCTGCTAAGTGGAAAGCGAAGTGACCAACCTAGTGACCAAGCTATGAGAGGCGAGAAATTCCCAAACGACAGAAAGGTTAGAGTAATGAGTGGACCGGACCTTAAAAAAACAAAGATGGTGCTTGAAAGCGATTATCTAATGATGGTCCACAAATTCGCCGAGGCTGAGGTAAGGTTTGCTCAGCAAGAAAGATCCAAAAGGACGGGTTTCAATAGTACAAAGCGTGATTTGTAGTACAGCGTTAGTGACTACTAACTTGGAAAGGACTTCTGGTGGTGGGCCGTGCTGGATTCGAACCAGCGACCAATTGGTTAAAAGCCAACTGCTCTACCAACTGAGCTAACGGCCCCCAGAAGAGGTGCGTATATTAATGGTTTCTGAGTTTATGACAAGTCTTTATTAGCAGTTTTTTCTATTTTTTTACTTCTTTTTTTTGTTTGCCAATTTTCAAATATAAAGTGTCGGATCTTCCAGCCCAGCATCTTCAAATCCCTTGATTCGTAATCGGCAACTATCGCATTTCCCGCAGGCTTTTCCATCGTCATCAGCCTGATAACAACTCACCGTTAAACTATAATCCACACCCAGTTGAATACCTGCTTGTACTGTTTCCGCTTTACTGAGGTGCATCAGCGGCGTTTGAATTTTAATCGACTCGCCTTCCACGCCCGCTTTAGTCGCCAGATTAGCCATCGCCTCAAAGGCTTCAATAAACTCAGGGCGACAATCCGGGTAGCCTGAGTAATCGACGGCGCTCACGCCAATATAAATTTCCTGGGCACCAATCACTTCAGCCCAGCCTAACGCGAAGGATAAAAACACCGTATTACGGGCCGGCACATAGGTAACCGGGATCCCTTCCGGCTCATCTTCTGGCACGTCAATTGAGTCATCCGTCAACGCCGAACCACCAATTTTACCCATATCAATGTTAATCACCTGGTGCTCAATGACACCCATCGATTTGACAATGCGTTCTGCCGCCGCAAGCTCGGCATTACAACGCTGGCCGTAATTGAAACTGATGGCATAGCAATCGGCACCACTGGCCTTAGCCATGGCGAGTGCGGTAGTGGAGTCGAGTCCACCAGAAAGAAGAACTACTGCTTTGTTTGTCGTCATGTTTTTCTGGAAATCAAATAAAAAGAAAAGTCGTGATATCTATGTAAGAACCGAGGGGCAATCGCACAAAAACTGAGTGTATATTAAGTACATCAAGTGCCGAGCACAGAACTGACGCTGTAATCAGCGAACATTGTTCCACTTGAGGCTAAAGAGCGCATTTTATGGAAGTTTAGTGACCAGGCTCGTCATTCCAAAGATACTTATGCAGTTGTAACTGAAATCGCACCTGCAAGCCATCGTCTAAGATCCATTCTGCCAATTGCGCACCGGTCAGCTCACCGTGACTAGGGGAAAAAAGCACTTCATCGACACGCTCAGTCAACGAGTATTGATCAATTTGCATTTTTGCCCAATCGTAATCCTGGCGGTCACAGATCACAAACTTCACCTGATCATGTGTATTCAGCAAATCAATATTTTCATAAAGGTTGCGATGACATTCCTGCGAAGACGGCGTCTTTAAATCCATCACTTTGACCACGCGTTGATCAACACCTTCTAGCGTGACAGCGCCACTAGTTTCCAACGACACCTGATAATCACGATCGCAAAGCTCTGTCAGCAGTTTCAAAACCTTTGATTGAGCCAGGGGCTCGCCACCCGTGACAGTGACATGTCGTGAAGAATATTTATCAACCTCGCTCAGAATCGCATCCAAAGACATCTGCTCGCCGCCACTGAAAGCATAGGCTGTATCGCAATAAACACAGCGCAGCGGGCAACCAGTCAGGCGTACAAATACCGTTGGCAATCCGACCGTCGAAGTTTCACCCTGCAGGGAATTGAAAATTTCAGTAATTCTTAGCTGTTCAGACATGATCTAAATTAGGCAGGTAAACAGCGAGACACCAGCTTAAAGCTTTGCGTCACGTATTTCAGCAGCGGCCAATTTAGCCGCGGAACTGTCGGGGTATTGCTCCAGGACATCCTGTAAAATCACCTTTCCCTGAGCTTTATCGCCCATCTGCAGGTAAATTTTACCCTGCTTGAATTTCGCATCTGGTGCTTTACGATGATTTGGGTATTTTTCTAACAACGACTCAAAAGCATCAAGAGCCTGCTTTTGTTTAGACTCGACCAACAGCACCTCACCCAACCAGTAGTAGCTATTACCCGTATAATGACTATCAGGGTAATCTTTAATCAACTGATCAAAGGCTGCACTCGCTTCGGCATACTGTTTATTGCGTACCAACGAGAAAGCGACTTGATACGCTTCCTTGGCATCAGCGCTAGCATCGGCCTGAACGGGCTTTTTAGTCACCGCTGGCTCTGGCTTGGGCTTAACCGCAACAGACGTCTGCGCTTTTGGTGCCTCTTTTTTAACAGCCACTGGCTTGGCAGTCACGGCAGACTGATTAGAAGATGACTGATTTAACAGCGTAATACGTCGATCAAGATCCAGGTAACGATCACGCTGCTCTTCTCGCATACGTTTGATTTCATGGGCCTGCTCTTCAACAATGCCGCGCAATTGCTGCACCTCCTGCTGCAGCTGCTGCTGTTGATAAAGCATGTCAGCAAGCTGGGATCCCTGCTGCTTAGCTTGAAGCCCGCCCTGTAATTGCCGTTGCTGTTCAACCGCTTTACCGGCAACACCCGGAGACGCCTCAACAACAGGAATAGGATCATTAGCGCAGCTTATGCTGGCGGTGGAGGCCGCCAGCACAAACGCGATTAAAGCAATAGGTCTAGTCATCATGATCAAATAAGCTAGCTAAAATTAGCCGCCGTATCTAAGATCAACTCGACGATTCAAGCTCCAGGAAGTTTCATCATGGCCCTGACTGGCTGGACGCTCTTCACCATAGCTTACTGTTTCGATTTGCTGGCTGGAAACACCCAGCGCACTCAGGTAGCTGGCAACTGCCTGGGCACGACGCTCACCCAGCGCCAGGTTGTATTCACGTGTGCCACGCTCATCGGCATGACCTTCCAGAACCACATTGTCGCCGCTCTGTACCAGGTATGCTGCGTGAGCTTCCAGTGCAACACGCGCTTCCTGTTTAATTGTAGACTGGTCAAAATCAAAGTAGAAAGTTGTGATATTTAGTAACTGTTCTGCTTCTGCCGCTGCGCGTGCTGCGTCTTGAGCTGCTTGCTCTTCAGCACTGAGAGTAGCGCGATCACCAGCACCGTATGCGCTTTCGCCATTTGTATCCGCTGCGCCTGCATCGGCGTCAGAACCGCCACCTGTTGTAGAACAACCTGCCGCAGTAATGGCCAAGCCCAGTAGTGTTACCTTAAAAAGTGTTGCTAGTTGCATAGTCATGCTCCTGACTGATAGTAAATACAAAATCGGCGATCAACATTAAAAGCCCGACAAGCGCATTAACGCGGTGACCAGGCTGGTTCACGCACATCACCAAATTTGGATGGACCACGGGATTTCACCCGCCCATCCAGTGAAACAAAGGCTAAAATGCCCTTATTATCGTCGTTAGTAGCGTAAATTATCATACTTCCATTCGGTGCGATACTCGGCGACTCATCTAATTGCGTTTGCGTCAAAACCCTTAAACGGTCACGCTTTAAATCTTGAACTGCAATATGAAAAACACCCGCCTGGCGGTGCACCATCACTAGATAACGACCATCAGCACTGAGGCGGCCACGAGCGTTGTAGTCTCCCTCAAAGGTCAACCGCTCCAGCCTCCCTGTCTGTATCTCTTTGCGATAGATCTGCGGTTTTCCCCCCCGGCTAGAAGTAAAAATGAGCGACTTCCCATCCGCCGACCAGCTGGGTTCGGTATCAATACCAAAGTGACGTGTTACACGCTGAAACTTGCCTGTAGCGATCTCATAGATATAAATTTCCGGGTTACCATCCTTAGATAGTGTCATGGCCAGTTTACGCCCATCGGGGGACCAGGCCGGCGCACTGTTAATGCCCCTGAATGCGGGCACTTTTTGTCGTTTACCAGTGCTGACATCCTGAATATAAACCGCTGGTCGTCGCCCTTCAAAGGACACGTAGGCCAGCTTATTACCATCGGGGGACCAGTGAGGCGACATGATAGGCTCACGTGATTCACGGATAATTTTTTCGCGATAACCGTCTGCATCGGCCACCAGCAAGCGAACCCGTTCAGCCCCATTGGCGGGACGATCAACCGTCACGTAGGCTATACGAGTCGAAAAGGCACCTTTAATGCCAGTCAGCCGCTCATAAATACGATCACTGATCAGGTGAGCCGCATCACGCAACTCATTCGGACCGGCCTTAATATTACCTTCAACCATACGCTGCTGCTTGTAAACGTCATAAAGCTCGTAATGAACTCGATAGCCTCCAGTGGCATGCGGGGTAACCTGCCCAATCAGTAAAAACTCCTGATTAAGAATACGCCAGTCTCGATAATACACCTGATCAGCACGAGTCGGTAAGCTCATCATATTACGCTGGTCAAGGGCCACAAATTGCCCGCTGCGAGATAAATCCGCCGACACAATCTGGGCTATATTCTCAGGCAGTAAACCGGCTCCCTGCCAGCCAAAGTTTACCGCGGCAATTCGCGTCGGGTTATCAACGCCCTGGGTAATTTCAATTTCAAATGATGCCCAGGCCGGACGTAATAGGCCCACCGCCATAAGCAGCATAAACGTGAAACGTAAAAAATATGATGTCACCGGTCCAAATCCTCAGGCCTGAATTTAATGATTCGTTTGCGGAAATACTTGTCAAAAGCCCGCGGTTCGAGCTGCTGAAGCTCTTCAATTTTACCGACTCGCTGAACTGCCAACACCACCGAGCGATCAAAAGCTGCATCGCCACTGCTCTTATAAAGCGCCACCGTATTGATTTCTCCGGTCGGCAAAAAGTGCACCACAACTTTGGCGACCATGCCATTACGGGCACTCAGTGGGATATGCCAGTTTTCCATGATGCGTTGACGTACTAAACCGTCGTAGGACTGGGCAGCAATCCGGTCATCCTCTTCCTGTGCCGCAGCGATTTCATCCGCTAATGAGTCGGCTAATAACTGTTCCTGCTTGAGACGTTCTGCTTTTTCTCGCGCCAACTGCTCCTGACGACGTTTTTCCTCGGCACGCTGCTGGGCGGCTTTTTCTTCAGCGGCTTTCTTTTCAGCGTCAGCTTTCTTTTTAGCCTCGGCTTTTTTCTTAGCATCCGCTTTCTTTTTGGCTTCAGCTTTACGTTTAGCCTCGGCTTTTTTCTTTTCGGCAGCCTTACGTTTGGCTTCCTCTCGCTTGCGCTTTTCGGCTGCGCGTCGTTTAGCTTCAGCTTTTTTCCGCGCTGCTTCTTTTTTGCGTGCCGCCTCTTTTCGCGCCGCAATCGGATCGGCCATGGTCAAAATCTTGGCCTGTACGACCTGAGGTGGCGGCGGGAGTTCCTTGCCTGTGTCACTTTCCCAATTAAAAGTAAACGCGGCAATCACCAGCGCATGCACCAACAGCGCTTGAAAAACAGGAACAATATAGGAACGCCAACTCATCGGATAAAACGGCTACTGCCCCGGCTCGGAAATCAGACCGACGTTCGGTACACCTGCACCCTGGAGAGTCGTCATTAGTTTAACAATGGTGCCATAGGGAACCGCTTTATCACCGCGAACTAATACGGGGGTTTTTGGTTTAACCCGCATCAACTTGGCAACTTTCTCCTCAACATATTGAAGACTGACAGGCTTTTCTGAATCCGTGCCCAGGTCAATATAATAGTTGCCACCAGCATCAACAGACACCACCACAACATCTTCATTGCTGTTATTATCCAAGGGTTCCGAAGGCGCCTCAGGAAGATCCACATCCACGCCTTGCGTTAACAGTGGTGCGGTCACCATAAATACCACTAACAATACCAGCATCACATCAATGTAGGGCACCACATTGATTTCAGAAACCGGTTTACGACGGCGACGAATACGAGCCATTATTAGCTACTCGCTTGATCAGCAGGCACAGCTGATGTTCGCGCCTGGGAGTCATGCACTTTACGGTGCAAAATACTGGAAAATTCTTCGGCAAAGGTTTCATAACGACCAGCCAGATTATCGGCCTCCGCGGAATAACGGTTATAGGCAATCACCGCGGGAATCGCAGCAAACAGCCCCATGGCTGTCGCCACCAGGGCTTCTGAAATGCCCGGCGCAACCGTTGCCAAGGTCGCCTGCTGCACGTTTGCCAGGCCACGGAAAGAGTTCATAATTCCCCACACTGTGCCAAATAAACCAACATAGGGACTAATCGAACCAACCGTCGCTAAAAACGATAGGTGCTTCTCAAGCTTTTCTTCTTCACGGGCCAACGCGACACGCATCACACGCTGAACCCCGTTAATGATGGCATCAGCATCACTAGCAATACGCGAACGTAAACGGGTGTATTCTTTCAGACCAGCACCAAAAATATTTTCTACGCCGCTATTGGGATTAATGCGGGCGTTAATTTCCACATAAAGCTGGCTTAAATCAATTCCTGACCAAAACTGCTCTTCAAATTTATCCAGTGTTTTACGGGCATGACGTAAAAACCGCGAACGCTGAAAAATCATAACCCAGGATACTAATGACGCCAGCACTAACAGCAGCATCACCAATTGCACCAGCAAGCTGGCGTTAGCAACCAGACTATAAAGTGACATTTTTTCGACCAAAACTAATTCCCCTTGCAAAGCCCCATGGGCTGAAAACTGACTAATTGTTTAGATATAGGCCTGCAACGCGGCAACCATATCGTCACCTATCGCACAGGGTTTCATTGTTTGTTTTTGTACGCAGACCGCCCGCACCTCTGTTTCAGCCAGCACTTCCTGTGTTCTGGCCCGCAGTACTTGCTGGTTAAAGGTGACACTACTGCGTTTGATCGTAGCCATTGCCACTGTCACCTGAAGTTCGTCATCCAGTAAAGCTGGCAGCAGGTAACGGGTATTGGCTGAATGAATAACAAACATACTGCCCTGCTGAATCATTTCGGCATGATCAAAGCCAATATGACGCAGAAACTCCGTTCGCGCCCGCTCCATAAATTTCAGGTAATTAACGTAGTAAACGATACCCCCCGCATCGGTATCCTCGATGTAGACCCGCACCGGCCAGCTAAATTCCATCCCCATCTAACTCTTTTCTCCAAAAGCCACTGATATCTTTAGTCGTCCGTTACTGGCGTTAAACCAAAGTGCAAATAGGCGTGTTTGGTGACAATACGACCACGTGGCGTACGCAAAATATAACCCTGTTGAATCAAGTAGGGCTCGAGCACATCTTCAATGGTGTCGCGTTCTTCACTGATGGCCGCCGCCAGACTATCGACACCCACCGGCCCACCATCAAACTTTTCAATCATTGCCAGCAGTAACCGTCGGTCCATATTATCGAAACCAACATCGTCAACATCAAGCATGCCGAGCGCCGCATCCGCGATGTCTTTACCAATGGCGCCATCGCCCTTCACCTGCGCGTAATCTCTGACGCGGCGTAACAGTCGATTAGCAATACGCGGCGTTCCACGGGAACGGCGGGCAATTTCAGCGGCACCTTCCTCATTAACCGGCACATTCAATAAGCCACAGGAGCGGGAAACGATATGGGTTAAATCTGCAACATTATAAAACTCAAGGCGCTGCACAATACCAAAGCGATCACGTAACGGTGACGTCAACAAGCCCGCCCGAGTCGTTGCCCCCACTAAGGTAAAGCGAGGCAGATCCAGTTTAATGCTACGCGCTGCCGGGCCTTCACCAATCATAATATCAAGCTGGTAGTCCTCCATCGCCGGATACAATACCTCCTCAACAGCAGGACTGAGCCGGTGAATTTCATCAATGAACAGCACATCCCCCTCTTCAAGATTGGTCAGCATCGCGGCCAGGTCACCAGCCTTTTCAAGGACCGGTCCCGAGGTGGATTTAATGGAGACACCCATTTCTTGAGCAATAATATTCGCCAGGGTTGTTTTACCAAGACCTGGCGGGCCAAAGATCAAAACGTGGTCAAGCGCTTCGGCGCGCCCTCGGGCAGCATGGATAAAGATTTCCATTTGTTCTTTAACCGCGTCCTGTCCAACATACTCGCTTAACGTTGAGGGTCGAATCGCATAATCAATTCGCTCTTCAGCCGTTGCCTGAGGTTGTGCAGAGATAAGTCGATCCGATTCGATCATGTGAGATTAGCCCGCCGAGAAAAAATTGGCTTATTGTAAACGCAGAGAGACCCGCAATGAAATGTGCAGCGTTATTGATTGCTGTTACGCCATTGACTTAAGCGCCTGTCGAATCAGCTCCTGACTACTCATCCCTTCAACAGCAATACTTTTAATCGCCTTCTCAGCATCCTTAGGTTTATAGCCCAACGCCAGTAAAGCGCTGACCGCTTCATCTGTACCATCCGCCGCGGCGGAGTTCAGTGATGCCTCTAAATCGCCGGGGGCTTCGGGCCAATCCTTGAGCTTATCGCGCATTTCAATAACTAACCGCTCAGCGGTTTTCTTGCCAATTCCAGGCACTTTGGTTAACGCGGCTACATCATTATTGTGCACTACCCGCACAAAATCGCTGGCTTCGATTCCGGACAAAATCGCCAAACCCAGTTTAGGACCCACACCGTTAATCTTAATCACGGCTCGAAATAGCTCACGTTCACGCGCCTCATAAAAGCCGTAAAGCAGTTGCGCATCTTCACGCACTACAAAATGGGTATAAAGACTGACCGGGTGGTCAATATCTGGTAGTCGATAAAAGGTATTCATCGGCACCTGTAGTTCATAACCAACGCCCTGCACATCAACACAAATATCCGGCGGACTTTTTTCAATCAATACACCTTTGATACGACCTATCATGATGAGAGCCTGTGAGTGTTATTTATGCTGAAGACGGCTATTGCGATGCGAACCGGCACCCGCCATACGAATTAAATTTTGTTCAGTATGCGCATGACACAAGGCAATCGCCAGCGCATCAGCGGCATCCGCCTGCGGTGTTTTATTCAAATGCAGTAATGCCGTGACCATATGCTGAACCTGTGCCTTGTCGGCAGCACCTTTCCCCACCACCGCCTGTTTGACCTGACGTGCCGAGTACTCGTATACCGGCAACCCCTCATTGGCACCGGCAACCATCGCAACACCACGCGCTTGTCCCAGCTTCAACGCTGAGTCAGCATTACGCGCCATGAAGACCTTTTCGATGGCCATCACCTGCGGAGAGTAGGTGTTAATGAGTTCCGCAACCCCTTTATAAATTTGATGCAGTCGCTCGGCAAGAATATCGCCCTGAATGCGGATACAACCGCTATCGACATACTCATAGGCATTGCCTACCCAGTTAACTATTCCGTAACCAGTGATGCGTGAACCTGGGTCAATGCCGATAATCAGGGCCATAAAATATGAATGGAGTCCAATTCACGGGGGACACCCGTATTGCGCTAAAACGACCATTCCGGCTTAAGCCGGAATGGTGTATCGAAAATTAATCGTATGCTTCGTCTGGAATGTCGGCGTTATGGAAAACATTCTGCACGTCTTCCAGTTCTTCCAGCATATCAATCAGCTTCATCACTTTCGTCGCTGTGTCCACATCCAGATCAACACTGGTGGACGGCACCATCGCAACTTCAGCGTTTACTGGCTCGAGTCCAGCCGCTTCTAATGCATCTTTAACATTGCTGAACTCTGCTGGCGTCGTTACAACATCAATCGACTCGTCATCGTTAGTCACCACATCATCAGCACCGGCTTCCAGCGCAGCTTCCATAATGGCATCTTCGTCAGCGCCCGGCTCAAAGGTAATCTGTCCCTGTTTGGTAAACAGGTAGGACACCGAACCGTCAGTACCGAGATTTCCGCCAAACTTTGTGAACGCATGGCGAACTTCTGCCACGGTACGGTTGCGGTTATCCGTCATTGTTTCAACCAAGACTGCAACACCCGCCTGTCCATAACCTTCGTAGGTAATCTCTTCGAGGTTTTCACCTTCACCGCCCACGCCGCGATCAATCGCACGCTGCATGGTGTCTTTTGGCATATTCGCGCTTTTAGCGCGATCCACCGCCAAACGCAGACGTGGATTATCCTCCGGATCACCACCACCAGCTCGCGCCGCCACCGTTAATTCACGGATAAAGCGTGTAAAAATCTTACCGCGCTTGGCGTCCTGTGCCGCCTTGCGGTGTTTGATGTTGGCCCATTTACTGTGTCCAGCCATTTTTACTCCTCAATCTTGATACCTAGAACAATTGCTCTTTTGCCCCCTGGCGGTGTTAAAAATGTACTCAATCGGTCATTTATAAATTATAAACTCCCTCACTGCGTGCATTTTTGCCTTACCAGAAAGCAAAATCCCGAATTGTATAAGGCGTTCAAAAACCCAAATTTCTACCTTATTCATTCCCGCAAAAACGAGAATTTACAAATAAAATCTCTAGGATGTCTCTAGTAGTTGTGAGCGAGAAATTTTGAGAGTCAAAACATTCAAGATCAAGGCGAAAGCTGCACGCAATAGTGAACTATTGCGAAAGTTTTCAACGCCGATATTAGGTGTTTTGGACTCAAAATTTTCGTTCTTCAGCTGCTAGAGCCATCCTCAGTCACCGGCTTACGCACACGAATGCTCAGTTCGCGCAGTTGCTCCTGGCTGACCTCGCTCGGCGCATCGGTCATTACACAGGCAGCGCTCTGCGTTTTCGGGAAAGCAATCACGTCACGGATTGAAGCAGCACCGGTCATCAGCATCACGATACGGTCCAGACCAAAGGCCAAACCACCATGTGGAGGACAACCATATTTCAGCGCATCCAGCAGGAAGCCGAACTTCTCGTTGGCTTCTTCATCACCAATTCCCAGCACCTTCAGGACGATTTTCTGCATATCCTGATCGTGAATACGAATCGAACCACCGCCCAACTCAGTACCGTTCAGTACCATATCGTAGGCACGAGATAAGGCTTCAGCAGGATTCTTCTGCAACTCTTCCAGTGAACAGGAAGGCGCTGTGAAGGGGTGGTGCAGTGGTGTTAACGCGCCACCTTCCAGTTCCTCAAACATGGGGAAGTCAACAACCCAACAGGGAGCCCACTCACGCTCAAAAAGATCAAGGTCTTCTGCCAGTTTTACCCGTAACGCACCTAGCGCTTCGTTAACGATCTTCGCTTTATCAGCGCCGAAGAAGATAATATCGCCAGTCTCTGCACCCAGACGATCCAGCAACTGCATAACCACATCTTCCGGCATAAATTTAATGATTGGTGATTGCAGTCCTTCCAGGCCCTGAGACAAGTCATTAACCTTAATCCACGCCAGGCCGCGAGCACCGTAGATGCCAACAAACTTGGTGTAGGCATCAATAGCACGTCGCGCAATACTCGCACCGCCAGGCACCTTCAGTGCCGCAACGCGACCTTTAGGATCGTTGGCTGGACCACTGAATACCTTAAAGTCTACCGCTGCCATCAAATCTTTAATGTCGACCAGCTCGAGTCCAAAACGCAGGTCAGGGCGATCACTACCGTAGCGGTTCATGGCGTCGGCATAGGTGATGTGTGGGAACTCTCCCAAATCAACGTTCAACTCATCCTTAAACAGTTTCACCATCATGCGCTGAGTGATATCCATGATGTCACTCTCCTCCAGGAAAGAGGTCTCGATATCTATCTGGGTAAACTCAGGCTGACGATCAGCTCGCAGGTCTTCGTCACGGAAACATTTAGCAATCTGGTAGTAACGGTCCATTCCGGACACCATCAGCAGCTGCTTGAATAACTGAGGCGACTGCGGCAGTGCAAAAAACTCACCACTGTGAGTACGGCTCGGCACCAAATAATCACGCGCACCTTCAGGCGTCGCGCGAGTCAGGATGGGGGTTTCAATATCCATAAACCCTTCATGATCAAGGAAGTTACGGATATTGCTGGTCACCTTGGAGCGGAAACGCAGTTTCTCGGCAATTTCAGGGCGACGCAGATCGATATAGCGGTATTTCAAACGAACATCTTCACCCACGGTGATATGTTCGTCCAACTGGAAAGGCGGTGTTTCAGCACGATTAAGAATCGTCAGTTCCTTACCCAGTACTTCGATACCACCCGTCGGGATATCTTTGTTGACAGTCCCCTCTGGGCGGGCACGCACACGGCCTTTAATTTTCAGTACATATTCACTACGCACAGTTTCTGCCAGCGCAAAACTTTCAACCGTATCCGGGTCAAAAACGATCTGCGCCATCCCTTCACGGTCACGCATATCAAAGAAAATTACACCACCATGATCACGGCGACGATGCACCCAACCACAAATTTCTACTTCCTGATCAATCAACGATTCATTCAATTCGCCGCAATAATGACTGCGCATGCTATTTCTTCCGATTACTTAAATTAAAAATTAGGTTTTTTTCCGTCACCTCAAACATCGTTAAAGATGACCTTAATATTGTGTCTTAACTGGCCGCCGGTTTACTGTCTGATTTCGGCTTTGAACCGCTGCCGGATTTAAAATCAGTCTCATACCAACCTGCTCCGGTAAGCCGAAAACCGCCCGCTGAAATCACTTTTTTCAATGCTGGCTTTTCGCACTCAGGACAATCCGTTAATGGCGCATCACTGATACTTTGCAGTTTATCCATCTGATGCCCACAGGCACCACATTGATATTCATAAATGGGCATAACTTTCTCCCGACTCCATTAAACAAGCTAAACTTCAGAAATAGCTCTCTACAACAGCAACCAGAGCCCCTGAAATAAAAAGGCGGATTGTACCCTATTTTTGTGGTCAACGAATAGTCGCCATTTTGCAAGGAACAGGGCAAGGTAACGGCGGCACAGAGCAATTGTGTCAACTAATGGAAAAGCATCAATACCGGTAGCGCCACTCAGACAATCCCTGAGTCAGTTTACCTCGTAAAGATTCAGCCGAAATGCTTCAAAAGAGCTGTTACTGAACTCTCCATAGCGTCGTGACTGACGGCCGCACTCGGCCTTTGGACAGGACTTGAAAAACAGGTATTTTGTCACGCCTACGGGGCATTAATGGCCACTTTCAATGATTGCCGGGCTACCTATTAAGCGGCTGAAAATGCTCGCCCAGCGCCTCAAAAATTTGTTGAGAAATTTCTTCCAACACCCCATTTGGGTACTCAACTGGTTCAACCGCCCCCCAAACAGGCCCGGGCCAGGCAACATCATGTTTATAACGAACAATATGGTGCACATGCAGCTGTGGCACCATATTTCCTAGCGCCGCGACATTCAGCTTATCGGCTTTGAATAAGTCATAAATTTGTTTAGAAAAGTAACTGGATTCCCATAACAACTGCTGTTGATCAGCTGCCGATAATTCAAAAATTTCGCGGATAGCGTCCCGTTTCGGCACCAGAATAAACCAGGGGTAATTAGCATCTTTATTAAGCAAAACTCGTGTTAACGGAAAATCTCCCAGCACGATGCAGTCTTTAACAAGTTGCGGGTGTAGCTCAAACATATCGATTCCTTAAATTAAGACCCGGCATAACACAAAGGTTTTTAGCGGTTATACCCGTCATTTATTTTGTGCAACACCCCTATACTGGTTTATTCAGGGCAGCAGGAGGGGTAGTATCGGCGCTAATGAATAACACGCAAAACTTCTCTTTCCAATACCTTAATAGCATCGACCAAATAGCCCGCACCGATTGGGATAAAATTTGTGCGCGAGACTACCCTTTTTTGCGCCACGATTTTCTCGCCGCGCTTGAACACTCCCATAGCGTTGGCGGTGACAGCGGCTGGCAACCCTACCATCTAACCGCTTATAACAACGGTACTTTAGTGGCCGTCATGCCACTATATATTAAAAGCCATTCCTACGGTGAATATGTCTTCGACTGGGCGTGGGCTGACGCCTATCGCCGTCATGCGGTTGATTATTACCCCAAGCTTTTGTCGGCGATTCCCTTCACTCCCGCCAGCGGGCCGCGTTTATGTGTCACCAAGGGTGTCGACAAAAACGCACTGATGAACGCTATCGTTGCCGATATTCAAACACAGACGCGCAGCGGCCTGTTTTCATCCTGGCACCTGCTTTTTCCTGACAGCAACGAATTTGAGGACTGGCAACAAACCGCGTTACGTCCGCGTAGTGGCTGCCAATTTCATTGGTTCAACCGTAACTACGATAATTTTGATGATTTTCTGACTGGGTTCACCTCACGTAAACGCAAAAACATCAAGCGTGAACGCCGCCGGGTTAGCGAGCAGGAAGTCGAGCTAAAGCAAGTATCGGGAGCCGAGCTCACCGAGCAACATATCCATGACTTTTATTTGTTTTATCAAGCCACCTACTTAAAACGCGGCCAACAGGGTTATCTAACCTTGCCGTTCTTTTTAGAGCTACGCCTGAAAATGGCCGATCAATTATTAATGGTGATAGCTGAAAAAGCAGGCAAAGCCGTTGCCGCTGCACTCTGTTTTCACGATAAAGAAACACTCTACGGCCGCTACTGGGGTTGTTTGGAGGAATACGAGTGTTTGCATTTTGAAGCCTGCTTTTATCAGGGCATTGAGTTTTGCATTGCCAACGGCCTTCAGCGCTTTGACCCCGGCGCTCAAGGCGAGCACAAGATTCTGCGCGGTTTTGAGCCGGTGACAACCCATTCCTTACACTGGATTGAGCACACGGAGTTTCGTCAGGCTATTGAGCGTTTTTTAGGTCAAGAAAAACTGGGCATGGCGCAATATCAGGAGCAGGCAACACAGCTGCTACCTTTCAAGAAACAAAATGAATGAGAAGAGCCAGTCGTTAATCGAGTTTTTCGCCAACCGAAATATCAACCAGCCTGCCACCACTAAACCTCAACACCCGCAGAAAGCCTTTGTAATGTCGAGGCATGTAAGTCCACTCCTCCACTTTTATCTCATCAGCGCCGGAAACGACCTCGGCAAAAAACGGCTCGCCACAACGTAACAAAACAGTGGCTTTGCGATCACCAACAGTGACAAAACCATTATTGCATTTGTAACCGGAAGCCTTGACGCCCGTAGTTAAAAGCAAGGAAAAAACGAGTAGTACAACAGTACTCAACTTCATAAATAATTCCTACGCCATCAAACTTCAGTTACAAATAGGACTGCGCTCAAAGTAAGCGGTTCCACTCACACAGTAAGCTTTGATTTATCAGGCGCGCTGCTTATCAAGGATATACAGAGACTTAAAGCTTGCGGCGGAACGCGGTTCAGAAAATAAAAAACCTTGCCCAAAATCACACTGTTCTGCTTGCAAAAAATCTGCCTGAGCAAAAGTCTCAATCCCTTCGGCGACAACAGGTATATGTAATTGCCGTGCCATCGAAATAATCGCTGAGGTCAACGCCCGATCCTGTTGATCTGATTCAATATCGGCAACAAAACTACGATCAATTTTCAAACCATCCACCTGAAAATGCCTCAGATAGCTCAGCGACGAGAACCCTGTACCAAAATCATCTAACCACACCTGGATGCCGAGCTTACGAAGCTCCTTTAACATCGCCTGCGCTGCCTGTTCATCACGCATCAAAAAGCTCTCTGTAATTTCAACATGAACATGCCTTGCCGGGATTTGGTATTCGTGCAACCGTTTTGAAAACACATTGGCGAGGTCATGACGATAAACCTGTTTCGCCGAGAGGTTTATCGCCACATAAAAATCATGACTTATAGCAGGTAACCACCCTTTCAATTGCTGGCATAAATTTTCAATCAGCATATCGCCGATCGGGATGATCAGGCCTGTTTCTTCTGCGATGGGAATAAACGCATCCGGAGCAATCAGTCCGCGCTCAGGATGCCGCCAGCGCACCAACGCCTCAGCGCCAACCAAGCACTTATCAGTTAACCGAAATTGAGGTTGAAACCAAAGTTCAAAATGCTCAGGTAACGCCAAAGACTTCCGCAACTCGCGCTCAATATCAGCCCGTATTTCAATCTGCTCATTCATCTGAAGTCTGAAATAGCTGTAAGTATTTTTGCCGCTAGCCTTAGCGTCATACATCGCAATATCAGCATTCTTAATTAGCTCATCGGCGCTATAGCCCGCATGAGGGTAAGTGGCAATACCAACACTCCCACCAACAACAACCTCATCGCTGCCCACCGCGACCGGAGATCGAACAACCTCAAAGAAACCATCAACAATCGAATCAATTTCGTCAGGCGTTGAAATATCTGGCAAACAAATTAAAAACTCATCACCACCAATTCTAGCGACCACCGGTTTAGGGCTGTTCTCTTCAAAAAACGGTAAAACAATATTCTCTACGCCAAGACTCTCTTTCATGCGCGAGGCAAGCTCACACAACAACAGATCACCAACCTTGTGCCCATAGTTATCGTTAATGCACTTAAATTCATCCAAATCGACAAACAAAACCGTAAATGCCGTGACGTCACTCTGATTAATCAGCAGCTCCAGGTACTCAATGAAACGAGCCCTATTGGGCAGCCCCGTCAATGAGTCATGGTGAGCTTGGTGATATATTTCATCTGTATGTTGCTTGAGCTTTAAGCCCATTCTGTTAAAAGCATTTGCAAGATCACCAATTTCATCCTGACGATCAATAGAGCTAAACGTACTGAAATCACCATCCCCAATCCGCTCAGTCTGGGCAATTAACTGCCGCAGAGGTCGGGTCAATGAACGCGCAATTAACACCGAACAAGCGCCGCCCACAATAACCAAAAAACCGGTCAACAGAACACTGCTTAACAACGTTTGATCGTACTTTTCTCGATGAAGGGCTTGAATTTCATCCTCCATCTGTTGAATGTCCTGATAAATGTCAGCTAACGAAAATTCCATAAATAGGCCACCAACTAACTCATTGCCAGCGATAACCGGCCGACCCAACACAAAGCGCTCCCCTTTTATTTTGGTATACGGCATGGCTTGTTCAATAACCTGAAATACCCCTTCTTTATTTTGATATTTACGACCAAATGCCAATAAGTTTTCTGTGCCATCGTGAAAGATATTACCTCTCTCATCAACCACATAAACGCTCATCACCTCATCTAAACTAAGTGCCGCTTGAATCACGTAATAAGCTTCTTCAGGATTATGGTAATAAAGTGGGTTAAACAGAGCCTCCACCAGATAATCAGCAATACCTATCGCTTTTTTCTCCAGTTGTGACTGTAAACGCTCTGAAGTATCAGCGGTTAACCGAACCTTTAGCTGCTCCGTTTGCTTTTCAGATACAAAAAAATATATGCCAGAATTAACAACAACGATAGCGACCAGAAGACTGAGTATAATCAGCACATAACGCCCATGAAGCCGGAGTTTCATTGGTTCACACCGCGTCCCTCTACATGCTTACCTAACAACCTCTTAAATTCCAAAGCCAATGCAATTTTTTCCTGGTCTTTACCGTCCAGTTCCTGAAACTTTGTTGTTTTTTGATACTTTTTTAACGCTTTTTTGCCCTTCGCTGTTTGGTTAGCTTTCAATAATAGTCTTTTAACAATTAACTTTATTTGCGGCTCAAGGTCTGTTCGAGTTAACTGTAGGCTTCGAGGAAAATCCTGACTCTGGTAAATGATTACTAACTCCTTTCTCAGCTCATCGGGCATATCCTCCGTGTCATTCCAATTCACGTCACTAAACGCACCCGCATGAACAATACCCCTCGAAACCCAAGAGGCTATGCTGATTTCATTACCTCTGGTTACCAGCTCTTTAACAAAAACATACCCAATGCCATCATGGGGTACCGGTGCATTAGGCGAATCCAGCTCAATTAATTTATACCCTTTTTTAAGTAATACCCCCGCCGGAATAAAAAAACCACTCGTCGAAAAGCGATCTTCAAACGCAATCACTTTACCCCTAAGATCGTCCAGTGACTGAAAATCAAAGTCCTGCCTCACAAAAATCACCGACGAATATGATTCAACGCCTTTCTTCCAACGCTTCAGTAATATTTCTGCGCCATATTTTTCTTGTAGTTCCAACGCAGTAAAAAGGGTTTCAGAAACCAAATCAACTTGACCTGCCTTTAACATCTCCCCCATTGCTTTCGCATCTTTTGAGACGACAACGCGGCCTTTACTGAGATGATAATGCTCTAAATTCTCAGCAAGGTAATCAGCAAGCCGCTGAGTAAACTCAATATGCTTTCTTGCATCATCACTGATCGCACCAACAACAAACTCATCTGCTTTCGACGCACTAGGGGGCGCAGCAAGAGCCATCAAGGGTAAGGAAAACAGGAGAAAAAAAACGTAGCGACAAGCCAAACATTTAGCGGCTAACACAAAACCGTAAAACACCACTCGCTCCCATACAAAATTAGATTAACGCCCCTATTTATTTATGTGAGTCACCCAGCCCCAGGCTTGACTAAGGGTTACTCACCCACTCAATCCATAATAGCGGCTAAGTCCTGTTTAGCAATGAAGTTAACGTTTCCAGAATATACCCAAGGCGAAATAGCTGCCGAAAAACAAAGTAATCAACTAAAAAACGCAGCCCAATAACAAAATGGCTTGACTGCTTTACCTTCAAATAGTGAGTTTATTAACCAGTTTTAAGCCACTCAAGCAGGCGATTATTAGCAGGCATTTCATGATCTTCAACCAATACCATGCCCGCTTTATTGGCTAACGATTCAATCCACTCAAAATCACGAATCGCGCTTTTCGGGTTTTGCTGAAACAACCAGTCATTGAAACGAGCATTACTCTCAGAGGTAAACCGCCCACCATAATTAAAAGGGCCATAGCAACAAAATTTACCGCCCGGCAATAATATGTCGCCCAGCTTTTGAAAAAATCGCTCTACTTCGGATCGTCCCATAATGTGCAGAGTATTGGATGTAAAAACCGCCTCGGTTTTACTAATCGGCCAACGGTTATCAAGCACATTTAAGGCCAGCGGCGATTTAATATTGCTAAGTTGAGCCTCATCAAGCCATAACTGAATACCCGATAAATGGGCTGGCACATCGGAAGGCTGCCACACAAGGTGCGGCAAATGTTCGGCAAAATACACCGCATGCTGTCCAGTGCCACTGCCTATTTCCAGCACCTCGGAAACATCAGCAAATGCATTTTTCAGTGCCGCCAGAATCGGCATTTTGTTATTTTCACAGGCTTGAGAAAAAGGTTTAGGGGACATTAGCTTCTCTATTAACAGGTTTTCAGGAACAGGGCTCTGTTGTCAGTCGAGATGACAACTCAACGGTCATTTCAAACCTGGCAAGCAGAACCTTAAACACTTCGGATAACACAAGCTCGACTGGAATATACCGCGCTGGAAACGTACAATGCCTGCTTTTAAAGACATCTTCAATTTCACGTCTAAATTAAGGTTCACAACAGCTCATGCGCGCTACCCAGTTTCCTATCAACACTCTTAAAGAATCCCCTGCCGATGCGGCTGTTATCAGCCACAAACTGATGCTGCGTGCGGGTATGATCCGCCGTCTCGCGGCTGGCCTGTACACGTGGACGCCACTCGGTTTACGCGTGCTACGCAAATCCGAAAATATCATTCGTGAGGAAATGAACCGTGCCGGCGCACTGGAATTGCTAATGCCTGCCGTACAGCCGGCAGAACTGTGGGAAGAAACCGGCCGCTGGGGACAATTTGGCGATGAACTGCTACGAGTTAAGGATCGCCACGGTCGTGAGTTCTGCATTGGCCCAACACACGAAGAGGTCATTACCGATCTGGCCCGCAACGAGCTAAGCAGCTACAAACAATTGCCCGTCAACTTCTATCAGATCCAAACTAAGTTCCGCGATGAGCGCCGCCCTCGTTTTGGCGTCATGCGCTCTCGTGAATTCCTGATGAAAGACGCCTACTCCTTCCACCTGGACGCAGAAAGCCTGCAACAAACCTACGATGCCATGTACCAGGCCTACTGCCGCGTTTTCGAGCGCATGGGCCTGATGTTCCGCGCAGTAGACGCTGATTCTGGCAGCATCGGTGGTAGCCAGTCACAGGAATTCCATGTGCTCGCCGAATCTGGCGAAGATCTGATTGCCTTCAGTGACAGTAGCGATTACGCCGCCAACATTGAAACCGCCGAAGCGCTGGCACCAGATTTTGAACGCCCCGCCGCGTCTGCTGAGCTGGCAACAGTTGATACGCCCGATCAGCATACCATTGAAGAAGTGTCAGCATTCTTTAGTGTCGCCGCCAGTCAGGTCGCCAAAACCCTGCTGGTACACGGCGAGCCAACAGAAGAAAACGAAGCGCCACTGGTGGCACTGGTACTGCGTGGTGATCACGGCCTAAACGAAATCAAAGCCGAAAAACACCCGCTGGTAAGAGCGCCTCTGAGCTTCGCCAGCGATGAAGAAATTGCCAAGCAGATGAACTGTGATATCGGTTCACTGGGACCTGTTGGCACTGACATTCCTGTTATTGTCGATCGTAGCGCAGCCGTATTAGCTGACTTTATCTGTGGCGCCAACGAAACCGGCAAACACATGACCGGCGTTAACTGGGATCGCGACTGTAGTATGACCGACGTTGCTGATATCCGCGAAGTCGTTGAGGGTGATCCGTCACCCTGCGGCAACGGCAAGCTGATTTTCAAACGCGGCATTGAAGTGGGCCACATCTTCCAGTTAGGCCAAAAATACGCTGCGGCGATGAATGCCACCGTATTGAATGAAAAAGGCCAGGCTCAAGTGATGACTATGGGCTGCTACGGCATCGGCGTAACACGCGTGGTGGCGGCCGCTATCGAACAGAACAATGACGGCAACGGCATTATCTGGCCTGCTGGTCTCGCGCCCTTCCAGATTGGTATTGTGCCAATGAACTACGATAAATCCGAACAGGTAAAAGAAACCGCTAACCGTGTTTATCAGGAGCTGAAAGAGCTGGGTATCGAGGTGTACATGGATGACCGCGACAAGAAAACCAGTCCAGGCGTTAAGTTTGCCGACATGGATTTGATTGGTATTCCGCACCGCATCGTCATCAGCGATCGCGGCCTCAAGGAAAACCAGATTGAATATCAGGAGCGTCGTAGCCAGGAGCGTCAGAACCTGGCAGCCGATCAGGTTGTTGCCTTTATTCGAGAAACATTGGAAAACTAGTCACACCAATAGTTTTATGACTTAAAAAACTAACTCAATCGCAGTTGTTAATATGAAATATATACTAGGCTCGTTAATGATTAGTTTTGCAGTTATTTTTCTAATCGTAGTAGTGATGATGTCGTTCAAACTTCAAGCAACAGGAAATGTTATGAAGTATTTGGGAATGGCTTGGGTTTTATTAGCAATAGTTTTATATCCCCTGGCAAAAAAGATTATCCGGAACTGATCTTTTTTATTTCCCATTTCAAGCAGAGCAGCCCACAAACATGGGCTGTTTTGTTTTCTTAGTAATACCCCTCATACAGCGGCAGCTGCTCAATACGGCGCTCAATCACTGCCAAATATCGCCGATAAAATTCGCTTTCAATACCACCACGCTGCTCAAAATCCTGCTGCCCAATTCCCTCCGGTAGCGCCGAAATTGATGGAAAGAATAGCCCCTCATGGGATAGCTTATTGGCGCTATTCTGCAGTTGCACTGCACTGTTCTTATCAACGGCAAATTCTGCAAAGCGAATACCCGCACGATCAGCCGCCAAATCGGCAAAACTGAAACCAGAACCACCCTGTTCGGTATCCAACAACTCCTTATATTCACCAATCGAGAAGCTGATACCGCTATTGGCGATCACCTGTAACGCCGCCGAAAAAACAAAGTGCAGCCGTAGGTCGTTGCGGTTGGCCAAACCAATATAGCCACCAGGGGAGCGGCAGCGCTTCCGAGTTTCCCAGTTAAGAGCACCAATCAGCGCATCAAAACGCTCAGAGCCAAGAAAAAGTGCCATCGCTAACAGCGCTGCCTGATTTTCAGCAACCGCCTGCTCAATGTTGCTACTCTGCTGACCGGCATACGTAAAAATATGACTCAGGTAAGCGCTCAAAGCCTCGTAGCCTTCACTTGGTCCCTGCTGACGAAACTGGCAGAGTTGCAGGTAATACTCACGCACTCGGTACGAGTCATCTTCACCCAACTGTAGCTGAGTTTTCAGTTGCTTTAACTTGCTCCTGAAATTAGCGACAGGATGATAAACCAGCGTAATCCGGCTCTGATTTATATGCAGGGATTCAATAGCAGCCATGAGCTCAGAACCCAGCGCTTCCCCCTGCAACGCCCGATTCAGCAGTGTCTCAACAACACCCAGTAGTATTCGGCCGGACAAATTTAAGTTGCCGACTTTCAATTGCCTGATCTGCAAACCATCACTAAAAGGCTCAATAACCGCCGTTACATTCAGGTATTCACCTACCGGGTTGCTCGGTAAGCGCAGCGTTAGCTCTGCTAACAGCTTGCCTGCATCAATACGCGCCCGTGATTTGGTAGAAGGAATACCTCGTACCGCCAACGCCAGCACCTCATTGAGTTCATCTTCAGACAGGCGAATAGTGGCGCTGGAGCCGGCAGCTTTACTGGTCAGACCGAGATAAAGCTGTTTAGCAATATAGCGAGCTTTAATGGCGCTATTGGAGTCAACCCGGGCGGTTTGCGTCACCAGCGGTGTCGAGTCACTAATGACCGTCATTAAAAGAACAGGCAACGCGATAAAGGTCAGCAGCAATAAAACGATGCTAATTCGCCAAAATCCACGCTGTGTAGCAATTCGGCCACCCCTCACGCCGCGCACTCCCAGCGTGAATTTAAAGTAGCAAGGCTATTTGGCTTTTGGGCGAAACACCTGAATAAAGTCCTCATTGGCTTGCAGATAATAACCTTCTATCAAATCAATACAGTAGGGAATCGCCGGAAAAACGGCCCTCAGGCAATCGGCAATAGCGCTGGGTTTGCCGGGCAAGTTTACAATCAACGACTCGCCACGAATACCGGCAATTTGCCTCGACAAAATCGCGGTTGGCACATATTGCAAGGACACTGAACGCATCAGCTCACCAAAACCATCCATGATCTTGTCGCACACCGCAGCCGTCGCTTCCGGGGTAATATCGCGCTTGGCTGGACCGGTGCCACCGGTGGTGACCACCAGATGACAGCCCTCATCATCACACAGCTCTCGCAACGCCTGCTCAATCTGGTCCTGCTCGTCGGGTATCACCCGCTTAACTGGTTGCCAATCATTGGTAATAGCATTACCAATCCACTCTTCGATGGCTGGCCCACCTAAGTCTTCATAATCACCGCGGCTGGCGCGGTCAGAAACCGTTACAATTCCAACGCTAATAATTGCTGTCATTTGAATTACCTGATTCACAAAAGAAGTTGGTTGCGAATAATCAGGCAATATCAGCAGCCTAGCCTTGATTCAGGCCAATCATCAGTAATTAACTGACCAAATAGTTCCCGCCGGTCGGCGCTATTCGCAACTATCTAGGTTGCTGATTAATCGTCCAGTCGTAATCAATGAACTTAACTCGATAATCAACTGGAATCTTAGGCTCGCGAAAGCGGTTTATATACGGCACCAAATCCCTTTTTTTACCGGACTCAACGAAGTCTGCCGTATAGAACTTAAGGATTTCTGAAACATATACGGTACGCTTTTTATCATCAACCCGCAGGTGTACCGGCTTACTAAAAAACTCATGCGCTGCGTTTTCTAGCTGTTGCTCGAGTGTCTCAGCTTGAAAGGGCTGCTGAGGCAAACGAGGGCAATCTCGCACCATACAATTCAACGCAAAGTGGGCACGGTCTTCACCCAGTGGGCGGATGACACCATTCTCGTAATCCTGCAGCGAAGTTTCTTCACCGCCAATCACCACCGAACGAAATTTAAAAAAGCGCAGTCGCTTAAAAAAACTGTCAAAATCAACCGGGATACCTTCGCCAATGACGCCATACATTGCCAACGCATTGTAGGCATTAATATGAAAAGCCAGCACATCATTTTCCGTAGGGAAAAGTGCAGGATGAGAAGCAGGGCTAGTGCCTTCAATAAAACCTACAAAATGGCGCAAATCATCAGCATTTTCCGCCAACGCAGCAAAATCGGTGCGGCCTTGCTCATCAACATAGGTTTCCAGCACCTGAGCCCAATGCTCAATTGCTATCTCATACTGATCCCGGTCTGCAGCTTGCACCGCATGAAAGGCAGCGAATAACAGCAATGCTCCCAGGAAGGATTTAAGCATATTGCTTTCCTGTCTTTTGCTTCATCACGCCTCATTAATGACTAATACGCGCTGTACCATCACTGGTTAACAGACGGACACGGTCACCCACCCGAAATACGCCTTCAGCCTGTTGCACCACCGAAATAACATTGCCGTTATCCAGTTGCACCGTCATTTCCAGACCGTCTTTTTTAGTTGTTTCCTGTTCGATTTTATTACCCAGCAAACCACCGGCCACGCCAACAACAACCGCCGCAATAGTACTGCCACGGCCATCGCCAATACCGCTGCCGGCAACCCCACCAACAACGGTACCAGCGGCCGCACCAACGCCACTCTGAGTGCCTTCGATTTGTACCGGCTGAACTGCCATAATGGTACCAAACTGCACCTGTTGTACCGTCAATGCCTGATCACGGGTATAGGTTTTTGCCGATGGGTTCGTACTACAGGCAACCACCAATAAACAAAGAGGAACAATTAATAATGCTTTCAATTTCATCACGATAAACTCCTGCGGGCCGCTACTCTGAATGGGGCTTCAACCTTACCCCATTGCTGGTAAGACTCCACTATAAGTATTAGGTTCGCCCAACCAGCGACAAAACGCTTAGCCATTTACACGCCCCTGCAAACCACCCATTATGAACCTACAGAATATTTCACAGTGAAGTATTCTCAAGCAAGACGCGCCATAAAAATTTCGTCTACACTATATAGCAACCACCTATAAAACCCCTGATTGATGCCTAACATTTTTATAAAAATTTCCAGCTTACTGCTACTGTTAACACTTGGCGCGATGCCTGGCCACGCCACTCAAGTAGATGCAGAGCTTCGTACGCTACTCAAACAAACGATCAACCAAGCTGATAGCTTTGAGGATCGTTTTGATGCGGAAGTGTGGCTGGTGGATATGTCTGGTCGCCTGCAACGTTTTATTAGAGATCATAAACAGCGCCTGTCACTATTACGGGCTGTACACCGTGAGGCAACGCGAGCCGATCTGCAGCCCGAGTTGGTGCTCTCTGTTATTCAAATTGAAAGTTACTTTGACCGCTATGCCCTTTCCTACGTCGGTGCTCGGGGGTTGATGCAGGTGATGCCCTTCTGGAAAAAGGAAATCGGTCGCCCCGAAGACAACCTGATGGATATTGATACCAATTTACGCTATGGCTGCACCATTCTCAGCTATTACCTGAAAAAAGAGAAAGGCGACATGATCCGCGCACTGGCACGCTATAACGGTAGTTTAGGAAAAACAAAGTATCCCGCAAAAGTACTACTGGCGTGGGAGAAACGCTGGTATACCAATAACTAATCTTGCCAGCCCCTTGAAACACACGCTCGTCATTCAATCCCACCGTTCGCCTCTACCCTTTGCCTGGTTGCGAAGCTGTATTGATTCTGTTCAGTCCTGGGCGGCCAACAGTCGCTTCGACTACCAATGGTTGGGCGATGAAATTTTCGATTCTGTTGATGAAAATCTGCTCGCTAAAACCCGCACCCAAAAGGTTATCGCCAGCGACTTAGCACGCCTCAAGGCTCTGCAAAAAGGTCTAAAGGATGGCTATCGACAGGTCGTCTGGTGTGATGCGGACTTTCTGATTTTCAACCCTCAAAACTTTGTGTTGCCAGAAAGTACTTTTGCACTGGGCAGAGAAGTGTGGATTCAGCAGGATAAAAATCACAAGTTACGTGCTTATACCAAGGTTCACAACGCCTTTATGATGTTCAGTCAGAGTAATCACTTTTTGGATTACTACACCGCCAGCGCTGAACAACTGCTACAGGCCAACCAAGGGCGTATGCCTCCACAGTTCATCGGACCCAAGTTACTCACCGCGCTGCACAATATTGTTGCCTGCCCGGTCATGGAGGCAGCTGGCATGTTAAGTCCGCTGGTCATTCAAGACTTATTAGAAAGAAAAGAGCTGGGAGATGGTAAAGCCCTGCAGCTTTTCAAACAAAAATCAGCCTGCTTTCCAGCCGCTGCAAACCTCAGTAGTTCAGTCACTGCCGAGGCAGGTTTTAGCGAATCACAAATGCGACAATTAATCGAAGTTCTAACGCCCTGAAATAAAACTTACCCGGTAACAAAGCCATCAACCGGCTCATACACAAGCTCTTCCGTTATGACATCATCGACCCGCGCAAGCTCGGGTCCCTTATGTAGCCAGCGCGATATACTTTCTACAGACTCCGCATCACCACATAAAAATGCTTCCACCCGGCCATCCGGTAAATTTTTAGCATACCCCGTCAAGCCCTGCTTTAGGGCCTGCTCTTTGGTGGACTGACGAAACCAGACACCCTGTACCTTGCCTGATACAAAAGCCCGTACACATACTTTTGCCATAACTGTTATTACTCCACTGCCGTTAAAAGGTATGGCTGTTTATAGCGAAGACTCAGCGAACTGCGCACATGGTGCCGCCATTAAGTTCGGTACTTGAATTTTCACAATCGCCACAGAAAATGCTTTAAAATGCCCAACCTATTACGATTGTAAGTTGATTTTTCAAAGGGAAACAGCCCCATGACTGATGTCTCCATTTATCACAACCCACGTTGTTCCAAATCACGCCAAACGCTGGAGTTACTCAAAGAACGTAACATCGAACCACAGGTAATTTTATACCTGGAAACTCCGCCCAGTACCGAAGAACTCAGTGACCTGCTTGGCAAGCTGGGCATCTCCGCTCGTCAATTGCTGCGCAAGGGTGAAGAGGCCTATAAGGATAACAACCTCAAGGATGACAGCCTTAGCGAAGCTCAACTCATTCAAGCCATGCACGATTTTCCAAAACTGATTGAGCGCCCCATTGTGGTTGCCAACGGTAAAGCCGCGCTGGGCCGTCCGCCTGAACAGGTACTAGAGATTCTATAATGACTGAGCAATCCCCTTACATTCTGGTGCTTTATTACAGCCGTCACGGTGCCACGGCTGAAATGGCTCAGCGTATCGCGCGTGGAATTAACGAAGTGGGCGGTATCGAGGCAAGACTTCGAACCGTTCCAGCCATCTCAACAGTCTGTGAAGCCGTCGCGGACACTATTCCAGAGGATGGCGCACTCTATTGCACAGAAGACGATCTAAGAAACTGTGCTGGGTTAGCGCTCGGCAGCCCCACTCGCTTTGGTAACATGGCCGCACCGTTAAAGTATTTTATCGACGGCACTTCGGGGTTATGGCTAAGTGGCGCATTGATCAACAAACCGGCCAGTGTTTTTTCCTCAACCTCCAGCTTACATGGCGGCCAGGAGACAACCTTGTTATCCATGATGTTACCGCTACTTCACCACGGCATGGTTATCAGTGGCATCCCCTACAGCGAATCAGAATTACTGAGTACACAGGCGGGGGGGACCCCCTACGGCGCTACCCATGTCGCCGGTAACGACAGCAATTTGCCTCTGACCGAAAGTGAATTAGCGCTCTGCCTGGCTCAGGGAAAACGATTAGCATCACTGGCATTAAAACTAGCGGGAGACACACCATGAATTTAAGCAAACGAGTGCAAATCAGTCGCCGAGTAACACTCACCAGCTATGCCGCTTTGCTCGCCGCATTGATTACTGGCTGGATTGCTGATCAACCATCCATTGAGCGTCTCGATGTGTTATTCATACAAACCGTTCCACTACTGATTTTTCTGCCGGGTATGTTGCGCGGCAACAGCATGGTGCATCTGTATATGAGCTGCGTGCTGCTGCTTTATATCATTATGTCAGTCACCAATTTGATGCTTGGCAAGGCGTTGTTATTTTCAACCATTGAGTCCGTTGCCAGTATCACTCTGTTCACAGCAACCATGCTGTTTGTACGCTACAGCCGCATGAAGCGAGCCGAACAATCCAACACCTAAAGCGCTTTATTCGACATAAAAAAGCCCCGTTCCACACACTGTGGAACGGGGCTTTCATCCATCAAAACGACCAAGCCTTACATCACAAAACTAACCCCAATCGCCGCAACAGCTGCCAACAGAGCAAACACACCCATCGTCTTCGCTGATCCTATTTTACCCAGCATAACTTTTTGTGATTCTTCCACCTTCTGCCAGGCAATTTCAGCAGCTTCTGTGCGCGCAACCTGATTAACATTCTCAAGCGCTCCAGACATCTTTTCATCCACCGCCACTTGGGTGGAACGGCTAAGCTCTTCAGCGACCTCTTTTGCGGCATCCTTAGCTGCTGAACTGGCCGCCGTTGACGCCTCAGCCAGTACTTGACGAGAAACCTCCTGTGCCGCTTCACGCGAATGCGCCACCAACTCCTCCTGTAGTTCTAGTGACGCTTTTTTCAGGTGCTGACTGGCTTTTAACTCGCCAATATTGGTATACACCTCGGTCAAGTGCTCATTCATTTCGCGATGCAGAGTCTCTTCAAGGGTTTGCGCTCTCGCCTGAACGCTCGTTTCCAGCACCTCACGACTAACCTCATCGGCCACCTGGCGTGTCTCATTACGCGCAATTTCAGCAAAATCCTGTTTAGCCTGCGCAATAGCTTCATCGATATAACCTTTGAGCATACTGCGTACGACCGAATCAAAATTAGCCATCACCATTTCACGCATTTCCGGCACCTTGTCGGCTACCTCTCTGGCAACACGGTCTGCAACTTCACGCTCAACCACTTGTTCTGCAGATTCAGCAGCCACGCGCTTAATTTCTTCAACAGGCACCACCACATCTTCAAGAATAGGCCTCGCCGGTTTAGCCGCTGGCATATCAACATCATCAACGGCATAAGCATTGGCCACCTGCTCAAACATCTGCTCAGGAGGCGCCGATACCGCTGGCTGTTCTTGCTGAACCATAGTCAGGTCGTTAGCTGCGCCGCTCAGCTTGCTCAATACTACTTTCAGTGAGCCAGGCGTAGCGGGCTTAGAGAGAATATCAACCGCACCAATCGCCTGCGCTTCCGAAAAGTAGGCGTCGCCATCTTTTGAAGTACACATCACCACTGGGATAGACGCGGTATCAGGTTGATTTTTGAGGATTTTAACGGCCTCAAAACCATCCATACCGGGCATAAAGTGATCCATGAAAATAACATCGGGATGGTTATCATTTAAATAACCCAATGCCTCTTCGGCATTCTCAGCAACATCTACTCGCAATCCATTGCGCTCCAGTAATTTTCGCAACGCAAAGCGCGCAGACTTGGAATCATCGACTAACAACGCATGATTTAACATAGCGACTCCACTCAACACCAAGGCGGCGCTATGACATTTATTCTTAGGTAAATGCCGATACGACCTCGATATAACACCATTTAAAAAACTACATCTTGATTAAAATGTAGCTAATAACCAAAGTAAGCCAAACACTAATGAAAGCCACAGATGTACGACCAACCGATTTAAGTCTAGGTCAGGATGCGGGAGTCGGCAAAAATTGCCTGAATTATTTTGTAAGGGTTTGTAATGCGGTTAGTTTGCCACACTACGATAATGCGCACTTAAATCTTCGATATAAAAATGCTTAGGCGTTGACTCGAAAAGCAGTTCAAGTTCAGCCGTGTAATCACGACTTTCTCCAGCCTCCAAAGAGCGCTTATCAACCACGTCAGCACTGCCAATATGCACGCCGAACTCATCAAATAGCAGCACTCGGAAACTGGGATTTATTTTTTTAACAGTTCCATTCTCAGCCACGACAAGGTACTTATAGACCTCACGCTGATCCTGCTTTATTTTGGTGAAAATGACTTGTTTGATCAGCCCTTCATTAACATCCAGCATATTGTTAATTTTTAAAGGCCGTAGATTCGGGAAGCGTTTCTGTAATAGCGCTTGCAGTTCCGCACGGGATTTTTCTAATTGTGGTTTAAGGCTGGCGATTTCACGCTCTGCCATCAGCAGCTGGCGCTCCAGAGCCATATTTTCACCACCCAATGAGGAAATTTTACTGGCACTAAAAATTGACACGACAACCAGTACCAATAGCACGACAGCCAAGGTAACGGCCAATCCCAGAATTTTAATCCGACTCCGGCTTGAACGCCCGGTACGCAGATAGCGCTCGTGGCTCATCTTATCAATTGCGTGGTCGTCAGCGAGGTTCCGTTGGCGTTCCGACATGTTATCCCCAAAGCTATTCTTGTTATTTCCCTGCAGTTTAGCAAAACTTAGGAAATTAGGAAGCTTCGAGTTGTGCCAACAGTTGCAATAACGCCGACTCATCGCGTACCTCAATACCCAGCGATTCTGCCTTCGTTAGTTTTGACCCAGCACTGGCTCCAGCAACAACACAATGCGTCTTAGCCGATACACTACCGCTGACCTTAGCCCCTAACGCCACCAGCCGTGACTTAGCCTGATCTCGAGTCAAGGTTTCAAGTGTTCCCGTTAACACCCAGGTCTGACCAGCCAGAGGCATCGCCTCAACATTTTTCTTATCAACCGATGGCCACCGAATCCCTTCGGCAAGTAAAGCCTCAATAATTTCCTGGTTATGGGGTTGCTGGAAAAAGTGCGCTATGTGACTAGCCACAATCGGGCCCACATCATTCACCTCTAGCAGTTGCTCCTCGTTGGCCTGCATCAACGCATCCAGATCAGCAAAATGATGCGCCAAGTTAGCCGCAGTCGCCTCACCGACTTCACGAATACCCAGCGCATAAATAAAACGTGCCAAGGTGGTTTGCTTACTTTTTTGCAAGGCATCGAGCAGGTTTTGCGCAGATTTATCACCCATGCGCTCAAGATTACTCAACGCCTCATGCTGAAGGTGGAACAAATCAGCAATACTATTAATAAGCTGTTGATCAACCAGCATATCAACCAGCTTGTCACCCAGGCCCTCAATATCAAACGCCTTACGGGAGGCAAAATGCTTGATTGCCTGTTTACGTTGCGCGGCACAATATAAGCCCCCCGTACAACGGGCAACGGCTTCACCCTCGGCGCGAATCACATCCGAACCACACACTGGGCAACTGGACGGAAACTCAATCACAGTGCTATTTTCAGGGCGCTTTTCTAGCACCACCTGAACAACTTGAGGAATCACATCACCGGCGCGTCGCACCACCACGGTATCACCACAACGCACACCAAGGCGTTCAATTTCATCGCCATTGTGCAGGGTGGCATTACTCACCGTGACACCACCAACAAAAACCGGTTGAAGACGAGCTACCGGCGTTACCGCTCCCGTTCGACCAACCTGGAACTCAACACCCAGTAGCTGGGTAATTTCTTCCTGTGCAGGGAATTTATAAGCAATGGCCCATCGTGGCGCTCGAGAAACAAACCCCACTTTATTTTGCAGCTCAAGCGAGTTCAGTTTGAAAACAATTCCATCAATTTCGTAGTGCAAACTGTCGCGGCGAGTTTGTAAATCCTGATAATAGTCAATACAGCCATTAATACCCTGTACCACCTTCATCTGGTCATTGATACGAAACCCCCAGCGATGTAACTGCTGCAAAACGTCACTGTGCTTACCAGGAAGTTCCCCACCGTCCACAATCCCAACGCTGTAGCAACACATCTGCAAGGGCCGGCTTGCGGTAATTTTCGAATCCAGTTGACGCAAACTACCTGCCGCGGCATTGCGCGGATTAACAAAGGGCTTTTCACCGTTAGCAAGGGCTTGTTTGTTAAAGGCGTCGAAACCTGCCTTGGGCATATAGACTTCGCCACGAACTTCTAACCGTTCGGGCCAACCAGTCCCCATTAATGTCAGTGGAATTGATGGTACAGTCCGTAAATTCTGAGTGATATTTTCACCCGTTTGCCCGTCACCGCGTGTCGCGCCACGCACAAAAATTCCATTTTCATAAAGCAGACTGACAGCGATACCATCTAACTTGGGCTCACAAACAAATTCCAGCTCGCTGGTATCTTTTAAGCGATCCTTGATACGTCGTTCAAAATCACGCATTTCATCATCATTAAAGGCATTGTCCAGCGACAACATCCGCATGTCATGTGTCACTTCGCCAAAGGCCGTCAAAGGCTGAGCACCAACCCGTTGAGTCGGAGAGTCCTGGCTAATCAGCTCAGGGTGCTGTGCTTCAATGGTCTGAAGTTGCCGCAGCAATCGGTCGTATTCGACATCCGGAATGGACGGTTCATCAAGCACATAATAACGATAGTTATGCTGGTTAAGCTGGGCGCGTAACGCCTCTACTTCCTGACGGAGGGGAGCGGATGTCATGTTAAGTAAAATACTGTAAAAGATTAACGTAGCAGCGATAACTGACGACGTTCAAAGTCACGAACTTTCTGACGCGAATGTTCAATGGTTTGGCTCGTCATAGCGCTGTGCATTTCATCTTTGAGTTCACCATTGAGGTTTTTCACCACACACTGGGCGGTTTCATACATGTAATCAAAGGCTTTCATGCTATTTTTAGGCCCAGGCAGGCTCAAAAAGAAACTCACCCCAGGCGTGTAAAAATTATCCATTTCATTCAGATCAAAGGTGCCCGGTTTGACCAGGTTAGCCATACTGAACTGAATAGCCGCATCCGCACCATCCTCTTCTCGATGGAAAATATCCATTTCACCATAACGCATACCACAGGCTAAAATAACGCGCATTAAGTCCGCGCCGTTAAAGCCGCTATCGTCACGAGAGAACACATTCATAACAATGACTTCTTCCACTTCCTGAAAGGTCGTTTTTTTCGGTGTTTCTTGAGGCTCTGACTCAGCCGTTAACGGCGCCGTTTCTTCTGCTGTTTTTTCTTCAACGCTCTGTGCCGTTGCTGTCTGCTCAAGCGCAGGCTTTTCAAGCACTGCATTATCCGCTTGAGTCGTTTCATCACTCACTGACGCTGGAACCTCGGGCGGGTCAATTTCGCCAATATCGAATTCCCGCTCATCGGCAAATAGCGGATCAGGACGCAATTCGTGCGCCACATCAAACGCTGACACAGGCTTGTCTTCGGCCGCTGTTTGAGGTGAAGACTCCGCTGAGCGTTTGACCACCCTCGCACCACCATTTGGCAGTTCACCGCCAAAATAATCCATGCGCTCATCATCTCTGTATTTCTGGCTTTTATCGATAGACATTTTGATACGCCCCCGAGAACCGGAACGCACACGGCGGTAGCCATCGACCAAGACTCCAACAATGACAATCACACCAACAACAATAAGCCACTCACGTAAGCTAAAATCCATATCCATCAAATTCTTTTATCAATTGCATTTAAACGGCTACCAGCGCCGCTGCTTCATCCACATTTACAGAAACCAACCGGGAAACACCCGGCTCGTGCATGGTCACCCCCATCATATGGGTTGCCATTTCCATGGTCACTTTGTTGTGCGTAATATATATAAATTGCACCGTTTCTGACATCTCTTTTACAATTCGACAGAAACGTCCTACGTTAGCGTCATCTAGCGGCGCATCTACCTCATCCAGCATACAAAAGGGGGCCGGGTTAAGCTGAAAAATCGAAAACACCAGCGAAATCGCTGTCAGTGCCTTTTCCCCTCCGGACAATAACTGAATCGTACTGTTACGCTTGCCGGGCGGACGCGCCATAATGGTCACGCCTGTATCGAGTAAATCTTCACCGGTTAGTTCCAGATAAGCGTGTCCACCACCAAACACTTTTGGAAACATATCCTGCAGTCCGTTATTAACCTTATCGAAGGTTTCCTTAAATTTAGTCCGCGTCTCGCGATCAATTTTCCGAATCGCATTCTCCAGCGTTTCCAATGCATCTTCAAGGTCTTCGTTTTGCGCATCCAGGTAGGTTTTACGTTCAGACTGCGTTTTATACTCATCGATAGCCGCGAGATTGATTGCACCGAGACGCTGAATACGGTTTTGCAATTGCGTCAGTGTATTTTCCCAATCACCATCAACAGCGTCTGCAGACAGGTTGCTGAGCAGCTCATCGAGATTCTGCTTCATTTCAGCAAGCTGGCCCTCCAGGTTTTGACGCTGCACACTCAAACCCTGCGCTTCAACGCGACTGGATTCAAGCTGATTACGTATCGACTCCAACCGCAACTCAGCCTGGTGTCGCTTTTCATCCAACTGGCTTAATTCAAAGGCAACCTTATCCACCTGCGCTCGCACTTCGGCAAGCTGGGTGTCCAGGCGCAGGCGTTTCTCCAGCTGGATCTCCAGCGTTTCACGCAGCTCCTCCATCGGCAATACCGACTCACCCATGTCCTCTCGTAAACTGGTTTCACGCTCACCTAAACTTTGCAGCTGCGCATGCAAACGTTCAACCCCCTGACTTAGCGCCTGTTGCTGTGTGGTAAGCGCCTGCTGCTTAAGTGCCGCCTGGTGAGCTAACTCGCGGTCATGTCGTGCACGCTGACGCACATCATCCAACCGTGTACGACTACTGTCACGCTGCTGCAACAGCTCCTCTTTGCGGGCTGAATCCTGCTCAATCGCGTCCAGCGCTTCTTGCCAGACAAGACGTGATTCAGCCAATTTCTCCTGTTCCTGCAGTAGCTGCTCAGAATGCTCTTCAAGGTCATTTTCAAGACGCTGGCGACGCATATTAAGCTGTTCAATACGCGCCTGTTTAGCACCCAGTTGAGACGCCAGATCAGCATGTTGCCGCAACAGACTGTTTAGTTCCTGTTGCGCCGTCTCACGTGCCTGTTCAGCATTTTTAAGCTGTAACAAACCAGCATCAAGATCAACGCTCTGAGTTTCGATTTGCTCGTCCAATTCAGCGATTTCTTCGTCAAGCAACGCTAGTGCCTGCTGGCGTTCAAGCACACTGTCCTGCTCATTAGCTTCACGGCTAACTCTGATCCAACCTCGCCCAAGCCACACTCCATCACGACACACAATGGATTCATGGGCCGCCAGCCGGTCACGCTGCGACATAGCAGAAACCAAATCATCCGCAATATACACACCAGCCAGCAAAGCCCCCAGGTTCCAGCGACTGGTCACTTTAGATGACAAACAGGTCAACGCTGAATCACTAACCTCAGCCTTAACCGGATCAGGGTTAAGCAAACTGATACTGCCTTCGGTCAGGTTGGCCAGTGCGTTCGATAAATCACCATCCTGCTGCACACAGACACCCTGTAAATGATGTCCTAGCACAGTTTCTAAAGCTCGTTCCCAGCCACTCTCGACCTGGATGTTTTGTGCCAGACGCGGCAAACGGTGCAGTTGATTTTTCTCTAGCCACTGCACTACGGCAGTATCATTTTTGCCCAACGCTGCCAACTGTAGTGCTTCTAACGCACCATGTCGGCCCTGCTTTTCCTGCATGGTACGACGTGCCTGATCTAACGCCTGACTCAAGTGCTGATTTTTTTCACGCTGCAATTCAATTTGTTGCATCAGCTCAGTAAGCCGCGAGCGTTGCTGTTCAGAACGTTCATCCTGTGCCGCTATTTGTTCCTGCAGCGCCACGATTTCGCCGTCTTCGGGGTTTTCGCCAAAGCTGGTTTTTTCCTGCTGCAAGCGTTCAATACGTTGCTGCAGCGTATTGATGCTATGCTCCAAATGCTGAATTCGAGACTGCTCTACCTCTGCACGCTGCCGGGGTTCTGCCGCTTGCTGGTTAAAATCGTCCCAGCTTTGCTGCCACTGCTGCATGGTGCTTTCAGCCAGCTCGAGCTGCTCGGCACTCTGTAATTCCTGCTCGGCCAACAGTTCCATTTCGGGCGTCAGCTCCAGCAATTGCTCCTCAAGCAGTTCAGCCTTTTGCTGATCCGATTCCAGGTCGGCTGCCGCCTGGTGTTTTGCCGCTTCAGTGCGCTGTAGTTCAATGTCTAATTGTTGAGCTCGTTGTTGCTGGTGTTGAATATTTTGTTCCTGGCGAGCAATGTCGGTACCGACATGATAAAGCTGGTTTTGTAACTGCTGGTAATGATCGTTTGCTTCGGTTTGTTGAGTACGCTGCTTTTCAATAGCTGACTCAATAGCACGCTGTTCGGCGTGCACGGCTTCCAGCTGTACCTGTTCTTCACTGACCCGATTTTCCTGCGCGGCAGCTGCCTCGTTAAGCGCACGCCAACGGATGGCCAATAGTTCGGCCTTAGTGCTACGCTCCTGTTGCCGTAGTTCGGTATATTGTTCTGCCGCTTTAGCCTGGCGTTGCAGATGATGAAGCTGCCGGTCCAGTTCTTCGCGGATATCACTGAGGCGATCGAGGTTTTCCTTGGTATGCCGAATGCGGTTTTCGGTTTCGCGACGACGTTCCTTGTACTTGGAAATGCCCGCCGCCTCTTCAATAAAGTGACGCAGCTCTTCAGGTTTGGCTTCAACAAAACGGGAAATGGTGCCCTGCTCGATAATCGAATAACTACGCGGCCCCATACCGGTACCCAGAAAAATATCCTGAATATCTCGACGCCGGCATTTACTACCGTTCAGAAAATAGGTGGATTGCAGCTCACGGGTCACCAGACGACGTATCGAGATCTCACTGAACTTACCGTATTCACCAGTGAGCGAGCCATCACTGTTATCAAAGATCAATTCAATGGAGGCCTGCCCCACCGGCATTCGCGCCGTGGAGCCACTAAAAATGACATCGGTCATGGAATCGCCACGCAGAGTTTTGGCAGAGCTTTCACCCATCACCCAGCGTACGGCATCAATAATATTGGATTTGCCGCAGCCATTAGGTCCAACGACCGCAGTCAAATTATTAGGAAACTGCACCGTTGTCGGGTCAACGAAGGATTTAAATCCGGCTAACTTGATGCTTTTTAAGCGCATTAATAACAGAGCCCGACGACAGTTTTATTAAAAATAGATCAGAATAGTGTAGCCCAAATTGTTTCACAGGTTATTCAATAATGTGATCAATCACCAGTTCTATCGGCCCCTGTTCGGAGTTAACATTAACAGGCCTAAATTGCCCCTGCAAATCACCCGCCTGAGCGATAGGCTGTCCCGACATTGAGACACGTGCCAGCACTTCTACCTCATAGACCGAAGACAATTTTAACTCAGGTCGCATGGCCATATCATCATTAAGTATCACCGTTGCTGGCAGGTCCTTAACGCGAATTCGGTGTGCCGCTAGAGGCATCTTCGGTCCACTGGTCGCTCGCGCTAACACGAACACAACCTGATCGGGTTTTGTCTGAGCCCGCAGCGCTTCATCAAGGCTGACCGATACAATCAACTGGGCACCACCCTCTGCCTGAGGGGTTTCAGCCATTAATTTTCGAGCACGCTCAATGCCCATCTCCAACGCCTCAGCGCCCTGCGCATCAGGTGCAACACTCAGCGCCGTCTGCCAGGCAGCAATCGCTTTTGAATAATTTCCACTCTCAAAGGCGCTGATCCCCATCAGCCCCAGCGCACTTAAATTTCGTGGATCAACAGCTAAAGCACGCTCCGCAATAGAGGTCACATCAGTTGACATCTTATTGCCGTTCATAAAAAAGAGGATTTGAGCATACTCGGCAAGCAACACCGGTTCTTCACCCACTAACGCCAATAACTGGTCATAGGCATATTGAGTTTTTTCAAGGCGATTCTGCTGAAAATAGATATTTGCCAACGCATACCAGATATCAATCTGCTCAGGGTTTTTATCAGCTTCCTGCTCCAATACTGCAAGACGCTCCTCAGCTGAAAGCTCTGATAGTTTATGCACTAACGCCTGTTGCGATGCCATTTTTTGTAGAGTATCGCTGCTGCCTAACGAAAGATAAATCCCGAACACACCGGAAATCAGCACCGCGCTGAGCAGCATCGCCGTCAGTCCAGATGCCTTTACAGAAGGCCTTTTTCCCTGTTCAGCATGAATACGCGGATCACCTGCCTGCTTAACGTCTCCCAACAGGTTGCGTTCCAATTCAATTTTTAGCGCGCTAAACTGCTCGTCGTCAATACGTCCCGCCTGCAAGTCTGACGCTAAATCAGCAACCTGCGTTTCAAAAGCCTGTACGTTCAACTGCTGTCGGCTAACCATTGTCGATTGACGACGGCGCATAAATACCGGCCACCATAAAAAGCTCAACCCCGCTACTAGCAACAAGGTAATAAGCAGCCAAAAATCTATCATCTCAATCACGTTTATTTGACTCCACCTCTGAGGTCGCTTCGGCGCTACCCTGTCCGCTGTCCGCTAATAATTTTTCCAAATCCTGCTGTTCGGTAGTATCCAGCCCGCCACTTTGCACCGTATTACGACGACGTATCACAAGAACCAGCACCACAGCCAAACCCAATACCAGAAACGCCAAGGGAGCCAACCACAGCATTAACGTATGCCCTGCTAGCTCAGGGCGGTACAAAATGTACTCACCATAACGCTCGACCAAATAATCCTTAATTTGCTGGTCACTTTTCCCTTCATTCAACAAACGGTAAACCTGTGCCCGTAAATCCGTTGAAATCGGTGAATTTGAATCGCCTAGCGACTGGTTTTGACATTTAGGACAGCGCAGTTCGCCATTCAACTGATGAAAACGCTCACGGGTTTGCTCATCATTAAATTCATAGGTATCAATAGCCGCATAACTGACCACAGAAAACAACAACACAAACAATGAAAGAACGCGCAAATAAACGCACTTCATTTTTCACCTCGGAGTTCATCCACTAACGGTTTAAGGCGCTCCAACCAAACGCGCTCACTCACCACACCGACATGCTTGTAACGTACATAACCCTTGCGATCAATCACATAGGTCTCCGGCGCACCAAACACACCTAAATCAATACCCAATGTGCCCATCTCATCAAACACGTTCAACACGTAGGGGTTGCCAAGTTTATCTAACCAATCAAGGGCATCATCACGCACATCCTTATAATTAATACCGATAATCGGCACTTGATCGGATAACTCCATTAGGTAGGGGTGCTCATGCATACAGGACGGACACCAAGTGCCCCAGACATTAACCAAACTCACCTCACCAATCACATCTGCGCGTGTCAGCAGACGGTCAGGCGAAGCTAGCGAGGGTAAAGAAAATTCAGGCACTGACTGATCAATCAATGCTGACGGCATGTCATTGGGATCAAGTTTCAAGCCCTTGGCAAACAACACAACCAAAGCAATAAAAAGAATCAGCGGAACAAACAAATAAACGCGCTTCATGAGCCCACCTCCGCTGTCCGTGCACTAGCCTGGGAAGGCTGTTTTTGCGCACTTGCGTTGGCTTTTTTTGTTTCACGGATACGGTAACGTTTATCCAGCAATGCCATTAATCCACCCAATGATGTGACCAGCGCACCAAGCCAAATCCACACAACAAAAGCTTTGTAATGGACTCGTACCGCCCAGGCATCGCCTTCCAGAGGCTCACCCAGCGCGACATATAAATCACGAGTGAAGCCTGGTTCAATAGCCGCCTCAGTCATCGACTGGCCACTGGCACGATATACCCTCTTCTGCGGCTGCATCAGGTATTTTTCCTCATTATCAAGATAAACCCTGACCTGTCCTTCCTGCGCATCAAAGTTTGGCCCACGTACCTGACGAATCCCCTCAAAAACAAAACGATAACCCTGCAGTTCAACGGACTCACCCGGCGCTAACTTAACGTCACGCTGATCACTGTAAACCGATGTAAAGGCAACACCAATCACACAAATTGCCACGCCCAAATGGCCCAGCTGCATTCCCCAATAGCTGCGTGACAAACGTCGCAGTCGTTTTGCAGCAGAGCCACTGCCCTGCTGCATTTTATCGCGCATATCAAAGACAGCGGTTAACGTAATCCAAAGACTGAACAACACCGCTAGCGCCGCACTCAGGCTGAACTCAGTACCGTACAGTAGCGGCAAAATGACAGCCAATAAGGCACTGACAGCCGCCGCAGCGATTAGCTGCAACCTAGTCGAAGCCATGCTGGTCTTTTTCCATTTGGAGCAGGCGGCAAATCCCAGAAAGACAAACAGAACACTCATCAGCGGGACAAACATCGCATTAAAATAAGGAGGGCCTACGGAAATACGTCCCATATCCAGGGCATCAATAATTAATGGATACAAGGTACCCAATAACACCGTAATTGCCGCGACGGTCAAAATAACATTATTGATCAACAGCAGTACTTCCCGTGACCACCAGCCAAACACGGGCTTGCTCAGCACCGCCGGTGCCCGCACAGCATAAAGCGTCAAAGAGCCGCCGATAACGACCACCAAAAAGATTAAAATAAACAAGCCACGATCTGGGTCAGTGGCAAACGCATGAACGGACGTCAAAACCCCGGAACGTACCAGGAAGGTACCCAGCAAACTTAATGAAAAAGCAAAGATAGCCAATAACACCGTCCAGCTTTTAAAAGCGCCACGCTTATCCGTTACCGCTAGCGAGTGAATCAACGCGGTACCCACCAGCCAGGGCATAAAAGAGGCGTTTTCAACCGGATCCCAAAACCACCAGCCACCCCAGCCGAGTTCGTAATAAGCCCAATAGCTGCCTAACGCAATCCCCAATGTTAAAAACACCCAGGCCAGGTTTGTCCAGGGTCGCGACCAGCGTGCCCAGGCAGCATCCAACTGGCCGCCCAGCAGTGCTGCAATGGCAAAAGCAAAGGCGACCGAAAAACCCACATACCCCATATACAGCATTGGCGGGTGTAGAATCAGGCCCACATCCTGCAGCAGTGGATTCAAATCCGCACCTTCGGCAGGCATTTGCGGCAACAGTCGTTCAAAGGGGTTTGACGTAACCAGCGTAAACAACACAAAACCGACACTAATCATCCCCATAACCGACAGGACACGAGCCACCAGCTCATCGGGTAGTTTTCGGCTAAACAGGCTAACAGCAAAGGTCCAACCCGCAAGAATAAGCGCCCACAACAACAACGAGCCCTCATGGGCGCCCCAGACCGCGCTGACTTTAAAGGGCGTAGGTAATGCCGAATTTGAATTATTAGCAACGTAGGCAACGGAGAAATCATCGCCTACAAAAGCAGCCGTCAAACAGGCAAAACTAATCACTAAAAAGAAAAATTGGCCCCAAGCCAGTGGCCGCGCATAACTCATCCATAAGGAATCAGAGCGGGCTGCACCAATTAAGGGAACAACCGCCAACAATACGGCCAAGCAAAGTGCCAGCGCCAAAGAAAAGTGTCCGAGTTCAGGTAACATTAAATCGCTCTAAATTAAGTTAAAATTCAACCGTTACGAAGCCTTCGCACGAAACAGGGATAAGTCAAAATAAGGTAAAATCATCCAGCTCAAATCGACAAGCGCAGAAAAATTTCCGTTTTGTACTCGTCGTGCACTTCGTGAAAAAACTCTTTATCAATAATCTGCTGCGGGTTTGCCATGCTGTTGCGGATCAACACCCGCCTTTTCAAGCGCTTCGGCGACTTCCGGTGACATATAATTTTCATCATGTTTAGCAAGCACTTCGACAGCCACTAAACGATCGCCCGCCATACGCCCTTGAGTAACGATGCCCTGCCCTTCACGAAATAAATCCGGCAGAATGCCTTCGTATTCAACAGTGACCGTTTCAGCATAATCAGTAATCTGAAATTCAACCTTTAAGCTATCGGTGTCTCGCTTAACACTGCCATCAACCACCATACCGCCAGCACGAATAAGCTGCCCATCAGGCGCTTCACCCTCAACAATTTGCGTAGGTGAATAAAAGAGGTTGATGTTTTCCTGCAGCGCAAACAGGCCAAGCCCCACCGCCAAACTAATACCACCCACTACAAACAACACAATAAACAGGCGCTGCCTACGAATCGGATGCATGAATTTCCTCCCGTCGCAGTTGACGAACCTGCTGAGCAATAACACGTTTACGTTTAAAAATTGGCGATATCAGGTTAATCACGAAAATTAACACCGCCAGCCCGTAGGCAATCCACACGTATTTAGCGTGACCACCCATAGCGATAAAATCAGCAAAACTATCAAAGTACATAAATCAGTTACTTCGCCTTAATGATATCTTTAACCCAGCCCGTACGTCGCTCACGATCAAGCAGTTCAACCCGCGCACGCATTAATAAAACCACGGTAAAAAAACAATAAAATCCAGCCACCATAATCAGCAATGGTACCCACATATCGGCCGGCATCGCTGGTTTTTCCGTCAACGTTAAACTGGCCGGCTGATGCAGTGTATTCCACCACTCCACCGAGTATTTAATAATTGGAATATTGACGAGCCCAACCAGCGACAACAGCGCACTGGCTCGAGCTGCCTGGTTGCGATCCGTGAAGGCTGACTGCAAAGCCACAACCCCCAGGTATAAAAACAACAATACGAGCATTGAGGTCAAACGCGCATCCCAAACCCACCAGGCACCCCAGGTTGGTTTACCCCAAACGGCCCCGGTCACCAGCGCCAGAAAAGTAAAGGAAGCTCCAATGGGTGCGCAACATTTGGCCATCACATCAGCCAACTTCATTTTCCAAATTAAACCAATGGCGCCCGCAACCGCCATCATCACATAGACAGATTGCGCCAAAAACGCGGCGGGTACGTGAATATAAATAATGCGGTAGCTATTACCTTGCTGATAATCAGCTGGCGCAAATAGGAGAGCCCATACAGTGCCTACAACCAGCAGTAATATCGAGGCCACGGCAACCCACGGCAACCAACGGCCACTGATAGCATAAAACCACTTCGGAGAACCTAACTTATGAAACCAACGCCACATTATTCAATCATCACTCGCCGTAAAATTTAACTATTCAACCTCAGCCACTCAGGCTGATGCGCAATGCCGTCGAGATCGCTACCGGAGCCAAGACAACCGCCAGCGCTAAAAGTGCCCCAAGCAGAGCTAAATGCCCCACAATTGGCAAACCAGCAATAGCCGCCTGCACCGCGCCGGAGGCAAAAATCAGCACCGGAATATACAGCGGCAGCACCAACAGAGACAACAGCAGGCCTGTTTTTCTCAGCCCAACTGTCAGTGCGCTACCGATAGCACCGATGAAGCTGAGCACTGGTGTCCCTAATAGCAGCGTTAGCATCAAGGCCTGCGTACCATCGGCCGATAAAAACAACATCATCGCCAATAACGGCGATAGCAGTGTCAATGGCAACCCGGACAGCAGCCAATGTGTAAATACTTTTGCCAAAATCGACGCATACAGCGGCTGAGGTGACAAAATCATTTGTTCCAAAGTGCCGTCTTGAAAGTCTGACTGAAACAGCATATCCAGTGACAACAATGTCGCTAACAGCGCCGAAACCCATAAAACGCCCGGTGCAATTTCACGTAAAAAATCGCTTTCAGGCGTCACGGCCAGTGGAAACAAAGTGACCACAACTACAAAGAAAATCAATGGGTTAATCAAGTCACTGGGGTGACGAAATGCCGCCGTCATATCACGACGAATCATTGCAATAAAGATGCCCTGATTAACTTGCTTCACGTCAACTTGAGCCGTCATTTCAGGGTCAGTTTCCGTAAGCCAGGCACATGCTGAAGGTCCTGGTGAGTAGTAAGAATCACCGCCCCTCCCTGTTGCGCCTGATGAATTAACAATGCTTCAATGGCGCTTACCCCAGCCTTATCAATTGCAGTGAACGGCTCATCAAGAATCCATAGCTTGGCGGGTAAAAGATGCAATCGCGCTAAATTAACGCGCCGCTGCTGCCCCGCTGACAGGGTGTAACAGGGGACGTCTTCGTAACCGCGAAGACCAACCTTGCCAAGCGCATCATCAATTTGATCATCACCTTCAAGACCGGTTAATGCGGCATGCCAGCGTAAATTTTCATGTGCCGTCAACGCCTGTTTAATGCCAGCTGCATGCCCGAGATACTGCATATTCTGATAATAACGGGTACGAACTTTACGGATTGGTTGTCCACACCAACGTACCTCGCCCTCAGTCGCCTCGCTCAGCCCCGTTAACACTCGCAGCAACGTCGTTTTACCGCTACCATTGGGGCCTTCTATCTGCAGCACTTCACCCGCATCGACCCCCATATTCAGGGACTCAAAAAGCACACGATGATCGCGTTCACAGCACAAATTAATGCCTTCTAATAATCGTCCGCTCACTTGTTGTCCGCTGCCATCTTCAGCCTAATCAAGCTTCTCAACCAGGCACGTGAATTTGAAAGCGCCTATTATATAGAAATGAGCCCTACATGATATAGTCTACGCATGGATATCAAACCACCCGCTAGCAACGCACCTAACGCCACAAGTCCAAGTGCATCAACCTCAACGGAGCTGCCGCCCAGTTTGCAGCACCTCCCTCGGGGCACGTTGCTAACCGCCGTAGTGCAATCCAGCTCCCCGCTGCCAGCCCAAGGCCAAGCATCGGCGCCCCAAATACTCGCACAGCCCCCCATTAACACAACACAACCAACCAGCGGCCGCGCAGAGGCACAAACGCTAAACGCAAGCCAAAACCGCGCTTTTAATGTGCTGCTTAATATCAATGGCAATCAAATTCAAACCCAAAGCAACAGTGCATTTAGCGTAGGACAGTTACTAAAAATTGAGGTCGCGACCAACGGCGGGCTTAGGGTGGTTGAAGTTGCCAGTAAAGCCCTGCCAATAGACCAAACACTCGTTCAGCTACAGCAAGGACTGAGACAGGCACTGCCCCTGCAACAAAGCCCTAAGCTGTTACTAAATAACCTGGTGCCACTGTTCCAATTATTGCAACAGTTGCCTGGCAGCCCCGCTAATGCACAAATCCGTGAACTGCTTGCCACTATCCCAGAACTTAAACAACTGGCTAATCCTGCTACGCTGAAAAACAGCGTTAACCAAAGCGGTGTTTTTTTAGAAGCAAAAATCAAATCTGCCTTAACACAGCTCCAAAAAACACTTCAAAATAGCCAACAACAAGCTGCTCAAAACAAAACTGGCGGTTCACCCTCTAATAGCAACACAACAAGTGCGTCACCTCAAAACCCAAGCACACAGTCGCTGGCAAATCGTGAACTCGCCACCTCGATAAACCAGCCATTATCGCAGTCGGGGCAACCCCAACCAAACACGCTAAACTCAACATCCGGCCACCCCCCGCCCAACCCTCAGGCCGCTGCACGGGAGCTAATACAGAATCTATTACGGGATAACCCCCAGATTGGACGGCAGCTAGAGCACGCCATTGGTCAGGATTTTAAGTCTCAATTATTAAAACTCAGCGCCTCACTACTCCCTTTGTTGTCAAGAAACGAGCACACAGCAGCTACGGTCAAACCAGCTGAAACGGCCCTTTTACAGCGCATTCTGCAGGTATTACCCAACATCAACAGTTCGTCACTGACAAACCCTACTTCAGGAGCAGCAGCGAGCTCTTCCTTGAATAACCTGCCATTATCGAATCTACCGATTAATACCCAACTACTCCACTTGCTAACCTCCAGCCTGCCAACACAGCCAGCTAACGCACAGCAAACAGGCAACAGTCAATCGAGCCGTCTGGATTTAGCGGTAAGTACCGTATTGCGGCAGATCGCCGCCAGCCTGGCTCAGGTGCAGGCGAACCAGCTGCAGAGTTTGGTTGCCCCTCGCGCTGACCTTGACGGCGGCCAATTACTTAATAGCTGGAGCGTTGAAATACCAGTGCTATTGGAAGGACAGTTCAAACCCATTCAATTGCACATTAATGAGGAGCGTCACTCGGGCACAGCTTCACAAAACAATGATCAACGCCGAATATGGAAAATTACGCTCGGCTTTGATTTTGACAATTTAGGTGAGTTCTTCGCTACCCTGAGAATTATCGACACCAGTGTGTCAGCCACGTTTTGGAGCGACAAACCAGAAACCCTGCAACGAATCAGCAGCGAGCTACAGTATCTCAACAGGTCTCTCAGCAAACTTGGGCTTAACGTTGAAGAGCTGGAGTGCCGTCGCGGCAAACCTCAAATCAAAGAAACTCGCCTTGACCAACAGCTGGTGGACATCAAAACATGAAGCCAGACCAAGATAAGAAACCACAAGCCGTCGCCCTTTATTATGACGGTAAAAGCACGCCAACCGTAACAGCCACCGGTGAATACGATATTGCCGAGCAAATTATTGCGATCGCTCGGGAGCACGGTGTACCTCTTTACGAAAACCCACAGCTCGTTGACGTACTCGCTCAGCTGGAGTTGGGCGAATCAATTCCCGAAGCACTCTACCTTGCAATCGCAGAAATTATTGCCTTTGCCTATTACATCCAAGGCAAAAAACCACCTGCGCAATAAAAGAAAAAAAGCGCAAACCTACTTGATAATCTTAATGAGAATAATTACTATTACCGAATCAAAAATATGGGCGGGTGATAATAATGTTCGTTTGTTTATGTAATGCAGTTACTGACTCACAAATCATTGAGGAACTGGATAATGGCGCTAGCAACATGCGAGATATCAGCCGCCGCTTAGATGTTGGCCGCAACTGCGGACAGTGCTGCAAAACAGCTAAACAGGTGATTAAACAATACCACGCTGAAAACAGCATGTTGGATGATCTCAGCTACGCCGCTATTTAGTTTTTCACTTTTTCTGCCTTCCCGGCCACTCAAATAAATGTTTGGCGCCAATCCAATAGGATGGGCGCTCTTCCTGCACACCTGTCACCCCATTAAATTCAACAACTTAAAAAGCTAACGATAACCCTTATCGTTAGTATTACTATCTCATTAAAATCAATGATTTAGAACACTTTCTAACTTATACTCTATTATCACCAAAAAAGTCATACGCACCGACTCGGGAGCAAAAAAATGAAAGGCGAAAAGGGTGTCCTTAAACATCTAAACGAGGTCCTTACTTCGGAATTAACTTCCATCAACCAGTTTTTTCTGCACGCACGAATGTTTAAAAACTGGGGGCTTAACCAGCTTAATGAAAAGGCCTACAAAAAATCGATTAAAGATATGAAGCAGGCCGATGAAATTATCGAGCGTATTCTTTTTCTCGAAGGCTTACCCAATCTACAGAAACTGAACAAACTTCGTATCGGCGAGCATACAGAAGAAATGCTCAGCTGCGATATGGCGTTTCAAACTGAGCAACTTGAAGTCTTACGCACTGCAATTGCCCACTGTGAAGTTGTCCAGGATTACGTCACACGCGATATGCTGGAAGAAATTCTAGAAGAGGAAGAAGAATATCTCGACTGGATTGAGACTCAGGAATACCTCATTAAAAATACGGGTATCGAAAACTATCTACAATCACAAATGTAAGCCAACGGCAAAGGAGGCCTGTCATGAAAGGTAGCGCAAAAGTCCTTAAAGAACTAAACAAACTACTGGCGCTGGAACTTGCAGCCATTGACCAGTACTTTATCCACGCCCGCATGTACCAGGACTGGGGGTTGGAAAAATTATACGAGCGAATCAATCATGAATCCGAAGATGAGCGTCAGCATGCCTCATTGCTAATCGAGCGAATCCTATTTCTTGAAGGCACACCCGATATGACCACTCGCAGCGGCCTCAAGATCGGCAATGATGTCCAGAGCATGCTCGAAAGTGATCTGCAACTGGAATATACCGACGATAAAGCCTTAAAAGATGCCATCAAACTCTGTGAAGCAGAAAAGGACTACCAGACCCGGGAAATTCTGGAAAAACTATTAGAGGATACGGAGGAGGATCACGCCTATTGGCTGGAACAGCAGCTGGGGCTCATCAAGAAAATTGGACTACCCAATTACCTCCAATCCCAGATGTAAAAATCTGCGTTCTCTAAAGGCCACCACCCGGTGGCCTTTTTTATATCAGGCTGAAACTTGAAAGCCACTATTTAAGCCGCATATCTGCTGCATACTATTTCTTACCTCTATTTCCAATACGCCCATGGATATGCAAGCCCAAACCCTGCAAAGTAAATTCACCGCCCTGCACAGCCACAAAAGTTTTGAGCTTTTTGTGATCTCTGTGATCATTATTTCAGCGCTACTGGTTGGCGCTAAAACCTATAACATCTCGCCTCTAGCCCAGCAAATTATCACTTTGCTAGACTGGACCATCACCTTCATATTCCTTGCAGAGATAAGCATTCGCTTCATTGGCCATGAACAAAAATCACGCTTTTTCTTCAACGCCTGGAATCTCTTCGACACACTCATCGTAATCGCCAGCCTGATTCCGATTGAAGACAGTGAGATGGCGCTACTGGGACGGGTCATTCGTATTTTCAGGGTATTACGGATGATTTCCTTTGTGCCAGAGCTTCGGTTACTACTCAACGCTCTATTTAGCGCTTTACCCCAGCTCGGTTATGTAGTGGCGCTTATGTTTATTATTTTCTATATCTATGGTGCTATTGGCAGCTTCCTGTTTGAAAACATCAACCCCGTTCTTTGGGGTGATATTTCCATCTCAATGCTGACGTTATTCCGAGTCATGACCTTTGAGGACTGGACTGATGTCATGTACGAAACGATGGAGGTGTATCCGCTAAGCTGGATATTTTATTTATCCTTTATCTTCCTGACCGCTTTTGCCTTTTTGAACATAGTGATTGGCATTGTCGTCAACGTACTGGAGAAGGAAAACGAGCGCGTAAAACAAGAACAGTGCAAAGAAGAAGTCAGCCTTGAAGCGCTACAGCAGCAACTGGCAGAAGTTAAGGCACTGCTAGTTTCACAACAAGCCGAGTCACAGGCTAATAACCAAAAGTCTAAGCCATAAAAAAAGCGGGGCTGCAAACAAGTCGCAGCCCCGCTTTTTATTGAGCAATCACTAAACCGCTACAAACGACACATTGCCTTTACCGTAACGAGGAATATCAACTTCCATATTGGAACGATCTTCAGCACCGTTCGCCATCGCTACAAACGCCTCTGGCGCATCATTCACGGAATAACACTGACTAAGGCGCAGGTGTGGGGTTTTATCATTCATGAATAAACGTGAAAAGATGTTCATCACTTCACTGAAGTTATCCAACATCATAGGCTCTAGCTTTTGATCCTTAACGGCATCCTCAGCAGCACCCGCAGGCAGCATCGTCATAGAGCAACCCGAAAAAGCGGCAAACTCAATATCAGCAATACAGGCCGCAACAGGGTTGTCATCATCATCAATGAACGCGCCCAAGATTGCTCCCGGCGTATTCGCATCGACTGCCTGACCAGGCGCAATACCAGCACCGTCAAACAGCATCATAAGGTAACTTTTTAACTCGATTTCGTTGGGGATGTTGAACGCAGTTGCCATTCTTAACTCCTAAAAAAAGCGTATGGTTTTTATTATTATGGTACGTAAGGGCCTAGCGCATCACGCACAGACTCCTCGGTAAAAGGCTTAGCAATTAAGAAACGAGCACCAGCATTTGTGGCTCTGTCACGCATTTCTTGAGAGGCCTCTGTAGTAACGAAGCCAAAAATTGGGTTCACATTTTCATCGGCCAGGCTTTCCAGTACCTCAATACCGGTCATGGTTGGCATGTTCCAGTCACAAAGCACCATATCTGGTTGCTCTTCCAAAATCTTTGCCAAGCCTTTGTCGCCATCATCGGCCTCAATGACATCGGCACCGTCAAGCCCAACTAAACGCAGCATACGTTTAACCATCATCCGCATTGCTGCACTGTCATCAATAATTAAAATCTGCACGGTTGTTTCCTTTTGTTGTAATTAAGTTGTGCTCTGTTCGCTGGAATGCCTCTCGTTATAACAGTCCAGCTTGTATGAACAAGTTCAATAGTAAATGTAGACCAAGTTAGCGCTTTTGCTGCTCAGTGTAGTCAATAATTTTGTCGGCAATATTATTGAGCGGTAATATCTCATCAACGCCCCCTAATTTGACCGCTTCGCCGGGCATTCCCCACACGACGCTGCTCTTTTCATCCTGCGCAACGGTTGCTGCACCAGCCGCTTTCATTCGCTGTAATCCATCAGCACCGTCACGCCCCATCCCCGTCAGAATAATACCCAAAGCATGGCGACCAACCTCAGCTGCAACAGAGTCAAATAAAACATCAACAGACGGACGGTGCTTATTTACCGGCGGCGAATCCTCAAGTTGGCAGACATAATACAGGCCATCTTTTTTAACTTTTAAATGGCAACGACCAGGTGCAATATAGGCGTAGCCATTACGAATAACCTGCCCGTCTTTTGCTTCTTCAACGGTTAGCTGACATGTCTTATCCAGACGATCAGCAAATGAAGCGCTGAATGCCTCTGGTATATGCTGAGCTATGACAATACCTGCTGTTGAGGTTGGCAAATTACTCAACACGGTACCCACAGCCACTGTCCCCCCCGTTGAAGAGCCAATGGCAATGATACGGCGCGCATTTTCAGCAACGGAACTAGCTTTAACCGCTTTAGAACTACTAGAACTGCTAGAACTACTAACACTCGCTGTTGGAGGCGTGTTTTGTGGTGCTTTTTTAACGGGTGCTTTACCCGCTAAGCGCTGTTTTAAGGCTGACAACTTTACCCTACCGGCAGCACGCACTTTACGTATAACCTCGTCCGCATATTCCGCCATTTCAGTCGAAGAATTGGTTTTAGGTTTGCCAATATAGTCAACGGCGCCAATATCCAATACTCGCAACGCCATGGTGGCATTACGTTCCGTTAGGGACGAAATCATCACAACTGGCATAGGTCTAAGACGCATCAGATTTTCAAGAAAGGTAGCGCCATCCATGCGCGGCATATTAATGTCGAGCGTAATTAAATCCGGGTTTAATAATTTAATTTTGTCCCGAGCTTCGTAAGGGTCGAGCGCCGTGCCAACCACCTGGATATCATCACAGGATTCGAAGATAAAACGTAATAGCTTCTGAAAAGATACAGAATCTTCAACGATTAGCACACGTAAAGGCTTCATACAGTGTCGCTCCTTAAGTTATTGAGACATTCCCTGTCTTATTATTTGTAGGTTCGACAAAAACCGTTTTGGTGGCTTGTTCAATAAATCTCATGAACTACCAGGTAAAGGTCGATGCGTCAGTTCACACTCATAATTTTGTTCTCGTTGAAAAATAGTATCGTTATTCAAACTCTTCAACTTTTTAACCTGCACTCTGCCCGTTTCCGGGAAAAAATTGACTTTTCGAGGGAAAACGTCACCCACATCCATACTCACTACCGTGAGTTGCTTGCTGGCAATATATTCATTGATAAAGTCGATATTCTGACCACCCACATCACCTTTACTGGCCAGAATTTGCCCACCACCAAATACTTTAATCTTTATCAGCTGCCGCTGAGCACCATGTTTAATCATAGAACTCAACAGATTTTTCATCGCACGATCGCCGTATCGTCCACAACCGTTCACATGCCAGTCAGTCGCGGTTCCATTTCCACCTATCATGGGCAATAAAAAATGATTCATTCCGCCAATTCGGTTTTTCAAATCATAGGCACAAACAGCGATACAGGAACCTAACACCGTTGTGATCATCTCTTTGCGGCGCGTAATATAAAACTCACCCGGTACGATTTTTGCCACGACCTGGTTATCCCGCGTCTCATCAAGGTAGCGGTTAACCTTCTCAAAGCCTGGCAAACAAACGGGAATTTTGGTGTTTAATCCTTTAAATATCTTCACAATTTAGCATCCGGCTTTTCCCTTCACATACATACTTTTGCCTATCAACTCATAGGCGATATGGGTGTTATGTAAGTTTTCTGAATGCCCTAAAAACAGATAATCACCATCGTTTTGAACCTTATGAAAACGCTCTACAAGCTTTTTCTTGGTATCAAAATCAAAGTAAATAATGACATTGCGACAGAAAATGACGTCAAATTTATTGCGGATGGGCCATGGCTCAATCAGATTTAAATGCTGAAAATAAATCAGGTCCTTAAGGCTCTGCTTAGCTTGATAACGACCGGCATTAGCACCGCGTCCTTTTTTAAACCACTTACTGATCCAGTCTGAAGGAAAGGCTTCAAGGCGTTTAGCCTCGTAGATACCTCGGTTAGCCTGATGCAAAATATCGGTATCAATATCAGTCGCTAAAATCTTAATATCCCAGCGATCAATATCCAGTAACGCTTCACGCAAAGAGATTGCGATGGAGTACACTTCCTCTCCGGTAGAACACCCCGCCGACCAAATTCTTAGCTTTCGGTGTCCATGCTTTCTATAAAAATTAGGAAGAATTTCGTTTTTAAGGTAATCAAAATGGTGGCTTTCCCTAAAAAAAGACGTCAAATTGGTGGTAATCGCATTGGTAAAAAGAGTTAGCTCCGAGCCACCCTTATGGTCAATTAAATCACAATATTCTGAAAAACCCCGTAACCCCAATTCGCGAATGCGCGGAGAAAACCGACGTTTTACAAGCTCTCTTTTAGCTTCTGTTAGCGCAATTCCTGTGTGCTTATAAACTAAATTGCAGAGCTTTGAAAAATGCTGGTCATTCAGCTCAATATCTTTTCCCTTCATGATGGCTTAGTTACGCACTCTCGTCCATTGATCGATCAAGCTGAGGCCCACTCATAAAGAGCGGGCCATATTATTGTTAAGCTTAGAATTCTTCCCAGAACTCGTCATCACCGGCCGCCGATTTAAAGGGGGTCACATTTGAGCCAGTACTTGCAGCCGCAGCGGAAGCCGCTGCTGGGCGGCTGGCGCTTCGATTACTTGCGGGTGTACGTGGTGCAACTGTACGAGCGCTTCCAGCACTGCTACCTACATCAAAGAACATCATCTGGCGTTCAAGGTCTGCGGCTTGGTCACCGGTGGCTTCACTAGCAGCCGCTACCTCTTCAACCAGCGCCGTATTCTGCTGAGTTACTTCGTCAATCTGAGTAATCGCGCGGTTCATTTCTTCAATGCCCAGGGACTGCTCCTCGCTGGCAGCAGTAATTTCAGAAACGATATCAGACACCTTCGTCACCGAGGCGACAATTTCTTTAAGCGTTTCACCCGAGTGGTTCACCAACTCGGAACCCTCTTCAACTTTGCCAACACTGTCCTCAATCAGCTCTTTAATCTCTTTGGCTGCCGTCGCGCTTCGACCAGCCAGGTTACGCACCTCTCCGGCAACGACCGCAAAGCCGCGCCCTTGCTCACCCGCTCGTGCCGCCTCAACCGACGCATTCAATGCCAGCAGGTTTGTCTGGAAAGCAATCTCATCAATGACACTAATAATATCAGCAATTTTAGTACTGGATTCATTAATGGTGTTCATCGCTTCGATAGCGCGACTGACAACTTTGCCCCCCTCTTCTGCCGTATCACGAGCCACAGCAGACAACTGGTCAGCTTGACGAGCATTTTCAGTATTTTGCTTAATAGTACTGGTGATTTCCTCCATGCTCGCCGCTGTTTGCTCCAGACTGGCAGCCTGGTTTTCAGTACGGCTACTGAGGTTTTTATTACCTTCAGAGATTTCATTAGCGGCAACTTTAACAGCACTTGTTGTTTCCTGAATATTACCCACCACACCAACGAAGGTTTCGGCCAGCTTATTCACATCATCCTTAAGTACTTCAAACTTACCTTCGTAGTGCGTATTGATGCGGGTTTTCATATCACCAGCGGCCATTGCCTTTAACATGGCCGCCACTTCATCAATAGCTCCCAAACTTTCCTGCATGCTCTTGAGCGATTTAAGCAATTGGGCAGTTTCATCGCGCCCCTGTACATCAATATCAGAATCCAAATCACCGCGTTGGATCCGGGTAAATGTCTGTACCGCTTGATTAATTGGACCGGTAATACTGCGATAAACCATGAACGCTAAAACAAGGGCTATTAAACCGCAAATCAGCACAACGGTCATATTCATATACATCTCAGTACTGATAGCACTAACACGTTTCTCTAATAGTTTTTTCAACTCGGGCGCAGTCGCCGCATAAAGATTCTGCCAGGTTGCCTGGAAGCTATCTGCTTGGCTAATGACTGACTCAATGTTGACACTTTGCTTCTTAGCTTCACTTTCAGCCACCGCGATAAAAGCCTGCGCTTCACTTTCTAAACGTCTTAGCCCAGGCGCTAACTGGCTCTGAAGCGCCGCGTTGGCACTAAAGGCCGTCTCCAAGCTAATACGGGAGCCCTTCAGTTTTTCCTTCACTCGATCCAAATGCAGCATGACATCAACCAACGGAACCGCGCGATTACCGCCCGCCGCCCGTTTACGCATTAAATTACGAACCGCTTCCATTTCAATATGCAGCTCAGGTAATTTAATCACCAGAGCATCCACCAAGTAGAATGTATCAAGCTCCGGATCAAGAATAAGATTAGAGGCATCACCAATATTCACCATGAACGCCACTAATTTTTCTGCAAAACGATTACTCGCATCAGCATTACCAGCGCCTCTCACACTTGACCACTCATTTTTCAATGTTGTCCAATTAGCGGTCAGGTTAAGCGCTCCTTCTTGAGCCTTCTCAACGGCGTCAACTTGTGCAATCGCATTACTGACCGCAGACGCCTGACTACTGGCCTTTTGGCGAAAGACACTTTTTTGATTCGGCATGACAACTGTCTCTTCACCGGTCAACAATGCTGAGTATTTGGAAAGCTGAAACAGCACATCATGAGTCGGTAATAAATAATCCACACCGCTTATTTCGTTCGAAGAGAACGCCACGTCATCGCTTTGACTACTGAAATAGAAGCCAGCAAATAGCGCCGTCGGAATACAGATGACAATCAACACCAGCAAAAATTTATAAACTAATTTCAGGTTTCTTAGAACACTCATTTTCTTATACCTAAATTGATTATTACTAAATACGCACTGCCCTGTGCACTCTGGTTATCAATTATCGACTCACCAGCAACCGACTCTTTATCACCACACAAGCGTAGCTACACCACTAGCTCACTCGGCACCAGGTCTAAAACCCCGGTATTTATGAGGCTATCAATTTCCAATAAGATCACCATCTTGTTTTCGATCATGCTCAAACCACGAATATATTCCGTGCTAATCGAGCCACTAAAGTTCGGTGAAGGTTTAATATCGCGTTCATTAACGTTATAAACCTCAGACACCGCGTCAACGACCATGCCAACCACACGCTCACCTTCATCACCTTTAACTTTAACCACAATGACAACGGTGGTCGGGCCATAATCGACCTGTTCAAGCTGAAAGCGCTTGCGCAAATCAACAATAGGCACCACCGCGCCACGCAGGTTAATCACGCCCAGCATAAAGTCAGGTGTATTAGGAATTGGCGTCACTTTGCTCCAACCCTGAATCCCCTGCACCTTTAAAATATCGACGCCATACTCTTCGCCATTAAGGATAAAGGTCAGAAACTGCAAAGCATTGGGATTCAAATCAATGCCGCCATCCTGTTGTATTTGTTCTTCACTCATTTCATATCACCTGAAGTTATCTGTTAGCTAAGCTGTCGCTTGCTGATCGGAATCGTCAATATCACTAAAGCAACGCTGCGCCAGGCTGGGAATATCAAGAATCAGCGCAACTGAACCATCACCAAGAATAGTCGCACCAGCCAAACCGGAGACCTGCCTGTAGTTGTTTTCCAATGCTTTAATAACGACCTGCTGCTGATCCTCTAAGTCGTCGACCACAATGCCATAACGCTTACCGGCTGTTTCGATCACAACCAGCAGCTTGTCATTTAACTCCTGGACATCTAAAGACATGTTGCGGTAATAGCCACCGCAGATCGCCCGCAAATCGGTAATGGGTAGAAAATCATCACGCAAGCGGTACAGCATTTGATTATTGGCAACAACATTGACGCGTTCGGGGTTAATAAACACTGATTCGACAATCGACAATAACGGAACAATGTAGATTTCTTCACCAACGCGAACCAACTGACCATCAAGAATAGCCAGCGTCAATGGTAAACGGATCGTGATGGTGCTGCCTTGACCTACTTCGGACTGGATATCAATACGTCCGCCCAAATCCTGAATATTGCGGCGCACCACATCCATGCCCACACCCCGACCAGACAAGTCACTCACCTGGTCAGCCGTCGAAAAGCCCGCTTGGAAGATAAGCATATAAATACGCTCATCAGAAAGTTGTTCATCTTCACTTACCAGCCCGCGCTCAATCGCCTTTGAGAGAATTTTATCGCGATTAAGGCCCGCGCCATCATCAGTAATTTCGATCACGATATTGCCGGCTTCATGGTAAGCACTTAACCGAAGCAAGCCCTCAGCAGGCTTGCCGGCTGCAAGGCGCTTTTCAACAGTCTCAATACCATGATCGAGCGAGTTACGTACTAGGTGGACCAGCGGGTCGCCGATTTTTTCCAGTACCGTTTTATCGAGTTCCGTCTGCTCGCCCAATAGCTCCAACCTGACCTTTTTACCCAGGTTGCGGCTAAGGTCGCGAACCAAACGCGTAAAACGACTAAAAGCCACTTTAATCGGCAACATACGAATTTGCATGGCCGACTCTTGCAGTTCTCGGGTATTACTCTCAAGCTGTGCTAACCCATCACGCAGATCCGACAGATCACTAACCTTAAACTCTTTTTTGAAACGCCCCAGCATAGACTGGGTAATCACCAGCTCACCGACCAGGTTCAGCAAACTATCAATTTTCTCAACATTGACACGAATAGAGCTGCCCGAATCTGCCCCACCTTTTTCGGTTTTTGTTGCTTCAGGCGCGGCTACAGGTTTAGCGGCTACAGGCGCTGCTGCAACATCAGGCTCAGCCTTTGTTGCAGAAGCTTCAGGCTCTGGCTTTGCAGCCTTTTCCAATGGCTGGGGCTCAGCAGCTGGTGCTTGCTGAGTTTCTTCAAGAACAGCCGTTTTTTCTGCCACATCCTCAGCAGGAGGGGCATCTTTCGATAGGGGCTGATCCACAATAGACTCAGCCTCAGAATCAACCAAAGGCTCCTGTTGACCCTCTGAATCCTGATCTAAAGCGGTTTCCTGTTCCGTAGCTGGCGCGTCAACGTCACTATCAGCTTCACCGTTCAAGACGGCAACAATTCTAGCCTGCAGTGCACTAATGCGAGGAGTATCGTATTCACTTTGGGCATTAATAGAGTCCATCATGCCACGCAGGCAATCAACCGACTCCAACAATAGAGTAATGCCATCTTCAGTTACGGCTCGCTCACCACTTCGCATTTCATCAAGGACTGTTTCAACCCAATGCGTAAAGTCTGAAACTTCAACAAAACCAAAGGTCCCGCCCCCTCCTTTAATAGAGTGAGCTGCACGGAAGATATTATTGATTGTTTCCATATCCGCCGTACCCGGTTCCAGTTCCAAAAGCCCGGATTCCATAACATCCAAGCCTTCGGTACTTTCTTCCAGAAATATCTGGCGGATTTCATCCATGCCTTCTTCGTCAAACATGTTTCCAGCCTAATTTAATAATGATTTTTATCCTAAACGCATAACCGGAGGTGAGCCGGGAAATCCATTTACATTAATCGCAGTATTTTTCTTATCGAGAGCCGTATAAACCAAGCATTTCTTTAATTGCTTAAAGCCTAGTACAGAATTTTGGCTCGACAATTGAAAAGCGCGTAATTTTTAACAACCTGCCAGAAGTCCTTTTAAGCGCTAAGCTCAGGCAATTGCCGCTTCAACACGGCTAGGCTGGCTGTCTAACTTATAATATCGGCGATGCTTCTCATAAACTTTAGCTAATTCTGCTTCACCCATCAGGTTTCCAGGCTCATCGCGGTAGCTGCTAGTGCTCTTCACCTCTTCTCCCTGCCAACGCGTTTCAATAGCCTTTCTTTCCGGCTGAGTTTTAAACCAGGCAATAAAGTCATTGATGGCTTTAAGCAGCGTATATGAGGAGGCTTTAGACCTAACAGCCATGGTGTAGTAATAGGGAACAGGAGCCAGGTTCTGCGGAAGAACTTCTATCTTTCCCTGCCAAGGGCTGGCAGGATCAGAGCAGGCCCAATAATAAATAGGCAAATCAACACCGAACGCATCAACCGCGCCCTCGACCAAGCAATCATGAATACGGGCCTGGTCATTATAAGCAATTAAATTAGCGAGCCTTATTTTACCGCCCGGCTTATCGGCATTAGCATCCCAACGCACACCATGATCTTCCAGCAACGAAAAAGCGCCGGGATCATTAATAATCCCGAGCACTTTGCCGTTCAGGTCAGCGAGTGAGCGAATGCGCTCATCGCCTGCTCGTCGTGCCAGCACCCAATTCAAACAGGTATATTGTTCTGAATAAGCAACATCTTTATAGCATTCATTCGGAGGCAAGGTGGTACACATATCCACCGCGGGCTCCCCTTCACGAATACCGACACTTAACAACTCGGTGATCGTATCCCAGGGGGTCTCAACAAATTCGCACTCAACACCTAAGTAACGTGCAAATGCTTTTGCATAATCAACATCCAGCCCTTCCAGGGGGGCATTAGCTTCTTGTCTGAAGGACAGTCCCGTAAAAGCAGGTTCGATGGCAATACGAATTTTTCCACGCTCAAGAATACTCTGTAGCCGATCAAAGTCTGGATCCGTGTTAATTTTCAAATGGTGTAACTGTTTCGTCAGGGGATCGAGCATTTTTCCCGCTGGCTTGAGTAACGCATCAAGCAACGTATCAGTGACTTTACAGGAACGCTCCAAATTACTTTTAGCCCGATCCAGCACATTACGACTAATCTCCAGAACCTCTGAAATCACCTGGTTGTTATCGTTAATGTCATCCATGCGTTGCCCCATACGGGCAAACTCGCCCTGAAGGGATTCAATCAAGTCATTCACACCATCAACCGCTGTTTCCAGTGATTTTCTTGAATTTTCGATCACCTCTTGCAGGTGTTGCTGAACCTCACCGAGCTCAATGTATTCTACCGCCGCTTTAGCTTGCTCCATGGTGTGCTCTGCCAACTCGCGGACTTCCTGAGCAACCACCGCAAAACCTTTTCCGGACTCCCCCGCATGCGCACCTTCAATTTTTGCGTTCAACGCCAACAGTGATAATCGACGACCAATATCGCCAATATTAGCAAGCACCTTCGTCGCGGCTTCAGCCTTTTGATTCAAGGCCTCATTAACATTAACCAACCCCTGGTCAATATCTACGCCCACATCAGTCAACATCACTGATGTGTTCTGTTTTAATTCAGAGGAAGAGGAAATACTGTTTTCGATATTATCCCGGGTACTTTCAAGAAAGCTGCGCTGTCGGTTGATACGTTGATAAACTTCATTGATGGCCTGGTTTTGATCCTGCTCACTTTGCTTGGCAAAATGCTGTAAGCACCCCGATTCTTCTGTCAGATCAACCATACCGTTAATCACATGCTTTCTATCGCCTAACGTCTCTCCAACCTGACGAATCGCTTTTTCTATTGGTGACATCCCCGTTGGCAAATCGACATCCTCTCCCTTTGCCAGGGAAACGAGTATATCTGCCAAATACCGTTCCCGCCGTTGAGCCTCTTGCTCTGCATCCTGCTCAACAGCTTCCGTTTGTTGTTTATCATTACCACCAAAGAACTTTTTAATCATTGGTACTTCACCCGGTTGTGTTTTAAGTCCTTTCTCATATCAACAGCCTGGCAGATCCTTGCAAGCCCAACATACTCTGTCTGATAGGCAAGGATAGACACGCTTATATACTCTGTCCAAAAAGATAACCTGCTGAATTCAAAAGAACCTATTCATTTACTGAGCCAAATTCACAGTAATGTCTGTCGGCCAAAGGGATTTTTTCTTAAGCCAAAAAACCAGCACACTAAGTAAAAAAATAGCTACAAATAGGTATTACAAAGGAAGCACCCCTATTGAGAGGCACCTAAACAGGTGTATAAAAATGCCAAATGGCCATTGCAACCATTTGGCTCAGAAACTTAAAAACTAACCGCGTTATTAATCAAGCCGAAAACCAATTTTAATGGTGACCTGCCAATGGGCTACCAGCCCGTTAACAATATGCCCACGGGTTTCAACAACTTCAAACCATTCAAGGTGATCGAGCGTCTTAGAGGCTTTAGAAATAGCGTTATTGACGGCGTCATCACTACTCTGTGTGGAGCTGCCAATAATCTCAACATACTTATAGGTGTTAGCGGTCATATTATCCTCCGATGAAAATTACAAACAAAACCTACACACCTAAAACACTACGCCGATCACACAACGCTGACAAGTCAGACTACCAGCACCTGATACAACATATTAAAGGCCAGCCCCGTCAGCACGTAATTAAGTAGCTTTGCGAATAATTCCGAATTAATTTTCCCGCGTAGCCGAGTGCCAAGCCAGGACCCAACAATCGCGCCAACAATCATAAAGACCAATAGCCACAGGTACCCGCCAAAGGAGAATCCGATCAGCCCGAAGACAATAATTTTAGCAAAGTGGCTAAAGCCCATAAAAAAGGCATTGGTGGCCACCACTCGATCCTTATCCCCCGCCAACGTCTTAACCAACAACGGCACGGCCAACGGACCGGTCGCACCAATCAATAATCCAAGCCCGCCCTGAACCAGGCCAACAATATAAAAATTTTCATATTTTCGAACCAATCGGCTGAACGGCGGCACCCAGATATTCAGCAAAATATAGAGCGCAATAAAAACGGGGATATAACGCGTGGAAATATTCGCCAGTAATAAACCAATCACGGCAATACCAAACAAAGATCCCACAATAAAGCGACCAACCAGATTCCAGGCCACCGCGTTTAATGAAAACAGCATGCGCGATGAATTACTGGCTAGCTGCACAATGCCATGGATCGGCACAATCGCATTGCCCGGCAGATAAACTGGCATGATGGCAATTAACAAGGTGCCCCCACCTAACCCCATCATGCCCGCCAGAGTCGACGTCAACAGGGTATAAAAACCAAGTATTATTTCTGTTTGCATGTCTTTCTCTATCCACGTGGGTTGCGCATTATAAAGTCCCGGGACACCCCTGTAACTTCACCGGTTTAATATTAATTTTGCCCCGATCACCTATAATACTGAGCCAACCAATAACATGAGATAGCGTCCGCAAAATGGAACAGCATTTTTTTGAACAACTATTAGCCATTCTTGCCGCCTCTCTGGTTGCCACCGTGGCATTAAGGCGGCTCAACCTGCCTAATATTATTGCTTACCTGATCGCAGGCTGCCTGATTGGCCCGCATGTAATGGGTTGGGTCCACAATCCCGAAGATTTTGCATTTCTCGCCGAATTTGGCGTGGTATTTCTTTTGTTCTCACTGGGGCTTGAATTCTCACTGCCCAAACTCATCGCCTTACGCTCATCCGTATTTGGCCTGGGCAGCGTGCAGGTCATCTTTTGTACGCTATTTTTTGGCGGTGCTACCTGGTTATGGGGCGCCAGTATTGAAGCGGCCATCATCATCGCGGGCGCACTGGCGCTGTCATCAACGGCCATCGTGACCAAAGAGCTGAGTTCGCTGAAACAAGTTCACAGCCGCCATGGCCAGTTGTCGGTCGGCGTATTGTTATTCCAGGACCTTGCCGCAGTGCTGTTTTTAATTCTGGTGCCTGTCCTCGCAGGAGGTGCCGATGGTTCATTATGGGCAACCCTTGGCTGGGCCCTGTTGAAAGGCTTGCTGTTAATCATCATTCTGCTTAGTGTCGGAAAATGGTTGTTACCGCCACTGTATAAAGAAGTCGCCCGAGCACAGTCTGAAGAGGTGTTCGTTCTCAGTACACTGGTGATTGTCATGTTGGCGGCATGGATTACCCACAGCTTTCACCTATCAATGGCACTCGGTGGCTTTGTCATAGGTATGATGCTGGGCGAAAGTCACTACCGTCACCAGATCGAAAGTGACATTCGCATCATTAAAGATATTTTGCTGGGGCTGTTTTTCGTCACTATCGGCATGGTTATTCAGGTCGACCTGCTTCTCGAATACTGGCCGCGTATTCTGGTGTTTACACTGGCACTGATCCTCACCAAAGCGCTGCTAATCAGCTTCATGGTCAAGTTAGCCGGAGACAACAAACACAACGCGCTGCAAACCGGGCTCAATTTGGCCCAGGCCGGCGAATTTGGCCTTGCGTTAATGGCGCTGGCGATTATGCATAAAGTCGTGCCCGAACAGCAGGCCTCCTTTATCATTCTGCTGGCTATATTCAGCATGGCTGCCAGCCCATTCCTCATTCGTCATAAGGATCGAGTCAGTCAAACACTCTGGAATCTACTCGGTGGACCGGGCGATCGCGAAGAACAGCACAGCATGGATCTGCCCAACCATGACCATGTCATCATCGGCGGTTTTGGCCGTGTTGGTCATACTCTCGTTAACCTCTTACAGGCTAATAAGGTGCAGTACATTGCAGTCGACCAAAATGTTGATCGCGTCAGCCGAGAGCGCCAACAGGGCTACAACGTAGTGTATGGCGACTGTACCAATATTGATATTTTGCACAGCTGCCATATCAGCAGCGCACGGATGGCTATTCTGACCTTCCACACCATCGAGGTGGCAAAAAATACCGTCGAGCATATCCGCTCTGCAGGCTTTGAATTGCCCATCATTGTGCGTTGTACTGAAAGTGGCGATTTCAGTGAGTTAATCGCGCTGGGAGCGGATCAGGTCATTCCGGAAATGCTGGAGGCTAGCCTGGTGATCGGTGAGCAGGTTTTACTCAAGCTCGGCATCAAAGAGGCGGATATAACCGATCAACTTGCGCAGGAACGCAGTGAGCAGCTGAATCTAAAAACCTAAATCAGCTGCCCATCCTTGATCAGGAGTTAGCTTTGCCGCTATTGGGCTCAAACAATGCTCGGTTGCCGGGATACATCAAGTTCAGAAATACCACAAAGGTAATGGCAAACTCGGTCATTTCGCCGCGCTTGGAGGAATCGGTCAGACCTTCAACAATGATCAACGCCACCACATAGGCAATGATGTGGTAGTTCTGAGGCACAGGGAATGCCAAACGATCCAGGAAACGTCGCACCCCCTCTTTACGCCTGTAGAGCGGCGTCAATACCGCCAAATATATCAGGAAAAGAATGCCCAGCCCCTTAGCAAAAATCAGCTTGTTAATTTTTACACCGTTTACCTTGAGGTTATGCAGATTCATTTCACCCTGCGCGTTGTGCTCCTCAAAAAACTCAGTGGTTTCAACATTGAAAATACGTTGTCCCCAGGAAATCTCTTCCCCTGCACCAAAAATAAACACCAGCGTTACAAAAACTAATGTACCAATAAACAACGGTTTTTTCTGGCCCCATAACGTCACAGCTCGATAAAGCGTCGCCCCCGCACACAGCAGCAAGCCCAATACCGTTAACCACTCAATAAAACCATCTTCACGTACATAAGTTTCGCGAAAAAAGCCATGATCCACATGCGACAGCCCCATACCGACCAAAAGCAGCACAAACACCATCGCCATAATCAGCTTTTCAGTTAAAGATAACGTCATTTCAAGATACCTGTTGAGTGGAGGGTTCGCGCCTGAGCAACCAACAGCCTCCAGATTTTAAAAGACTAAAGATCGAGTAAATCACAACCAGCGGGTCAATCACATAATCCCAAAGGTTCAGTGAAGGTAACCATTTGAGGTAATAAACGATCACCGACATTAATAACAACAGCAACAATAGATACCATCGTTTAACAACACACAGCAGTGCCCAGCCAAAAAGGTAAACTACCAGAGCAACCGATAATGGCGTTCCGAGATAACCTAATCGATAAGGATCAAATAACGTCAAACCTGCTGTCATGGGATACAAAAACAAACCTGCTATCGCAAAAAAAATAAGGATAGCGGTCCACTGTTGCCGGGACTGCCACAGCGAATTAAACCCGCGCCAATGCTCACCGACAAGGTTGGCGAAAAGAAAGCCCAACAGCAACATGACACTAGAAACGCTGAGGTAACTGGTTAAGGAGAAAATATAACCGCCAACATGTAACCTGTTAAAGGGCACCAGCGCAATCGCTAGCCCCACAAGCAAAACCACCAGCAGCAGTTTTCTAGGCAACCAACGCCGGGTCAATTTGACCAACAGCGCCAGCCATAAAAGTGTCGCGGCAAGAATACCAATGCCTGTTTCCATCATCATAGCGCCTCCTCCATTCGTTGCTGCAGCCAGCGCTGATTGAAGCGAATATGCTTAATCCTCTCCTTATTCCAGGTATAAACTACGTGGAAATCACCATCGCTTGATTGCCGCAGAGAGGGGTAAGCAAACTGGTGTTCAAACTCTGGCGTGTTTTCTTCCTGCTCAAATTGATATAGCAATTGCCAGCTATCACCGTCATCAACGCTATGCATCAAGGACAGATTATTGCGCTTATCATGCTGATTATTAATGACCAGCAGCAAGCCACCATCATCAAGGCGAAGCCCCGTTATCGCTGCATTAGGGTTGGGTAAATCGTTACGAACCACAGGAGCCCAGTTTTCCCCGGCATCAGTTGTCCAGGTTTCAAACAACGTACTATCTGGCGCGTCGGTGGCATTTCTCATATAAATCCGCGCATGCTGATCACTGCTGGGTAGAACAATGGGCTGCAAACTAACTCGCCCCGACATTAGGCGAACTTTATCTAACACCTCACCACTAGAACTCAAGTGTATTAACTCACCAAATTTACCGATCATTTCATGGTAAACCGGCAGGCCAATACTTCCGTCGGTGTACAGGAAGGGCTCGCCCTTAACCAGCGTGCTTAAATTAAAAATTGGCGAGGCTATCAAGCGCTTAGGTGTAGTCCAGCTCTGACCGTCATCATCAGAAATCATAAAATTAATCGTGCTACCTGCCCAACCACCTACGGATACGCTGACAAAAAACAACCACAGCCGCTCATCACCATCGCGGAAGGTGACCGGATTACCAATTTTTCGCAGGTAAATGCCTAACTGCTGCGCCGTAGCATGGCGCTCAACCAACACACGTTCATCAAGCCATTCATTGCTCTGCAAATCGAGCTCTGCCGTATAAATGGAAACATCCTTGGCTCCCTCACGCGCCCCGCCATACCAAAAGGCGCGCAGATTACCATTGCCTAACTTAACCATCACAGCACTGTGAACTTCGCGCGTCACGCCTGAGGAGGCAAACTGTTGGCGATATTCTTGCGATAATTCGTCAGCAGACAATTCAACCAACTGTCCCACCTGATTAAGGCTAAAGGACGGCGATGGCGATTCAGTTAGTGATTTAAGTAACAGCGGCAAAAAAGCAACTGCAACTAATAAAAACAAAGCTAAACGCATTACAAATGTTTAATCCCGAGAGTAACAATAAAAAGGCTGCTTATTGTCCTTGAAACACATGCAATAGCAAGCAAAGAGTGAGTATTGCAGTTTTTACCGTAAGAATATGATCGACATAAACAAAAAAGCCCCGCTTGATTGCTCAAGCGGGGCTTTTAATATCACCCTATGCAGGGAACACTAAGTCAGTCATTAGCGCGCCATTATAGGCCCGGTGTGAAGGGTAAGGACTCTTTAGCTGATACCGCTTCTTGAGACTCAACATAGTACTTACTTTGAGTACCTGTTGCAGTAAAGGCTTCAGGGTTCCTAGTGCCTTTATTCAGCAAGTAGGGATCAGTATAAGCACCGTATTGGCCTGGAACATCAACATAACCACGAGTTTGTGGATTGCCATCACTATCATGGTCACCAACATTTTGTTGTCCATCCACAGTGGCATTGGCCAGATATTTACCGGTATCGTTCCAATCAGCACCATCTAGGTTGATGAAGGCTTTAATGTCTACCATTACAGCATCACATAGCGGTGTAATTTCCTGGTAGTTGTTTGGCCATGCTGCGCCATAATAAGCCGCACCATAGTCACCGCCCATGGCAGGACATGCACCATTTGGAATGGTGTAATTATTACCCGTTGCCGGGTTTACACCACCTGGGTGGTGAGTACCAAACAGGTTAACAGGTGTCGCACGACGCTTACCTTTATGTTGGTGACCGTAACCATTAGAGGCCGACTCTTCAGGCTGAATGGCAAACTTAGGGTGACGCTTGTTCAAACGAGTATTAAACCAGGGAAGATTTTCGCCATTCGCTTTTCGCTCCATCAGGTGCTCATAATAAGCGCCATCGGGACGAACATAGCTGAAGTTGCGACCACGCTGATTGCGGTCAGCGAATACAATGACGTAAAACAGGTACTCTTCGTTGAAGAATGGTCGCTCTACCAGGTAAAGCTCATAGGGTGTTCGTTTTGCATCAACAGGCTGATAGTCGATCACATCAACATTCCCCGATGTGTTTACCCACGCATTAGCATCCGGGAACAGTTCCAGGCGCAGCACGTTCAGATAATTCTCCTTAATATCCAGACCAGCCCGTTTACCCAGCGGTCCAACCTGATTGGCTCCATCTTGGGCAAAGGCAAAGCGCATTGCCGCGCGAGCATTTGGATACTCTGGGCCTGACATGGTGCAATACCAGCCGGGCAAATCAATCGGCACATGGTTGTCATAACCACCACCAGGCTTATTATCATATTTAGCGTGGCTAATAGTCAGGTCAACATAGTTCAGATAGTCATCGGACGGATCGGACGTGCCATTATCATTAATCTGGTCACCATCAGCACGGTAAGTGCCCCAGCTGCCGGCTGGGTCATGGTGCGTATAGTTAGCTTCCAGTGCGGCCAATGTTGCGGCATCCGGATCCTGCACAGAGCCAAGCACTGACGCGGGCAGGCCTGTGCCACCATTTTTAAGGTACTCTCTGACCGTACCGTTATCCTGGTAACGCCACATACCGTGTTTACCCTCACCAATCATGGTGCCAACCATTTCATTGACGTTAAAGAAACGGTAAGTATTGTTAGTTTGCATATGACCATAAAACGCAGGTAAATGTGGAATACCCGAATCAGTAACGCCATTTTCGTCGCCGCCGTTATAGTAATACGGGTTCAGGCTGCTTAAATTTTGCCCTGCAGAACTGAGATCACCACAATCACCGCCCGCAAAGGCAGAAGTCGAAGCGGCCGCACAGACTGCAAGACCCGTTGTAAACACAAGCTTCTTAAACATAAGTCTTCCCCTTGTTATATCGCTTTGCGACCAGGGAAATCCCCGTCGCAAAAATTTTATAGGCGGTATCAATCTCATTGAGTTCGCCCACCACCCCTCAACACCATCGATTCATCATTCAAAAATCGAAACTTTGGGAAAAATCAGTTTTCTAACTGAATCAACCAACCTTTCCAGGGATAAAACCAGAGTAAAGACAGATCGTTAATACGCCCATGAACAAAAACGAACAGTGCGTTATCAATTGTTAAAACACATTAACAGGCCATAATCCCTGCTTTACAAGCCAGAAGCAGCCCGACAGAATGCAGAGCAAATTATTGATAATAAAAAACAATTAAATAATTAGCGGTTTCGCCCATGCCAGAACGGACTTACCATTTATTGATCGTCGAAGACGAGCCCGTCACCCGTACTAAGTTAGTCGGCTACTTTAAGTCTGCTGGTTACGACGTGACCGCTGCCAGCAACGGCGAAGAAATGCAGCGAATGCTGAGCCGCCACCATATTGATTTATTACTGTTGGATATCAGCCTGCCCGATGCCGACGGGCTTGAACTAACCATGGAGTTACGCAAGACGTTTGAACTAGGCATCATTCTGGTCACCGGTCGCGACACCGAAATAGACCGGATTTTAGGGCTTGAAATCGGCGCCGATGATTATGTCACCAAACCCTTTAACGAACGCGAACTGCTGGCTCGCGTTAAAAGCGTGTTACGCCGCCTAAGCATTCAAGCCAGCTCACTACCCGATCAAAACAGCCTTTATTTTGCCGGTTGGGAAATCAACTTAACTCAACGTAAGTTACTTAAAGAAAACGGCGATAAGGTTCACCTGACACGCGGTGAGTTTGAACTACTCGCGGCGCTGGTTAAACACCCCAAAACCGTCATGTCGCGCGATCGACTGATGGCATTGGTAACCCATCGCAGCTGGCAACCTGACAACCGCACCATTGACGTTCTCATCAAACGCTTGCGCGAGAAAATAGAGGTAACCCCAAAAGCCCCGGAGTTATTACTCACCATTTACGGCGAAGGTTATGTGTTAGCCAGCGACGTCAGTGATTCACCGCCGGAGCAAGGCGACCACCAAGAAAACGTTGAATAAAGCTATTTGTCAGCGCTTAGCTGGCACTTAACCTCATGCCACTGTGTGGCCAGTATCCTGCAGGCCTGTTCATAGATATCTGCCAGTTGGCGGTAGTGATCAACCAGCAACTCAGGGTTTTCCGTTTTAGCCGCCGTTTCTAGCTCCTGAAGCAACAGCCAAAGCTCGTTAAGGCCAACGCTGCCAGCAGCGCCTTTTAATTTATGCAGCTGTTTTGCCAGCTCCGGCCAATTGGCTTCGGCAAAAGCGGCCTCAATCATGGTGATGGTTTCGCGGCTGGTATCAAAGAATAACGCCACCATCTCATCAACCATCTCAACCCCAATCACCTCGGCATCTCGTCGCAAAATCTCTCGACAATCGACCTTTTCGACTGCTGGCACTTCATAGACAGCAGACTGATCTGCCACTTTATAATTAAAACAGCGCTGTAATACCTGATTCAGGGTTTCAGGTTCATAGGGCTTACCTAAAAAAGCTGAAATCCCTGAGCGCTGATAATAATCCACCTCCTGCTGCAATACGTGGGCTGAAATCGCCACAACGGGAATATTCGCCTTATCAGGATCCTCAAACGCTCGAATTCGCTTGGTAAGCTCCAGGCCATCCATGCCAGGCAAACTGATGTCCGTAAGAATAATATCGAAGTGGCTTTCAGCAAACATTTCAATCGCTTTCTCAGCCGTCGTTGCCGAACTGACTTGATGGCCAAACTCCTCCAGAAATGACTGGCTTACCATACGATTAATGTCATCATCCTCAACCAAAAGCACTTTCAACGGCTGCAGTGTATTAGGGTTCCTGTCTCCCTCATAATGTTTAAATAGTTGGTCACCTTCATCACTTAACATATCAAGTGTTAGCTGCACCGCCATACAGGTTCCGCCATGCGCAGCTCTGGACGCTTCAATGGTCCCGCCCATTGCCATCATCAAGCGCTGACAAATAGCTAAGCCAAGACCAATGCCACCTTCTTTTTTGGTTAACGAGGTATTAACCTGAGTAAAGGGTTCAAAAATGGCTTCCATCATCGATTCATCGATACCAATCCCCGTATCAATGATTTCAAGACGAAGCTCAACCTGATGACTTGCCACCTCCTGGGTGTTAACGCGCAACTCAACACCACCCTGCTGAGTAAATTTGATGGCATTCGTAATCAGGTTCAGTAACACCTGTCGCAATTTGCTGGGATCGCCCTTAAGCGGGCGGTCAATATCCGTATCAAAGGTTGCCTTTAAATAAAGCCCCTTTTCTTCAGCGGTCGGCGCCATCAGAGTGATCACCTCATCAACTAGGGCGTGCAAATCAAAGGGCAACTGACCGACTTCAATTTTCCCCGCATCGATAGAAGAAAAGTCCAGCACATCGTTAAGAATATCGAGCAGAGAACGACTCGCAGAATTAATAATATTGGTAAAATAACGCTGCTTTTCGCTCAAGCTGGTTTTATCCAGTAACCGCAACGTGCCCAAAATACCATTCATGGGCGTCCGAATTTCATGGCTCATCATGGCCAGAAAAGTAGTTTTTGCTCGACTGGCCTGCTCGGCCTGTTTACGCGCAGTTTCGTGCTTGGCAGCTACTTCAATCAAATCCCTATTGGTTTGCTGTAGTTGCAGCGTTCTATCCTTAACGGTCTTTTCCAAATCCTGTTTATGTTTTTTCAGGTCATTATCCAGGCGCACCTTTTCAATAGCATTTTCCTTAAAAACCTGCACCGCGCGTGCCATTTTAGAAAGCTCATCATGACCACTCACATCAATATCAATCGAATAGTCACCACCGGCGATCGCATGGGTTCTTGCTTCAAGTGCAGTAATACGTTTAATAATACTGCGCACGTAAATGGAAAAAATGATCAACAGAATGATGGGCGTCAATATGCCAAACAGGCCCAGCGCAATGCGCGCCCTGTAAACCGATTGTTCGGCGTTTTCCGTTGCGGAAACAATAACCTGCTGGCTTTTTCTCAGCAGGTTCTCGGTCACACTGTTTAAGACTTCTAACTGAGCGTGATTGTTACTGCTCAGGCTATCACTTCGAGCCAGACCATTAATAATGGCATCGCGCGTAGTACGAAAACCATAACGACTTCCCGGCTGCATCGCCGTCACGAGTTGAGCCTTCAAATCATTAGCCTGCTCAAAACGTCCCGGATCATTAATATCGTTGATACGTCGCTCTAAAATAGCCAGCGATGCCTGGACCTCTTGATCAATACGGTCAACCATGGCTGGATCCAGCTCCGTACTGAGTTGTTGTACCTGATCACGTAAAATGGACGATCGCAGCCTTAACTCAAACATCCGCTCTAAGCCGTCAAACTCTACTTCAATTAAGCGATCAAGTACTTCATAAACCTTTTCAGCGTCAGTAGCGGGTTCAATCAAATCATAAACAGTTGACAACACAGCGGTTGTGGAAGCACCTGTGTTCGCGACCAGAGATTCGGCAATTAATGACAACTGCTTAATGGCATTGATGGAGTTTCTCGTTAACACTCGGCTCTGACGCTCATGTTTAAGACGCCTCATCACCAAATTATTTTGCTGAGTCACATTCTCAATGACGCGGTTAATCGTGGTCTTCAGCTTATCCATCTGCTCGCGACTAAAACCATGACGATCAAACTTTGCCAGCAACGCATAAATTTCACGGATTCTGGATTTAATATCTAAAAAAATCCTTTCCCGCTCCGGCTCAGTGCTCACCTTTACCAGCTCAGGCGCACTGGCAATAATGCCGGCACTAAGTTCTGTGAGGCGTTGAGCTTCAACCATGGCCGGAATTGCATCTTCAATAACCGAAGTTTGAGACGCCGCAATATCCTGAAAGCGATCCCAAAGAACAAACGAGGTAATGATCGAGAGAATGATCATACTCGCAAAGCCCAGAAACAACTTATTACCAATACCGACCTTAAAAAAGCCCATATAACAAACCTTTGCCTGCATCCTATTCAGCGGGGTTTTAACAATTGACACCATAGCACGGCAACCAGACCTTTAATCAAGATACAATTACCGCTCTCTATTCCTGGTAAAATTGGCCGCCTCTTTATCGATATAACATTCACATTCAGACACGATCGTGTACCCTAACAGGCATCTAATAAACAGCTTCTCCACGGCCGCCCTGCCCATGAAATTTTTAGCGTTGCTTTTACTGTTCGTGTTGCCCATCTGCCAAGCAGAAAGTAACTGGCCCGTGGTAACCTGGCAACAACCTTTTAATTACCAAAGTCCCAGCAAAACCATCCACTATCATCCGATTAGCAAAGCATCAAAGCCCTGGCGTTTGTGTATTGCCTATCCTCATTTAAAAGACGCCTATTGGCTTAACGTCAACTACGGCATGGTTGAAGAAGCGCGACGGTTAGGCATCGAAATTCAAATCGTTGACGCTGGCGGCTACCCCAACCTGCAACGCCAAATTGAGCAAATCGAAAGCTGTGCTGACCAGGATAACGACGCGTTGATTATTGGCCCTGTCTCCTATGAGGATCTGACAAGCAGCATCGAAGCCATCGCCCAAAAAATGCCTGTGCTGGCAACCGTCAACGATATTGCCGATCAAGGCATTTCAGCCAAGTCCGGCGTTTCATGGCAACAAATGGGGAAAATGCTCGGTCAATACCTGGCTGACAAACACCCTAAAGGTTCTAAGCCAGTCAAAATCGCCTGGTTACCTGGCCCACAGGGATCAGGCTGGGTTTATTTTAATCATGCCGGGTTTATGGCTGGCATAGAAAACAGTGCTATTGAGATCGTAACCACTAAATGGGGCGACACTGGCAAAGAGATTCAGCGCACTCTGGTACAGGAAGCTATTGAGGAAAACCCACACATTGATTATATCGTTGGCAACGCCCTCATGGCCGAGGCGGCCATCAGTATTCTCCGTGAAAAAAAACTGTATAACCAAACAAAAATACTGTCGACCTATCTGACACCGGGTGTTTTCAGAGGCATTCGAAGAAACCGCATCGTCGCCAGCGTGACTGATTCACCCGTGCTGCAGGGCCGCTTATCAATCGACCAGGCCGTTAGAATTCTGGAAAAGGCGCCCTATCAAAAACATGTCGGCCCACAGGTGGTCTTATTAAACCAAGATAACATCAACAAGCTGAACCTACAGCACGAATTCGCCCCTCCCAGCTTCCACGCCACTTTTCGGGTTAATGCCAATCAACCTACAAATAAATAACCCTTGGAGCGAATTGTTTTAATACGCGCCGGTTTACTTTGATTATCCCCCAGCTTGGCACGCAGCTGGGAAATGGAAATATCCACGAACCGGCTCTGCCCGTCATACTCAATGCCCCGTAACACCTCAAAAACCTCCGTACGCGACAGTACCCGACCAACATTCTTCGCCAATAACCACAACATGTCATATTCGAGGGTGCTTAAATCCAGCATCGCGTCATTCAGTGTCACCGACCGGGAATTATTATCAATACTCAAATTGCCAAAAGTTAAATACTGCCTGTCAGCACTAGTGTTCTGACTTTCATTGGCTGGATATTGGCGCCGTAATAATGCCTTCACCCGTGCGGCCAGAAGTCTTGGCGACACAGGTTTGCAAACATAGTCATCGGCACCCAGCTCCAACCCTAAGATTTGATCTACTTGATCGGTGCGCGCCGTTAACATGAGTATCGGTCCACGATAGCTCTCGCGGACAGTGCGACAAACATCCAGACCATCCATACCCGGCAGCATCACATCCAGAATAACCATTTTCGGGTTTTCAGCAGGGATACGCTGAGAGGCCATCAGTCCATTATGCTCAATAACGACCTCATAACCATGGCCTCGCAAATAGTCAGCCGTCAATGCCGCCAACTCAACGTCATCTTCTACCAGTAGTATCTGTTCATTACTCATAGATAATAAGAGTGGTCTCTAGGCCATGGATTTCAAACTAGCAGCAACATGCCAGCTAACATCGGCCGACAATTCTAAATCAACGAATATCCAAGCGACATTTAACAAATGTATCAAAACGTAGCACTGAATTATTGAGCATATACAGCCTGTTCTTTGGGCCAGGTCAGCACAAAATCGGCACCGCCGTCTTTATTACTATTAATCATCACTCGGCCTTTGTGCCAACTCATAATCTGATCTGCAATCGATAGGCCAAGCCCATAATTTCCAGAGGTTTCAGAACGGCTACTATCCAGTTTAGAAAAAGGCTTAAGCACCTGCCGCCCCTGATCAGCTGGAATACCCGGACCATCATCCCGTACAGCAATGCAGTACTGCCCCTCATTCTGCATATAGACAAAGCTGACCTCTGACTCGGCATAACGCAGGGCATTTGAAAATAAATTTTTCAGCGCGCGCTTTAAATAATAACGGTCAGCATAAACCGTGGTGTTTGTCAGCACCTGCTGACTGACCTGCACACGCCGGTCGGCACGATACTCCTCAGATTCAATGGTCTTAATCATTTCAGAGACGTCAAAATACTCCATTTGCATCTCCGGCTCACCCTGCTCAAGCGTGGCATACACCATAATCTCATCGATCAGGGTATTAAGATCCTGCAAATCCTTATTTATTCCCTCGAACCGCTCATGGGAGCCAACCTCATCCTCAAGCATAGCCAGGCGAAAACTCAGCCGCGAGACAGGTGTTCTCAATTCATGAGACACAGCCCGCGTTAACTCCTGCTGAGAAGCTAATAAGCCCTGTACCCGATTTGCCAACGCATTAATTTGGCGTGCCAGGCTGGTCAGTGCATCATCTCCTTCTACAGGCACATCGGGCTCAATGTCGCCGTCCCCCATGGCGCTCACCGCAGCAGCAATTCTTGCCAGTCGCTTTTGTAATGGCCGCATTAACAAATAAGCCGCGGCCACCAGCGCCAGTAAAATGCTAACGCCGACCATTAATAGGATTTCTAATGGGTACCACTCAAACAGAGGAATCGGCCCGAGTTTGAGTACATCGTCACCATCACCAAAGGGCGCAAACACTTGAATAGCCGGTTGGTTGGCAGCGGTTTCACTAATATCAACCAGCACATCGCCACGCTTGAGGCTTCGCAGCTGGGCAGCTGATAGCTTCGCCTCAGCCTTACTTATTCGATCAACCGGGTAACCAAAGCCCTTTTTTAACTGTATTAATCGCTGATCACGATCAGCACTTCGGTCTAGCTCACGGAGAAGCAGCAATGCCGTAACACGCGCCAGCTGAGCATTAATATCGACCACCCGTGTAATCAAATATTGTTCGTCACCGGCTGGCAGCGACACATACACATCAGCCGCTCGATGATCCACCTTAGGGATCACAACAACATCCCCCTTCGACAACCGCAATTGTTCTGAATCTGGCAGCCCGGTAACTGAATTAATCAGTTCAAATTTTAAATCAGCAAGACTGCCCACCGCCTGCAGCCACGCTTCACGCTCCCTCGACTCATGGCGCTGCGCGCCTTGAGCAATTAGCGTGAACGTCCCGCGTGCAACATTTTCCAAATAGTTACTCAATCGAGAGCCGTTCATCACCTGCAAAATAATATAACCCGCCAACCCCACAGCTAACGCCGCTAACAAGCTACCAATGTAAATTCGAAAAAAAATACTCTTCATCTAAACGTCCAAAATTTCGAACATAATCAATGCTCCAATTGGATCATCGAATATTACAAGCTACGTTGAGGGGATTATGGGTGACAGAATAAAGTCCTTTTGCTTTGCTACTTTTATAAGTAGCCCAATTGAGCGTGGAAATGCTGTCACAAAAAGTTAACAACTTGAAACAATTGTTAGGCTAATTTCATAATTCTGTTAACAATCTCTGTTTAATGTTGTTTTGAGGTAGGCATGTAATCATGCCCTAACTACAGACGAAACAATCATACTCACTAGCCATTTCATCAAATAATGACAATAATCAAAACAACCTCAACCCAAGCTGGATAGCGCCTCAAAACTGAAACACAAAACCGTCATACTACAGTCACAGGTTGAAAAATAACCAAACTAACCAACAAAGGAATTGCGTGAGCACTTCAAATTTAGCGAACAAGATAGCTGCGCCCCTGACACAGCCGCCCGTGCTATTGGCTATCGCGCTGCTTATTGTTGGGGCCATTTCCTTTCATGCTTACCAACGACTAATTCTTGAGGAATCCAAGCCACTAACAACAGCTCAATCGAGAGTTGAGCCCGTATTTGAAAGCCCGCTAGAGCAACAGGACATCATCAATATGAACCTGTTTGGCACTCCGCCAACCGAGGTGGTCGAGCCAGATCAGAGCCCTCAAGATATTCCAGAAACGAATCTTCGACTGGCACTCAAAGGCGCTTTTACCCACAGTATTGCAGAGAAAGCCAGTGCCCTCATTGCCCCAGACCTAAACAGTAAAGCGACACTGTTTTTTATTAATAGCGACTTACCGGGCGGCGCAAAGCTGGAAGAGGTGCATGCCAGCTACGTCATCATCCGTCGCAATGGTCAGCGTGAAAAGCTTCAATTCCAAAGAAATCAGCCTGACGCGCAGACGAACAGTGGCCTTTATGACAACTATCAACCCCAGTTTGAAGAAGCACACTCTTTCGAACCAACTGAACAATACTATCCATACTCCTCATCAGGGGCTTCGGAGCGCAGTGCAGATGGTTCAACCAGCAATTCGTCCAACCCAGGTTCACTGGCTGAGATCCGCGAACGTCTCAGACAACGTGATTCAAAATAACAAGACAACCAAATACCTATGCGACTATTCACTCCGAAGCAGTTAATCCGTTCTTTGCCAAAATTTCTCTCGGCAGCTCTATTAACAATTGTGATGACCCCCAACGGATCGGCTGAAGAAGTCTCCCTGGCGCTTGAAAATGCTGACATTAAAGATTTAATTCAGTGGGCTTCTAAACACATTGATAAAACCATTATCGTCCACCCCAGTGTTAAGGGCCGGGTTTCGGTGCTGGCGGGTTACCCCATTGACGAAAAGGAAGCTTATGACGTCTTTATGTCTGTGCTTCAAGTGCATGGCTTTGCCGTTGTCGAGACCGACCAAAGCATCAAAATTTTGCCCGACGCGTTGGCTAAACAATCCAGTCCTGGCTATGCGGGCCCAACTACGCTAAATGAAGAAATTATTGTTCAGCTGGTAAAGGTTAACAATGTATCGGCTCCACCACTGGTTTCGCTGCTCAGACCACTGATGCCGCAAATTGCTCATCTGGGCGCCTACCCGCAAAGTAATTCCTTGATCATCGCTGATCGCGCACAAAATGTCGCAAAAATCGTCAAAATCATTAAAGATATCGACCGTGTTGGCACGATTGACATCGAAGTCATTCCACTGCAGTTTGCCAGCGCCAGCGATATCGTTGGGGTCATTCAAAAGCTGATGGGGCAACAACAGGGCGAGCCCAGCCACAACAAATTAACCTACGTGGCCGATGAACGCTCTAACAGCATTTTGATCACTGGCGATCCAATTAGCCGACAACAAATCATTAAGCTGATTGATAAGCTCGATCAACCGCTATCCGGCGATGGCAATACACAGGTCATTTACGTGTATTACGCAAAGGCTATCGACCTGGTGCCGATTTTAGAAAGCGTTAGCGGCAGTCTGCAAAAGGCCGAAAAAGATCAGCCCTTCGACAGTACCGAGGTCAGCATTCAAGCCAGTGAAGCCAATAACGCATTGATCATCACCGCCCCACCATCACTACTCAACACCATGAAGGGCGTTGTTCAAAAGCTCGATATTCGCCGCAAACAAGTGCTGGTAGAAGCGGTCATTGTCGAAGTTAATGACAGCGTACTCGATGATCTCGGTGTGCAATGGCAAACCTCCACCCCCAGCAACGGCGAGTTTTCTGCCTTCAACGCTATTCCAGCGAATATCAGCACGCCCGCATTACCAACCTTGGGTAGTGGTCTAACACTGGGGTATTTCAAGGATAACTCACTCAGAGCCTTAATTCGTGCTCTGGAAAGCGACACCAAAGCTAACGTCTTATCAACCCCCACCATTGTGACTCTGGATAACGAAGAGGCCGAAATTCTGGTGGGCTCCAACGTGCCCTTCATTACCGGTTCAGAGACAAACGAATCATCACCAACCAGCAACCCGTTTCAGACCATTCAACGTCAGGACATTGGTATCACCCTGAAAGTTAAACCCCGTATTAACGAAAACGACTCAATGACGCTGGCCATTGAACAGACGGTTGAAAGCATCACCACCTCGGTCGTTAATACCGCCGACATCGTCACCAACAAACGCAATATTAAGACCAATGTTCTATTGGAGGATGACCAGGTATTAGTACTCGGCGGCCTGATTTCTGATGAGTCCAGTAACGTAGAAAGTAAAGTGCCGGTATTAGGCCATATCCCCGTGCTTGGCCGGCTCTTCAGAAGCACCAGCACCAAGGTAGAAAAGAAAAACCTGATGGTGTTTATCCACCCCATGATTCTATCGGATCTGGAACGCAGTAATAAGCTAACGAGTGACCGTTATAACAGTATGCGTAACAAACAGCAGCAATATAATGGCGACCGCGACCGTATTTTTATTCCCAAGCAACCCCCATTATTGCCTGACTTTGATCATTACCAAAGCCCCCAGACACTTGATGCCGAAGCACCCAGGCCTTCGCCAAAGAAAGGCGGCAAAAAAGTAAATCGCTCCGTTCATGGTACGGTGGAAAAATGACTGCGTCAGCGAACCCCCATTCGGAAACGATAGCACCAGCAGATGCTACGCAAAACCCTGCTCGCCTGCCTTTCAACTTCGCCAAGCGTCACGGTATTTTAGTCGACCCAAGCAGTTTGCCGCCCTATCAAGTATTCTGCCTGGCCAACATCAAACCCGTCATTCTGGCCGAGGTGAGGCGCTACCTGAATACGCCTGTTAAATTCGAAACGGTTAGCCCGGAGTTGTTTCAGGAAAAACTCAGTCAAGCCTATGAAAACAGCTCCGATGAAACCATACAGATGGTTGAAGGCTTGGGAGACGATATGGATCTTGCCAGCCTGGCTGACTCCGTTCCCGAAACCGAAGACCTGCTGGAGCAGGAAGAAGACGCACCGATCATTCGTCTGATCAACGCTTTACTGACCGAAGCAGTCAAAGTTGGAGCCTCCGATATTCATATCGAAACCTTTGAGAAGCGGCTAGTGGTGCGCTTTCGCGTGGACGGCGTGCTACGCGAAATGGTTCAGCCTAAACGCGCACTTGCGCCACTACTGGTATCTCGCATTAAAGTCATGGCACGACTTGATATTGCTGAAAAGCGGGTGCCTCAAGATGGCCGCATATCCTTGCGGGTTGCTGGCCGCGAAGTGGATATTCGGGTATCCACCATCCCCTCCAGCAATGGCGAGCGAGTGGTGATGCGTCTGCTTGATAAGCAGGCCAGCCGTCTTGATATCGACGCTCTGGATTTGACCGACAAGGACAACGCCACGCTGCGCGAACTATTACAGCAGCCCCACGGCATCATTCTTGTCACGGGGCCAACAGGCTCGGGAAAAACCACCACCCTCTATGCGGGACTCAGCCAACTGAATGATAAAAGCCGCAACATACTCACCGTCGAAGACCCGATCGAATACAACCTTGAAGGCATCGGCCAGACCCAGGTTAACACCAAGGCCGACATGACCTTCGCACGAGGCCTGCGCGCCATTTTGCGCCAGGACCCTGACGTTGTCATGATTGGTGAAATTCGCGACCTTGAAACAGCCGAAATTGCTGTACAGGCGAGCTTAACCGGCCACCTGGTACTATCCACGCTGCACACTAACAATGCCATTGGCGCCATCACCCGTCTGCACGATATGGGCGTAGAACCCTTTTTGCTATCCTCCAGTCTCATCGGTGTTATTGCCCAACGGCTGGTGCGCGTGTTATGCCCCGAATGTAAAGAAGCCCATACCCCCGATCAGGCTGAGCGCGAAAAACTGCATCTACGCGACCATGAAACCGCGACCATCTACCGCGCTAAAGGTTGCGAACACTGCAACCAGACCGGCTATCGTGGCCGCACCGGTATTTTTGAAATCGTGGTCATTGATGATGAACTACGCACGCTTATTCACAACTGTTCAGCCGAAGCTGAGTTAATTCGATATGCACGCCAACACAGTCCCAGTATTCGCAGCGATGGCCGCCATCGAGTGCTGACGGGCATCACCAGCCTTGAAGAATTGCTGCGTGTCACTCAGGAAGGATAGGACAAGGGCCTCTCAATAGACTATGGCTGCTTTTGATTATGTCGCCCTCGATACGCAGGGACGCAAACAAAAAGGTTCTCTGGAGGCCGATAGCCCCCGGCAAATGCGTCAACTATTGCGCGATAAAGGGCTAACGCCGCTATCCGTCGACGAAAGCAGCGAAAAACAGCAGCGTCAAAAAACCTTCGTCAGCCTGCTCAGCCCACACATGAGTGTACGCGACCTGGCTCTGCTGACCCGTCAACTGGCTACTCTGGTACAGGCTTCACTGCCACTGGAAGAAGCCCTCTCTGCCGTTGCCCAACAAACGACCAAACCCAAGGTTCGTAGCATGGTATTAGCAGTGCGCTCAAAAGTACTTGAGGGTCACACCCTGGCGAATGCGCTGGGTGAATTTCCTCGCGCCTTTCCGGCAATTTATCGCGCAACCGTAGCGGCCGGTGAGAAATCCGGTTTTTTAGATCAAATTCTTAACCGTCTGGCGGATTACACCGAAAGCAGTCACGAGTCACGCCAGAAAATCATGATGGCGCTGCTCTACCCCGTTATTTTGTTGCTACTCAGCATTATCATTGTTGTCGGCTTAATGGTTTACATCGTTCCCGATGTGGTCGAAGTTTTTATTGATACCGGCCAGCAGCTACCTGCCCTCACCGTTGGGCTAATGGCATTTAGCGATTTTATTGCCGGTTTTGGTATTTACCTGTTACTGGCCTTGATTGGCCTCACCGTGGGACTACGCTATCTACTCAAGCAACCCAGCCTGCGTCTCAAGTGGCACAAACAGCTATTACACTTGCCACTTGTGGGTCGTCTGTCGATAACAATCAATACTGCCCGCTTTGCCAGCACTCTCAGCATTTTAACCGCCAGTGGCGTGCCCCTGGTTGATGCCATGCGCATCGCCGGACAAGTGTTGTCCAATGAATGGCTCAAAAAACGTGTGGCCGAAGCCACCCAGCAAGTCATCGAAGGCAGCTCCCTGCACCGAGCGTTACAACAGGCAGACTACTTCCCACCCATGATGGTGCACATGATCGCCAGTGGTGAAGCCAGTGGCGAACTGGACGCCATGCTGGAGCGCGTCGCCACCAGTCAGGAACGTGATGTACAAAACTTTATCGGCGTTATTCTTGGCCTGTTTGAACCCTTTATGCTGCTTACCATGGGTTTAGCGGTATTATTAATCGTACTGGCAATTCTGTTGCCAATCCTGAACTTAAACCAACTTATCACTTAACCTTTGCGAAGACTTGCCATGAAAAAAACACCCCTCAAGCACACACAAGGTTTCACCCTCATTGAAATTATGGTGGTCATTGTAATCCTTGGCGTACTGGCCGCATTAGTCGTTCCGAACATTCTTGGTCGTCCGGATGAGGCGCGCGTCAGTGCCGCCAAGTCCGACATCAAAGCCATCAGCAACGCCCTCAACCTCTACAAACTGGATAATTTCAACTACCCCAGCACCGACCAAGGCCTGCAGGCACTGGTCACCAAACCCGCTGGCTCACCGGAAGCGAAAAACTGGAATCCCGACGGCTACCTGCCTAAATTGCCCAAAGACGGCTGGGGCAACGAGTACCAATACCTGAGCCCCGGCGCCCATGGTCGCTTTGACCTGTACTCGCTGGGGGCTGATGGTCGAGAGGGCGGCGAAGGCATTGATGCCGATATTACCTCCTGGGAATCAGCACAATAGCGAGACTGAATGGTGAAGCGCTGCCGCGGGTTTACGCTGGTCGAAATACTGGTCGTCATGGTCATTGTTGGCCTGATGGCTGGCATGGCTGTGCTTGCCCTTGGTGGTGATCCCCGCCAACAGGTTAAACAGGAGGCTCAACGTATTCGCTCAGTGCTGCAATTAGCGGCCGATGAAGCACTCATGAGCGGCCAGGAATACGGCATCAAATTAGCCAAACAGGAGTACCAGGTAGTGCGTTTTGATGACCACCAACAACGCTGGATAAAAGCCGAGCAGGAAGCCTTCGCCGCCTACCAACTATCCGATGAAATAAACCTGAGCTTGCAGTCCGAGGGTAGCCAGGTCGACCTCGCCGCCCTCAATAAAAGCGCCGAAGAGCTTGAGTTAGAGAAACGTAACCCACAGCAAGATCAACTTAAGCCATCGCTACTGCTACTGTCTAGCGGCGAAATAACACCCTTCTCTCTGCAACTCAGCAGCGCTGATAACGAACACCACATACAGCTTGTCGGTGACGGCCTGGGCGATATTCGAATCGGTTACCCACATGACGATTAACCGATTGGCCGGATTCACCCTGCTTGAAGTAATGATTGCCTTAGCGGTCTTCGCCATCAGTGCAATCGCGCTACTGTCACAAAGTAATCAGGGCATCAGCCAGACCCTTTACCTGCAAGAAAAAAGCTACGCGTTATGGATCGCAGAAAACAAATTAACGGAATTACGCCTTGCCAAGAACTGGCCAGCGCTAGGCAATAACACAGATCGCATCAATCAATTTAACCGTGAGTGGGTGATTACAACCTCAATAACCGGCAGCGGTGAAAAATCACTGCGCCGTGTTGACGTTGAGGTGTCACGAGCGGACGACGAGGCGCACTTATCCTCGCTCCGCGGCTATATCGGACAATACTGATGTCAGCGCCAACCCGCTATTTACACGGTTTTACCCTACTTGAAGTGCTCATCGCACTGAGCATTTTCAGCCTCATCGGACTAGCCGCCTATCGCATGCTGGATATTGTCATTCTATCGCAGGGCAAAGTCACCGCTCACCAACAGCAAACCCGCACACTAGAGCGTGCGATGCATATTATCAGCCATGATTTCAGTCAGCTGGTTGCGCGCCCTGTTCGTGATAATTACGGTGAGACCTTAGCGCCCCTGGTCACTGATCAGAACAGCTTTCTGGTCGAATTTACTCGTCAAGGCTGGCGCAACCCATTACAACTGCCCCGCAGCCAGCTACAACGTGTTGCCTATGAACTGGGCAGCGAGCCCGCCAGTACTAATGACCAATATCAACAGATGAATAGAACCGTTCATCTATTGCGCCACTATTGGACAGTCTTGGATCGTGCTCAGGAAAGTACCCCACATACACAGGTCTTGATGCGTAACATCGACGATCTACAGCTGCTATACATGGATCATGAAGGGCAGTGGCAAAGTGAGTGGCGGCAGGATCCACTCACCAGCAATGCCAGCAACACCTTACCCAGAGCTGTCATGCTCAAAATCAATAGCCAACACATCGGCAGCATTGAACGGGTCTACCAGCTGACCGAATTTTCAGCTGAACAAGCCAAGAGCCATGACCGAAATAGCGCACAAAGCAACTCGTCATCAGCCTCCCAGGCTCCCGCTAACCCGCAGGAAAATAGAGGACCAAAGCAGTGACGCCCTATCCTCGTCAACAGGGGGTTGCCCTGATTACTGTCTTGCTGGTCACGGCCGTCGCCACCGTTATCGCCAGCGAAGTGGTATCACGCCTGTATTTTCATATTCAACGTAACCAGGCTCAGCAGGCACAGGCTCAGGCCTATCAGTACGCGCTGGGCGGCGAAGCATTGGTACGCCAGTTATTACACCAGGATTATCAAGAAAATGAGTTTGATCAACGCACAGATCGCTGGGCTAAATTAAAACCCGTTTATAAATTCGATCAGGGACAATTAACCATTCAGGTGGTCGACCTCAACTCTCGGCTCAACATCAATAACCTGCTATCTCAGGATGGCCAGATTAACGACACCAGCCACGAGCAGTTTAAACGCCTGTTTGCCACGCTAAATATTGATCAGCAGCGGCTGGACGCACTGCTAGACTGGCTCGACCGGGACAGTTTGCCAAAAGGTCTGGGCAGCGAAGATGACGAGTATTTAGCCTTGGACAAACCCTACCGGACCGCCAATCAGGCGCTCAGTCACTTGTCAGAGTTAACCCTTTTGAAAGGTTGGGACAACCAGCTATTAAGGTTGCTCGCCCCCCATATCACGGTATTGCCAACGACTAGCGACATTAACATCAATACCGCATCAGCTGAGGTGTTAACAACACTCGCCAAAGAACTGGACCTGCAAAAGGCGGAGGCTTTAGTTACCAGCCGTGAAAGCAATGGTTTCGACTCCATGGACAGCTTTATCAGCCATGGTGAACTGGCTGGCATCAAAATTAACAGCCAGCTGGCAAGTGTCAGCAGCAACTATTTTCTTGCCTACGTGGAGTCACGCTTCGCTGACAGCCGTATTCGATTGCAAAGCATCCTGTATCGAGAGCCCAGCACCGGCGAACTTTCACTGGTCTCCCGGGATCGAAACTCACGTTTCCTCTGGCCTAGACCAACAGATAACCCTGCTAGCGGGAAATAGTAACGAATGGTCGCTAAAACACATAAAATATTGATGAAAATGCCTCAACACATAAAGGTAATTCAGTCGTGACGCACACGCTTTTTATTCAACTGCCATCGATAGGCAGCGAGGACAATAAACCAGTCGACTGGGCGCTGTTTTCTTACGACTCTGACGGGCAGAACCAGAAAATTGCCGGCGATACCCAGTGCCCACTGTCCGATGTCATGTCAAAAACCAGCGACCATCCTGACAAACGGATTGTTGCGCTGGTGCCTGGTAATGACGTTGTGCAAACAATCATCAGCGTACCGGCTGGGCAAAAAAGACACCTGCAGCGCACGCTGCCTTTTTTAATCGAAGAAGATATCGCCACACCGATTGAAGACATGCACCTGTGTGCCGAACCGGTACAAGAAGGAAAAACACGGGTATCAGTGGTCAGTCATCAGGCAATGCAATATTGGCAGCAGCTTTTAAAGAGCGCACAAATTGACGCTGACTGGTTACTAGCGGACAGTGCCGCGTTGATTCTGGATAACCAATTAAACATACTGCTGGACTCGCAGCGAGCCCTTTTCTTTTGTCCTGGGCAAGCCGTCATTAACACAGAATTCGACAATCTTACCTTTATTGCCGAGACACTCATCGAGCAATGCTCTAGCGCAGGCAATGATGAAGCAATAAAAACCGGTAAGCTATGGGACAGCCACCAGCTTTCGGAGACCCAGCAGGCCGCAGCGGCAGCACTGACCACCCAGTTTGAAATAGCCGGCACCACTCTGCAACAGCACCCTATCAGTAACCATTTTGATTTTTGCTGCACACAACTCCATAACTGGCTCAAACAACACCAAAATGAAATGCCGCACAACCTGCTCACAGGTGATTATCGGAGCAGCAGTAAACAACAAAACAAAAAAGCGCCAAAATGGCGTTTACTAGCGATAACGGCCAGTGCTTGTCTGTTAATAAAGCTGGCTGTGGATATCGGCAGCGGTTTCTACCTAAACCAACAAACTGTAAAAATTGATGACGAAATCAAAACGCTTTATCACGAACTGTTCCCTCAGGATAAACGCATCGTTAACGTCAAAGTACAGATGCAGAACCACCTTAAGGGGCAAGCCGTACACAGCGACTCCAGTTTTATGCCGCTATTTGGTTTCATGGCAGAGGCGATCGCCAACCTCAACCATGCCGACAACGTGCAACTGCAACAGCTGCGATATAACGATGAAAACCAAACGCTGTTAGTGGATATTCATGTTAAGGATGTGCAACAGCTTGAAGACATAAAACAATTCATTGATGCCCGTAACGTTAGCGCCAGCATCCTCTCCGCGAATGAAGAACGTGAATGGATAAAAGGCCGTGTAAAGCTAACGCTATAGCGGGTTATTAGGACATAAGGAAAAAACATGGCAAGCGATACCCTACAACACCTGAAGCACCGGTTTATGTCACTTCCCCAGCAAGACCGGCTGGCACTAACCGTATTGGCTGTCTTTATGACGTTGGTCGTGGTTATTTATGCGCTGATTCTGCCCGCTAATCGTTACGCCGATAGCGCTGCAAACCACCACCGTGAGCGCGCGCAATTACTTGCCTGGATGCAGGCTAACGAAAATACCGCCAGAATGATGAGCAATAAAACCCTTGATAGCTCCAGCCTGATTGAGGGCCAATCAATGCTAGGCCTGGCGTCACAAACAGCACAACCCCACGGCATCAGTTTTAAACGCTTTGAGCCTTTTGCAGACGGCGGATTGCGAGTCTGGTTAGACAACACTGATTTCAACAGCATGCTAAAGTGGTTAACCCAATTACAGCAGCAATACGGCGTTAACGTACTTCAGGCAACAATTGATCGTGGAAAAGCCAGCGGCAAAGTGACTGCAAAACTAGAGCTACTGTTGCCGTAGTAAGAGATTTAAGCGGTTTCGAATAAAAATAGCAGGACAAAACGGCATTTTACTCGGTTATAAAAGTTGGGCTTGAGGATAATATAATTCAAAAAAACGGAGTCTTAAAAGAGCAATAAGACTCCGCATCAAGTGGAAACCTAAGGGTTAATGTCAATAAAACCCTGCTCAAGATTCCATGTATAGACTGATTTCTCATCATCCACTTTCACGGCGGTCAACTTGCCATCAACGGGCGCTTTAAATTTAAAGCAAGACCAGCCCCACTCTTCTCCCCAGTATTCACAATATTGGTCTCGATCATTGGCAATCCAGTTAACATTGTAAACACGGTCACCGGCTATAAATACTTTTACATTACCGTCAGCATGAAAATTTTGTTTGAACTGACTGCCGTCGTAATCACCATGCAAAGAGTTGCCCGTCACCAAATCACGAATAGCCGCTGCGTCAAGGTAATCTCCAGCAATAACCGTTGCGCTGAAACTTGCCGTAAGGGTGGCTGTCAAAGCAGCTGTGGCAAATGTCAATTTGATCATCTTTATCTCCTAAAGGGGTTAACTTCAAATAACAAACCCTCCGCTTGGGGGTTAAACCACAGTAAAGACCAAAGATGAACAACTCCACCCTGTGAAAACAACAGCCCATGTAAAGTTGTTGCAAGTTGTTAATGATGCTAAACAATAACAACTGACGCCTGTCACATACCTGCAACAAAACATCAATATGCTGGCTCGTTTAAATACCACGCTAAGGGCAAAGTTTGATGATAAGCAAAGAGGTTCCCGACATAAAAGTGCGTTATTTCCCCAAAGAACTGAGTTGGCTGGCTTTCAATGAGCGGGTGCTTCAAGAAGCCAAAGATCCCACCAACCCAGTGATTGAGCGGATGCGTTTTTTGGGCATCTATTCAAATAATATGGACGAATTCTTCCAGGTGCGCGTAGCGGACCTGAAACGCCGCATTTTGTTAAGCCGCTTACCCTCCTCCGAGTTTGAAGATGATGAAGCCTTACTGCACCAAATCCAGGATAAAGTCATGGAGCTGGGCAGCAAGTTTAATACGATTTATCAGATGGTACTGAAGGATTTAGCCCGTCATAACATCCATGTTTCGCTGCCCGAAGACCTGACCCCGTATCACATTGATTGGCTGAGAAGTTACTTCAACAGTAATGTCCTGCAGCATGTTTCCCCTATCCTGATTAGCGACAGTCCTGATAAAAATATCAACCTGGATGACACCAAGACCTACCTGGTTGTAAAAATGGATAGCGATAAAACCCAATACGCGGCTGTCGAAATTCCTGTTAACGAAACACCGCGCTTTGTACAGTTACCACCAGAAAAAACCCGTAAACATAAGCATATCGTTCTACTGGACGACATCATGGCCTATTTTCTCCATGAGATGTTCAGAGGTTTCTTCAAATTCGACTCCATCTGCGGTTATTCGATGAAATTAACACGTGACGCAGAGTACAACCTTGACGATCAGGTAGAGGACGGCCTGCTCGATAAAATGTCAAAGGGCCTGAAACAGCGATTGCATTCAGAACCTGTGCGTCTGGTGTTTGATGCGGAAATGCCCGAAGAGATGCAGAAAATGCTTAAGAAAAAACTTGGGCTCACTCACTATGATTCAATGCTACCGGCCGGGCGCTACCGTAATTTCAAAGACTTTATCGGTTTCCCTAACGTTGGCCGTAATTATCTGGAAAACAAACCGCTACCACCACTGACCAGTGACGCCTTTGCCCGACACAACAGCGCCTTCAAAGCCATATCCCAGCAGGATATCTTGCTTTATTACCCTTACCACAGTTTTAATCATATGGCCGAGTTTGTACGCCAGGCAGCCTTTGACCCTCGGGTCACTCAAATAAAAATCAATATTTACCGTGTTGCCAAACACTCACGCATTATTACCTCACTACTTAACGCCGCCCGTAACGGTAAAATCGTAACGGTCATGGTTGAGCTGAAAGCGCGCTTTGATGAACAAAATAATATTGGTTGGGCTCGCGTGCTCAAGGATGCCGGTATCAAAGTGATTTTTGGCATTCGCTCTCTCAAAGTCCACAGCAAACTGTGTGTGGTACACCGCCGGGAAAAGGGCGGCATCGCTAAATATGCGCATATCGGTACCGGCAATTTCCACGAAAAAACAGCCCGTATTTACACTGACTTCAGTCTCTTCACCAAACATACTGAGATTGCAAATGAGTGCGACGATGTATTCCGTTTTATTGAATACAGCTACAAGGAATTCCCCTTCCAGCACTTACTGGTATCGCCTATTAACCAGCGCAAGCAAATTAGTAAAATGATCAGCCATGAAATTAAGCTGGCTGAATCAGGTAGCGGTGGAGCAATCACATTAAAGATTAATAATCTTGTCGACCAACAACTGATTGACGAACTCTATGACGCCTCAAAGGCTGGCGTTAAAATCCGCTTGATTGTGCGCGGCATGTGTTCACTGATCGCGGGTATCCCCAAACTCAGCCATAACATACGCGTCATCAGCATTGTTGATCGCTTCCTGGAACACTCTCGCGTGATGGTATTTCACAACGAAAACAACCCCAAGGTCTTTATTTCGTCAGCGGACTGGATGACACGTAACCTGGATCACCGGGTTGAAGTCGGCGTACCCATCTACTGTGAAAAACTAAAAGAGATGATTTTACATACGCTGGAATTACAATTTCGTGACCGCGCCAAAGCGCGTCTAGTGGATATCAGCCAGAAAAACAGTTACGTTAGGCGCGGTAACCGTAAAAAAATTCGTTCCCAAATCGCAATTTATGATTACCTGAAACAGTGGGAGAAAGCCGACGCTGAGTCCGCTCAAAACAATTAAAACCTGGCCTATGATGAAATGAATGACTATCCACCTATCGCTGCCGTTGACCTGGGTTCCAACAGCTTTCACCTGTTGGTCGCCCGGGAGGTGGAAGCCAATTTTCAAGTTCTCCACCGCGAAAAACAAAAAATCCGTCTTGCATCTGGACTGACCAAAAATAACAAACTTCGTCAGACCGCCATAGACCGCGGCGTAGCCGCACTCAAACAGTTTGCCGAGACACTGCAGGACTTCAACGCCGATCAAGTAAAGGTCGTTGCTACCTATACGCTTCGCAACGCGACCAATATTGATGACTTTCTCGATCAGGCTCGAGAAGTCTTTCCCTACGAAATTGATGTTATTTCAGGCCAGGAAGAGGCCCGGCTCATCTATCAGGGCGTCGCCCATAATGTTTACCACGAAGACAACCGCCTGATCATTGATATTGGTGGCGGTAGTACCGAGCTGATCATCGGTCAGGGATTTACACCACTACGCTTAACCAGCCGTAATATGGGCTCAGCCAGCTTTTCACAACGTTTCTTTGCCAATGGCGAGATCAGCCATAAAGCCTTTGAAAAAGCTATCATCCGTGCCGAACAGAATTTAGAAGCTGTATCATCCAGCTTTATCAAAGCCGACTGGCAGTGTTGTCTTGGCACCTCGGGCACCATTAAAAGTGTCTGCCTGATAATCAATAATGAGTTTGGCACCGACACCATCGACTACCAACAGCTTATTTGGCTAAAGCACCAGCTGATTGAGGCCGGTCATGTCGACAACCTCAACATTAACGGCTTGTTAGACGACCGTAAATCCAGTATCTGCGGGGGGTTAGCGATTCTTCTGGCCGTCTTCAAACAGTTTAAAATAGCTGCCATCAGCTACTGTGATTTCGCGTTGCGTGAAGGCCTGTTGCACGAAATGCAAGACAATCTCAAGCAAAAGGATATTCGTGTTACCGCCATCACCAGTTTCTGTAAACGCTTTGATACCGATGCCAGTCACGCCGAGCTAATTCAAAACACCATTCGCCTGCTCTACCAGAGCCTTAAAAAAACCTGGGGACTTAAAAACACGGACCATCTAGCCATTTTGCTATGGGCGGCAGAGTTACATGAAATCGGGCTGTCGATAAACTCCTCCGGTATCCACAAACACTCGTCCTATATTGTTGAAAACAGTCTATTACCCGGTTTTACACAACAGCAACAGCAACTTTTAGCCACCCTGATTCGTTTTCACCGCAAAAAAATTCGCCCGGCAGACCTACCTAAACTGTCAATCATCTCACCACAAAAGCTTTGTTACCTGATCACCATAATGCGCCTCGCGGTGCTGTTAAACCAAAAACGGCAGCCCAACTATCTGCCCGATTACCAACTGCAGGCCACGACCGACTCACTGTGCCTGAATTTCCCCGACACCTGGTTTGAAGAGCAGGCACTATTGCAAGCTGATCTCGATGTAGAACAGCAGTACCTTGAAAAAATTGGTATCGTGCTGCGCTACAATACTCCCCTGCTTAAGGTGTCGTAGCGGGCTGGACATCCGCCATCATCCCTCCTACTCTACGGCACAATTTTTAACTCACCTGCATTGGTATTTATCATGAACACTGAATCTGAGCTTCACACACGCAGCGACTCGAAATGCGAGCTCTGCTCTGCGCCTGATAACCTGGCTGTTTATGAAATTCCCCCCAACAGTAGTGGCGGTGTTGATCAATCAATCCTCATTTGTGACACCTGTCAGGATCAAATACAAAACCCTGCCAACCTTGATCCAAACCACTGGCGTTGCCTGAACGACAGCATGTGGAGCCAGATACCCGCCGTGCAGGTCATGGCCTGGCGAATGTTAAACCGACTGCGTAACGAAGGCTGGCCGCAGGACTTGCTGGATATGCTTTATCTGGACGAGGAAACTTTAAGTTGGGCGCGCGCTACTGGTGAAGACCTGGATGACGAAGACCGTGTGATACATCGAGACAGTAACGGCAACATTCTGGAAGCTGGCGACACAGTAACCCTGATCAAAGATCTTGAAGTCAAAGGCGCTAACTTTACGGCTAAACGCGGAACAGCGGTGCGCAATATTTCACTGGTACCCGACAACGCTGAACAGCTTGAGGGCAAGGTAAACGGCCAGCAAATTGTTATTTTGACTAAATTTGTGAAGAAATAAATAACAGTCCGGGACGCGGATTCGGCCTCGCCATAAGGCAAGATCATCATCTGGCTGTTTTGCCGACCCGGTTGCAACTGATCCGAGGGGGTTACCAACATAGCCTACCCCTCGGTAACCAAGCAACCCGATTGCCAGCTATAAATGGCTGGCCTAAAACAGCGTCCCTCAATCAGCCAAAATCGTTATTTAGAGCTACTTAGCACTCAGCTAATCGGCCGCCTCTTGAATACTGTCGCCAGCCCTCTCGATTTATTTACCAACACCCTCGGTGGTATTACAACCGGCAAGAGAAAATGCCAAAGTAATCCTAAAAAAAGCGCAGTCAGTGAAAGTTTACTGCCTGACTTTAAGCCACTGACATGATTTTTGATTCTTTTAGCCTCCTAATCATTGATACCTGGCAGCAAGAAACTGGCCAAAGCTCCCCTTAACTCTGCAACAGCAATATTTAACAATTCGGCAGCCTCAGCGTACGTGCTTTTTATAGATGGAAAAGCCCAGAATATGAGCGCAGCCAACCGCATTAAACGTCAGGTCAGCCAAATTTCGTAGCGAAGAGCTATAAAAAAGCAAAACAGCTGTGTTGCATGATTGCTGGCACAGCTGTTTGAGGTTTATTGGCAGGAAAACCGACGAACTAAGTCTTTTTGGGGGTTAACTGGGAGGCTTTATAACTGGCTGCAAACAGGGCCATGCCAACTAACGAGAAGAACCCTGCGGCAATCACATAGCTACTGTTTTGGCTTTCTGATTCAGACATAAAGTACACAATTACCAAACCGACAACCCACAGCAGAAAGCCAACGCCACGCAACATGACTGAACGGTTGTCAGGTGCCAGCCATGAACCACATTTTGGACAACGCATATCGTAGCCGTAATAATTGAATTTACGCTCTCGCACTTCCGTGTTACGAAATTCCTGATGACAACTACCACATTGCATGGGCTTCATAATGACTCTCTCTATAATTCGGTTGACGGGCTCTTACAAACCAAGTGACTCAAAAAAACGATGCAGACCTTCTTCTCGGCCAACTTCCCAGGCCTTCAGGGCTGCCGTACCAATAATAGCGATATCACCGTACTCAGCGATAAAATCAATATCTTCCTTAGCGCTGACACCAAAACCAACGCCCAAAGCCACATCCGTGGCCTGTCGGCAACGCTCCAGAAAAGTGATTACTTCCTGATTCATCTCGGTTTTGCTGCCAGTTACGCCCTTACGAGCAACACAGTAAACCAGATCCTGCGAGGCAGCCCCTAACTGAGCCAGGCGAGCATCCGTATTGGTTGGCGTCATCAAAATAACGGGGGTTAAATCCGCCTGTTTTGATAACGCGTGCAGTTCATCGGCTTCTTCAATAGGCAGGTCAGGCAAAATATAGCCACAACCGCCCGCTTCCTTCAGGCGCTTGATAAAATTGTCATGCCCCATTTTGAAGCAGGTATTGTAATACCCCATCATCAACACTTTGAAGTCAAAGCGCTTGGTCACTTCGGCCATAAAATCAAAACACTGGGCCACCGTGGTACCGCTATCCACCGACTCCTGATTAGCTTTTACAAACAGCGGGCCATCAGCAGAAGGCTCTGAAAATGGAAACTGCAATTCCACAAAATCCACGCCATGGGCATTCATAATCTCCAGTTCCTTCATATTATCTTCGAAGGAAGGATAACCACACACCACGTGGGTCATGACCAGTGGTGTACGAATGGCTTTGCGTTCAGCGATGTAGTCCTTAAGACTCATATTGGGCCGCCTTTTCTTTAATAAATTCACGCCAGTGGGCGTCATCCAGTGCATCGGCGACCGTAAAGATATCCTTGTCACCTCGACCCGACTGGTTAATCAAAATAATCTCGTCTTTGCCCATTTTTGGCGCTTCTTCCACCGCCTTGGCAAAGGCATGGGTGCTTTCTAACGCCGGAATCAACCCCTCGGTTTTCATCACCAGCTTAAGTGTCTCGCGCACTTCTTCGTTGGTTGCCGCTTCGAAGCGCACTCTTCCCTGCTCCCACAGGTAAGCAAAAATCGGGTTGATACCAATATAATCAAGGCCCGCAGCTACCGACTGAGTCTCAAGCATATTGCCGTCATCATTTTGAAGGAAGAAGGTTTTAAAACCCTGCGCCACGCCCACAGAGGCATCACTATAAGCCAGTCGCGCGGCATGCTTACCCAGACCCGGTCCAAGCCCTCCGGCTTCACAGCCAATCAGCTCTACATCATCATCAAAAAAGCCCTGGAAAATGCCCATCGCATTCGAGCCCCCGCCAACACAGGCAAAGACCTTATCCGGTAGCCGACCACCCGTCAGTTCTTTAATTTGGCGATTTGCTTCCATACCAATAATGGACTGGAAATAGCTGACCATTTCAGGAAAAGGATGGGGGCCACAGGCGGTACCCAGCACATAATGCGTGTCTGCCATGTTACTAACCCAGTCACGCATGCATTCGTTAATCGCATCTTTCAAGGTACGCTGACCATCCTGGACGGCAACCACTTCTGCACCGAGATTTTCCATCCAGAAAACATTCGGGCGCTGACGCTTAACATCCACTTCGCCCATATAAATTTTGCAATCAAAACCAAATTTAGCCGCCATCGTCGCCGTAGCAAAGCCATGCTGACCAGCTCCCGTTTCGGCAATCACGCGCTTCTTACCCAGGCGCTGACAAATCAGCCCCTGCCCCATCACATTATTGATCTTGTGGGAGCCGGTATGATTAAGGTCTTCACGCTTAACGTAAATTTGCGCACCACCCAGCTGCTTTGACAGGTTGGGTAAATAGGTAACCGGTGTGGGTCGGCCCGAGTATTGATGCATCAACTGCTCATATTCGGCCCAGAAGCTGGGATCTTTTTTGCACTCGTGAAAACAGGCCTTCAGCTCCTCCACCGTTGCGGTCAAAATCTCCGGCAAAAAAGAGCCGCCAAACTGGCCGTAGTAACCTTCACGACCGTCTTTAAAATCGAACAAATCCATACAAAATGCCTGTAAAAAACGCTATTGGGTTGGATACCGTGCAAGACACCTTAACCACGGCAAAATCCGGCCTGATAGCTTAACGGAAAGGGATGAAAATACAAGAGACTCGACCCATAACTGGCATCGACATCAGTACCTTACGATACGCAATAGCCTTCGGATCAACCCAGCACCTTCTGACCAAAAACAGTCAGAATCACAACCGGGCAGACATAACGAATATAAGCCGGCCAGATTCGCCAGAAAAAGCTCTGCTCAGCCGATTCAAAACCAGCCTTTATCTCTTCCAGCACATGATTCCGGTGCCAAATCCAACCAGCAAACAGACACAGCATTAACCCCAGTAACGGTTGGGCATAACGTGTCGTTAGGGTAATCACAAAGACAAACAAATCACCAAAATTAAAGACAATAATGGCGCTGATAAGTGTGATAACAGCACTCACCAAAAAGGCCGCAGCACGCCGCGACAGCCCGTGTACTTCTGTCACGTAAGACACCGGCGATTCCAAAAGAGAAATGGATGATGTGAGGGCGGCAATGGTCATTAATACAAAAAATGCTACGCCAACAACAATGCCTGTGTCTCCCATCGTGCTGAACAGGGCCGGCAACACAGTAAAGATTAAAGTATCTTCGCCGATCAGTTTTCCCGCCGCATCAAAAATCTCAACGCCATTATGCTGCGCCACGTACATTGCTGGAATAATCAGCAACCCGGCCAGCACCGCAATGCCAATATCAATCAAGGTGATGGCACGGCCTAGTGAAGCGATATTTTCAGTTTTACTCACATAGGAGCCGTAAACGAGCATGGTACCTACGCCCAGTGATAACGAAAAAAACGCCTGACCAAGTGCATTTACAATTAACTGGAAATTAAAACTGCGGCCAAAATCCGGTAACAAATAGACCTTTATTCCCTGCATGGCACCGGGCAATGTCATCACATAAGCAATTAACGCCAATAGAATAATAATGAGTAACGGCATCAATCGGGTTGACCATTTTTCAATACCTTGCTGTACCCCGCCACTAATAATCAAACAGGTCATCAGCATAAAAATCAGCATAAACGCTAAATTGCGTCCATGACCAAAACCGGTCAGCCAACCGGCAACCTCCTCTTGCCCGGCAGCGCCCATCACAGGTCCAGCCGCAAAGGCGATCATCCAACCGGCCACAATCGCGTAAAAAGCGAGAATCAAACTAGCGGTAATAATACCGGCAAAGCCGCTAAGGGACGCGACAAAGCGACTGAAAGTGGTGTTTGAAACCTGCCGCAGAGCGCTGACAATATTAGCTTTGGCATGACGACCAATAATAAGCTCGGCCATCAGCGCTGGATAAGCCAGTAAAAAGGCCATCAGCAGATACATCAGCAAAAAGGCGGCACCACCATTACTGGCCGCCTGAGTGGGAAAGCCCCAAATATTGCCTAATCCAACGGCAGAGCCAGAGGCGGCCAAAATAAAACCTAACCGTGAGCTGAACTCACCACGTGTGCCTGCCATGGATTACCCTCTATACAGAAAAAAGATTTTTTACCAAAATTAGTCTCATGCACAGCCGGCGTTTCGACGGCACTTGAGCACTTCGACCAACAGGAAAAACCTTTCCAGCAAGAATTACTTCTTGGTGGTCACGTACTTCAAAATTTCCACCACCTGCTCAGGCGTTTGTGCCCAAGCCAATGCCGACGCATCAACCTCTTTCAACGGATGAATGATGTCATCGGCGTGTAAAGTAATATATGGCGTACCCAAGGCAGCAGCGTAGCCCGCATCAAAAGCAGCGTTCCATTGCTTATATTTGTCACCAAAGCGCACAACAACCACATCGGCAGACTGAATCAGAGTCTGGGTGCGGATATTATTGATTCGCGCAGACTGGTGGTCCTTCCAGAAAGGCTTATCATCGGTACTCAGCACATTGCCAATATCATCACTGGCCGCGTGGTCGGTTACCGGCGACGAAAATTCGACCGGCAAGTCCAGCTCGGCACAACCCGCTTCAATCTGCTCACGCCAGTTAGTGTGAATTTCGCCCGACAAATAAACATTCCAGATCATAAAACCCTCTCTCAACACATGTCATAAAATACAACTGGCGCCACTTTGAAAGCTGCCACCATTACAGGCTGCGCATGATAACAAATTATGCGTAGGCGAGAGACCATTAAATAGTCGATAAAGAACTCATTAGTGTCGCAATTGCGATGGCACACGCATTAGATTAAAAGTGATTGCTGAAGGTGTTGAAACGGAGCAACAACAGGCCAACTCAATACTGCAAAAATAAAACAACAGTGATGAGGCGGATATTGGCAGAGCAACTATTTTTTGTTCGCTAGCAGTAAGGACTCTAATTCAAACACATGATCATCGTAGACGGCTAAGTCACGCAGGGATTCAGCCAGGCGAAACAAGTAGTCCTGATTAGAACCGCTGGGACCCGCGCAAAGCTGAATATGGGCCGCGATTTCCGTCATCGGGGCCTCACCCAAATAGGCCTCGTTATGTTCGGTGGCGATATAAACAATACCTTGGCATTGATTGCCATCATCAAAATGCAGTGGCGTCAGTACCCGTTGATAGCCATTCTTTTCGCGAAAATCAAGATGTGCCAACACGTCTTCGTTGACCCGATAAGCAACTCCCTGACAAACGGCTCCCTTTTCAGGCACCAGCGTTACAACCCGGCCCGGGGCTTCTGGCACGCCCCGGTGGTCGTGGGAGCCCTGCCAAAAACGCCTCACCCAGCCAGTAATGCTCGCTGGCCGGCTCTCCAAACAAGGGAAATCAACTTTATAAATAAGTGAACCGTAGCCAAATATCCAGTGACTGTTATCTATCATGACTCTTTGTGAGGGGGCTTTGGTGACGGCTTTGATGTGCCGCCGCTTTCTTTATCCTCCACGGCCTCAAACTGGTTTTGAAATTCTCGCGCCTGCTCAAGGGCCTGCTGAAAATCATCACCTCCCAGCTCACCGCTAAATAATGGCGCCTGTTCATGCTCCGACACACCTAACTCATCAGCGTCGTTTCCCGTGGACACAGGTTCCTGCTTACCCACACCCGATTCCCTGCAAACAGAAGCATCAGTACCTGAGTTACCAGCTGCTGTTGCCTGATCGTCAGTTGTATCAGCAGAAACCGCCCTGTCTTGACGACTCTCTCCGCCTAAAACCGAGCCAGCTGGTTCGGCATCCGTCGATTTTCTATGCAGCATGGTGACGAGTTCCGCTTCAGACCGGGATAACCCACAGTGCTCCACCAGTTCATCAACATCGGCACCTTTACTGACACGACGAACAGCATCATTGTAGGGCAAATTACCCCTATCGCGCTGCTGCAGTTGCTCCTGCTGCTGCACCGTGCTCTTTAAATTACTTTCGACCTTCTGTAACTGGCTGGCGACCCCAAAGGCGCCGTCCATCATCGCCGAGAGTTCATGCTCCAACGTAGCAATTCGCTGATTAAGTTGCTGCTCATGTTGATGGGCCTGCGTCACACAGCGTGTAGCCTTTAAAAGCGCAATCAACGCAACCACCAGGGCTGCGACAGCAATTAGCAACGCAATAATCCACATCATATTATTGGTCATCCTGGGTAAACAGCAATCCGCCGCCCTCCAGCTCCACTGCTTTGATTTTATCTTTTTCCTTCAGGAAAGGCGTTGCCCCTTCAGTCTCATTCTGCTCAGAGGCCTCTATCGCTTCACCAACGCCCGTTAGCGCACGGCGTACATCAAGATCCCGAGAAACAATTAATGCTACTCGCCGATTCTTCCCGCGGCCCTCAGCACTCTCATTGGAGGCAATCGGCTGAAATTGGCCGTAGCCCACTGCCGCCAAACGATTAGGCTCAACACCACTTTGCGATAACAATCGAACCACCGCCGCTGAGCGCGCCGCAGACAGTTCCCAGTTAGAGGGGAAAATGCCTGATTGGATAGGAATATCGTCAGTAAACCCCTCTACATGTACGGGGTTTTCATAGCCGCTGAGAATACTGGAAATCTCTTCCAATACCGGCAGTGACTGCCTATTAAGGTTAGCGCTACCGCTGTTAAATAGCAGGCCAGAACTCAGTGAAATTTCAATCCAGGTTTCTGAGCCACTAATGGTAATTTCACCATCACGTACCAGGTCACCAAACGCTGACTCTACCTGATCCGATAATTCGCTGAGTAGTGTGCCGATATGGTCGCCGTCGCCGGTGGCTTCAGCCTTAACATCGCCGTCTTTATTAGCTCGACCATCAAAATCAATCATACTGTTCTTATTATGGTCGCTCAGTTCTATTAACTCAGAACTACTCTCTTCCTCTTTATCCTCAACTTGAAAAGCATCAATGAGTGTCTCCGACAACACTTTGTATTTGCCTTCATTAACCGAAGAAATGGAATACATGACCACAAAAAACGCGAATAGCAAGGTCATAAAATCCGAATAGGAAATCAACCAGCGTTCGTGGTTTTCCTGATCATGACTGGTATGTTTGTCGCGACGAGGCATTAATTATGGTCCACGTAGCCCTGCAACTTCATTTCAATAGAACGCGGGTTTTCGCCTTCAGCAATAGCAATAACGCCTTCGACAATCATTTCATTGTATTGGTACTGCTGTTGAACAACGCCCTTAAGCTTGTTGGCAATGGGTAGAAACAACAGGTTTGCCAGGCCAACGCCATAGATGGTAGCAACGAAGGCCGTCGCAATACCGGAACCTAACTCACTGGGATCAGCCAGGTTACGCATCACATGGATCAAACCCATCACCGCACCAATGATGCCAATGGTGGGCGCATAGCCACCCATACATTCAAAAAAACGAGCCGCTTTCAAATCACGGCTTTCAATTAAGTAGAGATCGACCTCCAACGCGCGACGAATGGCCTCCGGCTCGGTGCCATCAACCAGCAAACGTAGCCCCTTCTGGGCAAAATATTCCTCCTCTGTCTCAACAATCGCTTCCAGCCCCAGCAACCCTTCTTTACGGGCTGTCATGCTCCAATGCAGAATTTTATCGGAGGTTTGATAAACATTGAGCGAAGGCGGGTTGAAAACCCATAACAGAATTTTTCCTGCCCGCGACACACTGGCCCAGGAAGAGTGAAGAATGGCCGCACCCAGTGTGCCACCAATAACAATCATGGCCGCGGGTAAATTAAACAGCGCCGAGAAATGGCCCCCTTCAATAAAATTACCGCCTAAAACGGCCGCAAAGGCGAGAATAATACCGATAACACTTAATACGTCCATGGCATATCCTCAATCAATAACGGCTGTATTTGGTTGTCTATCAT
>LUKI01000002.1 GCA_001593685.1 Gammaproteobacteria bacterium F7
ACGTTATTCCTGAACTCGACGCTGGTCCGGTCATCCTGCAAGCCAGTGTTGATGTCTTACCGGACGATACCGCCACTGAACTCGCCGCTCGCGTCTTGCAGCAGGAACATAAAATCTACCCGCAATCAGTGCGCTGGATCGCTGAAGGTAAAATCCATTTTAAGGAAAACCAGGTATATCTGGACGGGGAACTATTACCCGCCAACGGTCATCAAATCACCCTCTAAATTCTGGAACTAGTTTTATGTCCTCGTTACTCAAAAAGCTGGCGCTCTCATTAGCCTGCTTTTCTTTCATTGGCAGCACCTTCGCTGGCGGCAACCCAACTGACGCAGCAAACCTTGATAGGACTTTTCTAAAACCCTACCGCACTGTCTTTGATGTGAACTTTGACTTTTTCATCCCTGTGCAGGGCACCGCCATACGTGAGCTAAAACGCCAGGAAAATGGCCAGTGGTTACTCTCTCACACGGTGGAATCATCACTGCTTGGGCTAAAGGAAACCAGTCTGTTCGACTGGCAACAAAGCCAGCCGAAACCAAAGGTTTACCAACTTAAACAAAGCAGTGTCGGTAAAAAGAAGAGCGAGTTACTGGAGTTTGACTGGACTGAACTACAGGTTCATCACCAAACCAACAAACCCGCAGGCATACTTGATATCCCCGCTGGCACCTTCGACAAACTGACCTATCAATTAAAACTCCGCCAGGATTTACTCAACGGCCAAGAGCCTGGTATTTATAGCGTTGCAGAAAAACGTAAACTCAAGGAGTACGGCTTCATCCTACTCGGCTCCGAGCAACTCGACACCCCTGTTGGCAAGCTCAACACCGTAAAAATCAAGCGTGATCGCGGCCCCAACAGCAAACGCGAAACCTTCCTGTGGCTTGCCAAGGATTGGGATTATCTGTTGGTTAAAATTGAGCAGCAGGAGAAGGGGAAAAATTATGAGGTGGTGATGAGTGAAGGTAGGTTAGGTGGGAAAGCGATAAGGGGCATTTAATATTAATAAACAGCTAAATTGCCCCAGTGGTTCCTAGAAAAACCCACCAGGAACAACGCAACATGATGAAACTTAAAAGATTCTTAACTACCTCTTATAACTTACATGACAATCAATTACATAAACCTAAAGTTACCTGAATCAGATAGAGCGTTTGACTTAGTAGGAATGCAGGTCGACCTTGATAAGTGCAAAGAACTTTGCACAGTATATTTGAAGCATACTGAGGGCTTGGGCGAAAATAAAAGTAAAGCCCAAGTAATCGATAATGAATGTTATGTGACCACAATATTGGTGAAGTACGCAAGATGCTTTAAAAGCGGTGTTAGATCAAAAGTCCAAAAAGAGTTATCAACCACCATAACTGAAAGTGATCGGACCCTGCATGATCAAGCTATTAATATAAGAGATAAACACATCGCCCATTCCGTAAATGATCTAGAAGAACACAGAGTGCGAGTGTATTTACACCCTCCAGAATGGGGAAAAGGCTTAGGCAGTGTTAACTTAGAATCACACCGAATAATCGCACCAGAGTTAGAGTTTTTTAAAAAACTTCTAGCGTTGATAACTAAGCATCTTGATTGGATCAGTAAACAAAAATATGAAGAACTACAAAAGCTGCAAAAGATTGTACGTGAAAGATACACCCCAGATGAGCTTTATAAAATGAACGTTACCGGCAAACCAGAGATGAACTTTGATAAAATCGCAAAATCAAGAAAAAACTCTAACAAGTAAAATTCTTAGGCGGCATATTAATTCATCACCCCAAGCTTCGACCCTGTTATTCAAAGTAATTTTTGTTTTCCCATATATAAGATGTCCCCGTTTCGCCCTCTTGGCGAGTTCATTTTCTTTGCGCCTAAAGAAAACGAACCAAAAGAAACGGCCTGTACAGCCTCTCTGATCCATCGTCGGCTGCACCGATGCCCTGCACTACTCGAAAAGCAACGGCCGCTGCGGAACTCGCCTTACAGGCTCAAACAATCCTCGCTACTTCGTACCGTTACTTTTCTCCGTTGCTCGGCGATTCCCAAGAGTATGAAGAGTGCTATCCCGTCATTCCGGGCGAAACGAAGTAGAGACCCGGACAAGCGAAGCGCAGAACGTACTTTAGTACGGCCCGCAGGGTGAGCGAAGCGAATAATCCATAGCCGCTGAAACAACTGGATGCCGGATCAAGTCCGGCATGACGAAGCTATATAGCCTAACCACATTCCTAATAAAACTTAATACTCTAAAGCTATGCCCTGCACCAAACGACTCCCCTTCTGCGCCGCCGAGCATTGAGCTTTCAAATGAAAAAAGGGCGAGGACTGTCTGAGCCGTTAGGCGAGTTCCGCAGCCCCCATTTGAAAGTGAGACGCGCAGGGAATCCGGCAAAGCCGGACAAGCTGCAGGCAAGGTGAATTGCTAAGCAAGAGAAGGTGCCCTGGGGCTGGTCGCGAGGGATTGATAAGGGAGACGCGACCGTCTCCCTTATCTCGCCAAAAGGGCGAAACAAATTAACTGAATAAAACGCCTGATTTGATTACGTATGATTTAACTTAAAAGATCTCTCCCGTTGGTCGAGATGTCATTTCTTATTTTCGTAAATTAATTTATCGAGCTATAAAAAAAGCGCCACCGGCAAAACCGGAGCGCTTTTCATAATTCTATAACCTAAACAAATCAGGTCTTCGGCAATGTCACTCCACGTTGCCCCTGATATTTACCCCCGCGATCCTTATAGCTCGTCTCACAGGTCTCATCCGACTCAAAGAACAACATCTGCGCCACACCTTCGTTGGCGTAGATTTTCGCCGGCAGTGTTGTGGTATTGGAAAACTCCAACGTCACGTGACCTTCCCACTCAGGCTCCAGAGGCGTTACGTTCACGATAATGCCACAACGCGCATAGGTCGATTTACCCAAACACACCGTCAGCACATCACGCGGAATACGGAAATATTCAACCGTGCGCGCCAGTGCAAAAGAGTTTGGCGGGATAATACAAACATCACTTTGCACATCAACAAAGCTGTCTTCATCAAAGTTTTTTGGGTCAACAGTAGCAGAATGAATGTTGGTGAAGACTTTGAATTCATTGGAGCAGCGCACATCATAGCCATAGCTGGAAGTGCCATAGGAAATCAGCCTGTCGCCGTTTTCGGAATGACGAACCTGTCCTGCTTCAAAGGGTTCGATCATGCCCTGTTCTTCGGCCATACGCCGAATCCATTTATCCGCTTTAATGCTCATTCTGTATTACCCAGATTAGAAGATTTGAATGGGGCTGAATCGTGCCATAAACAAGACAAATGCGCCAGTCTGACGCTTGTCATTCCTAACGAGTGTGAGGAACCTATTATTCAGAAATGCAGTGAATCTCTCCCGTTGGTCGAGATGACAAACGGGAGAGAAAACGTACGGTTAGTCTTCTGTCACCTGAATTTCAGGAAAGGCATTAGCGTCATCGTTGGCACGCAGCGCCAAACGAGCCGCCAAGCGTCGTGCCACATCACGGTAAATCGCCGCCACTTCACCATCTGGCTCAGCAATAACAGTCGGGTTACCGGCATCCGTTTGTTCACGAATCGACAGCTTAAGCGGTAATTGGCCAAGTAGCTCGGTATCGTAATCCTCGGCAATTTCATCGCCGCCCCCGTAACCAAAGATAGGCTCAGCATGCCCACATTTGCTGCACACATGCACGCTCATGTTTTCCACCACACCCAGCACAGGAATATCCGTTTTGCGGAACATTTCGACACCTTTTTTGGCATCCAGCAGGGCAATATCCTGAGGGGTTGTCACAATTAACGCACCGGTAACCGGAACCTTCTGCGCCAACGTCAGATGAATATCACCGGTACCCGGTGGTAAATCAATAATCAGGTAATCGAGATGCTTCCATTTAGTCAGGCTGATCAACTGCTGCAGCGCGCCTGTCACCATTGGTCCACGCCATACGATAGGAGCGCTATCATCCAGCATACAAGCCATTGTCATCGCTTGAAGGCCGTGCGCCTCAATAGGCAACCAGGATTTACCGTCCTCTGAAACCGGCCGAGTACCCTCAACCAATCCCAGCATCAAACCTTGACTCGGTCCGTAAATATCCGCGTCCAAAATACCGACACGCGCGCCTTCGGCGGACAGCGCCAAAGCAATATTCACCGCAGTTGTAGATTTACCCACGCCACCCTTACCAGAGGCGACAGCGATCACATTTTTAACACCCTCTAATCCATCCAGATTAGCTTGAGCCCGTTGCGCTTCGATTTGCCATTGCAGATCAATATTGACCGTACGGCCACCAGCAATTGGGGAAACCTTTTCAACTAACGCCGCTTTAATTTCATCGGCAATACCAGCCGCCGGGTAGCCTAACCCAATAATAATTTGTACTTGGTTAGCATCAATATCAATGGCATTGACAGCACCAGCGGACACATAATCGCTGTCTAAATATTTATCCTGATAGCTGGCAAGCGCAGCTTCAACCTGCGCGGCGGTGAGTTCTGACATAGGAATTTCTCTGCTTGAATTTTGAACGTATCCCGATAATGGGGATAAAGCGCGCGATTAAAAGGGAAACAGGTGTAAATTTCCAGTTATTTTTACCGCAAGCCACCTTCTCAAAACCCTAATAAAAACAGGGTTATAGCAACAAACAGAACTCTTTTACCGCCTCCAAAATGGAAAGAAGCTGCGATAGCTCAGCAAATTGAGACAAAATCACACGGCATCGGGCGATTTCAGATGCAAAAAAACGCCATGAAGGGTATAGTTGCGGGCTTCAATTTTCATAGAGAAATCAGCGGAAACATGACGCACACAGCTCGTAAAATTCTGGTTACCAGCGCCCTGCCCTATGCCAACGGCCCCATTCACCTGGGCCACATGCTGGAATACATCCAAACTGACATTTGGGTACGCTTCCAAAAACAACGTGGCGAAACCTGTACCTACGTCTGTGCAGACGACGCACACGGCACTGCTATCATGCTACGCGCCGAGCAAATGGGCATCAGCGCAGAAGAACAAATTAAACGTGTGCAGCAGGATCACGAAGCTGATTTTGCAGATTTCCATATTGGTTTCGATAACTACTACACAACGCACTCGCCAGAGAATAAAGAGCTAAGCGAATTTATCTACAAAGCCTGTCGTGACTCCGGACATATTGCCGAGCGCAGCATTACTCAGGCCTTTGATCCAGAAAAAAACCTGTTCCTGGCCGACCGTTTCATCAAAGGCACCTGCCCGCGTTGTAAAGCGGAAGACCAATACGGCGATAACTGCGAGGCCTGTGGCGCCACCTACAATCCGACGGAACTGATTAATCCAAAATCGGCGATCTCGGGTGCGACACCGGTTGAAAAGGACTCGGTACACTACTTCTTCAAGCTGCCTGATTTTGAGAACATGCTGAAAGAGTGGACTCGCAGCGGTACATTGCAGGAGTCTGTCGCCAACAAACTCAACGAATGGCTGGAGGCGGGCTTACAGGAATGGGACATCAGCCGTGATGCACCCTACTTTGGCTTTGAAATTCCCGATGCACCGGGCAAATACTTTTACGTCTGGCTGGATGCGCCAATCGGTTACATCGCCAGCTTCAAAAACCTGTGTGCGCGTCGCGATGATCTCGACTTCGATGACTACTGGGCCAAAGATTCCGACGCTGAGGTATATCACTTCATCGGCAAGGACATCATCAACTTCCACGCGCTGTTCTGGCCGGCCATGTTGAGCTGTGCGGACTTCCGTACACCAACTGCCGTTAAAGCGCATGGCTTTGTGACGGTGAACGGCAAGAAAATGTCCAAGTCGCGTGGCACTTTCATCCAGGCACGGACTTATCTGAATCACCTGAACCCGGAATACCTGCGCTATTACTTCGCCGCTAAACTGGGCAATGGTACGGAAGATATCGACCTCAATCTGGAAGACTTTGTCCAGCGCGTGAACTCTGACGTAGTTGGCAAGGTGGTTAACATCGCCAGCCGTTGTGCCGGATTCATCAAAAAGCGTTTTGATGGCAAACTATCTGACACGGTCAGCAACCCGGCGTTGTTAGACGAAGTCATTGCTGCAGGCGATCAAATTGCCGAGCACTTTGAAAACCTTGAATTCAGCAAAGCTGTTCGCGAAATCATGGCGCAGGCTGATAAGGCTAACCAATATATCGATGAGCAAAAACCATGGGTATTAGCGAAGGAAGAAGGCCGTGATCAGGATGTGCAGGATGCCTGCTCCATGGGCATTCACCTGTTCCGTGTTTTGTGTACTTACCTGAAGCCAGTTTTACCGGCATTGGTTGCCAACGCTGAGGCTTTTTTGAATATTGAAAGCCTGAACTGGGATGACCGCCAACAAACACTGACGGGACACCAGATCAACAAGTTCAAGCCACTGATGCAACGTATCGAACAGGATAAAATCGATGCCATGCTGGAAGTGACCAAAGCAGACGCCGCAGCCCATGCGGCTTTGCAGGAAAAAACCAACGCCAAGGTGGCACCTGCGGCCAGCAACGTCGAAGCCATCGCCGATGAAATCGAGTTTGATGTCTTTGCCAAAACTGACCTGCGCATCGTACGTATCGTTAAAGCCGATCACGTCAAAGGCGCCGACAAATTGCTGCAACTAACACTGGATTTAGGTGAAGGTTTCGGCGACAAGCGTCTGCGTAACGTGTTCTCGGGTATTAAAACAGCCTACCAGCCAGAAGACTTGGAAGGCCGCCTGACAGTGATGGTAGCCAATCTGAAACCCCGTAAAATGCGGTTTGGTGTTTCCGAAGGTATGGTACTGGCCGCAGGCCCCGGTGAAGAAGAAATCTGGCTGCTGGAGCCGCACGAAGGTGCGCGTGAAGGCGAGCGAGTAAGCTAAAACTCGCACAACAAGAGTTAACAAACGTATACGGCTATGACCGACTATTTACTCATCATCGTCAGCACCGTGCTGGTAAACAACTTTGTACTGGTCCAGTTTCTGGGCCTGTGCCCCTTTATGGGCGTGTCGAATAAACTCGATACTGCCTGGGGTATGTCACTGGCCACCACCTTCGTGCTGACGCTGTCCTCGGTATGCAGCTATCTGGTTTACACCTATCTGCTGGCACCCATGGGGCTTGAGTACCTAAAGACGATCAGCTTTATTTTGGTGATTGCTGTCATGGTGCAATTCACCGAAATGGTCATCAAAAAAGTCAGCCCTGTGTTACACCGCGTACTGGGTATTTTCCTGCCGTTGATTACCACCAACTGTGCGGTACTGGGTGTCGCCCTGCTCAACCTGAATAAAGATAACAACTTTGTCGAGTCGCTGTTTTACGGTTTTGGCGCGGCGGTCGGTTTCTCATTGGTACTGATTCTGTTTGCCGCCATGCGCGAGCGCATTAACACGGCCGATGTTCCTGAACCCTTCAAGGGTTCTGCTATTGGCATGATCACTGCGGGTCTGATGGCTTTAGCCTTTATGGGCTTTACCGGTTTAACCTCCGCTTAGGCGCCACACAGTCATGACGATTCTAACCGCCATCCTGATCCTGCTTGCCCTAGCTGCCGTTTTCGGCATTATCCTGGGCTATGCCGCCGTGAAATTTAAGGTGGACGAAGACCCCGTCGTTGATCAAATCGACAATATCCTGCCCCAGACTCAGTGCGGTCAGTGCAGCTACCCAGGCTGTCGCCCGTACGCCGAAGCCATTGCCAATGGCGACGAAATTAATAAATGCCCTCCCGGCGGTGAAGCGACCATCCATGCCCTGGCCGAGTTATTAGGGCGCGACTTTGTACCATTGGACGAAGAGCACGGCGAAGAAAAAGGTAAGCGCGTGGCGCTAATCCGCGAGGCCGAGTGTATTGGTTGCACCAAATGTATTCAGGCCTGCCCGATGGATGCTATTTTGGGCGCCGCTAAACACATGCATACCGTTATTGCCGATGAGTGCACCGGCTGTGATCTCTGCGTCGAGCCCTGCCCGGTGGATTGTATTGATATGGTACCCGTTGAAGTAACGCTCAACGACTGGCGTTGGCACCTGCCCGGCGCGCCGGAAACCATACAAAAGACTGAGCTCATCGCCACGGATAAACACCCGGCTCCCGCTCAGGACAGCGCCAACGATGCGGCAAATGATAAAAAGAATGACGGTAACACGGAGGCCAGCGCATGAACTGGCAGCCTAACAAGCACCTGCACACATTCCATGGCGGTATTCATCCACCGGAAAATAAACAGCAATCAACCCGGGCCGCGATTGAAACAACACTGTTGCCCAGCAAATTGATACTGCCCCTGCAACAGCATATCGGCCAGCAGGCCAAAACATTAGTTCAAGTGGGTGACCAAGTACTCAAAGGCCAAATGATTGCTGAGCCAAACGGTTATGTCAGCGCCGCTGTTCATGCACCGACCTCCGGCACCGTCACCGCCATTGAGGCGCACGCCCTGCCACACCCATCAGGATTAAGCGAACAGTGCATTATCATCGAGCCTGACGGTAAAGATGAGTGGACCCAGCTAACGCCCGTGGTTGATTATCAGCAACTGGCAAAAGCCGACTTGCTGCAACACATTAGTGACGCAGGTATCACCGGTTTGGGTGGCGCAGGCTTTCCCACCGCCGTAAAACTAAACCCATCTGAAGATTTACCGATCAACACCCTCATTCTGAACGCGGCCGAGTGTGAACCCTACATCACCGCAGATGACATGCTCATGCGTGAACACGCAGCAGAGGTCATCACCGGTTTGCAGATCATGGCGCATATTCTGCAGCCAGAGAAGTGCCTGATCGGGATAGAGGTTAACAAGCCCGAAGCCATTGCGGCACTGCAACATGCCGTCGATGAGTTACAGCTCACCGAGCTGATTACTATCGAGCGCATTCCGGTTAAGTACCCCTCTGGCGGTGAAAAACAGCTTATTCAGATTTTAACCGGTATGGAGGTACCCAATGGCGGTATTCCAGCCGACATTGGCATGGTATGTCATAACGTCGGTACCGCTGTCGCGGTGAGCCGCGCCATTATTAAGGGCGAACCGCTGATTTCGCGTATCACCACCATCACCGGTGAAGCGGTATCCCGGCAGGGCAATATTGAAGTCCTGCTCGGCACGCCGATTGACACTCTGCTGGCTCACTTTGGCGTCAAGCAGGACAAGCTGCACCGTTTAGTCATGGGCGGCCCAATGATGGGCTTTACGCTTGATGACGTCAGCCTGCCCGTCGTGAAAGCAACTAACTGTATTTTAGCCGCGACACGTAAAGAGCTGCCGGACCCTGCGCCTGAACAGGCCTGTATTCGCTGCGGCATGTGTGCCGAAGCCTGCCCCGCCAGCCTGTTGCCACAGCAACTGTATTGGTTCTCTAAATCACGTGAGTTCGACAAGGCCCTTTCACACAACCTGCTCGACTGCATTGAGTGTGGTGCCTGCTCCTACGTCTGCCCCAGCAACATTCCTCTGGTGCAGTACTACCGTTTTGCCAAGGGTGAGATTCGTATCGAGGAGCACGAGCGCACAGCATCAGATCATGCCCGTCAACGTTTTGAAGCCCGTACCGCACGGCTGGAACAGGAAGAGGCTGAAAAAGAAGCGAAGCGTCAAGCGCGTGCTGAAGCCGCAGCCGCGGCCAAAAAAGCTAAAGAAGCCGCCAGCGATAGCAATGACGATAAAGCCATCGACCCAAAAGCGGCGGTAGTACAAGCAGCTCTTGAACGCGCCAAAGCCCGTAAAGCTAAAAAAGCAGCGGAAACAGCAACTGGCGAAGTGGCCGATGACACCCCGTCCAAACAACCTGCCGTTGACAAAGACACGCCCAAATTAAGCGCCGTCGAACGAGCAAAAGCCCGTAAAGCAGCGCGTGCTGCTGAACAGGGCAATGAACAAACAACCGACAAAGCCGCCAAAAAAGGCGGCCTTTCTGCGCTGGAAAAAGCCAAGGCAAAACGTGCACAACAGGCTGATGGTTCAAAGCCATCAGAACAGCCTGAGTCCTCCAGCAAGGCCGAGAAAAAAGGCCCGTCAGCACTGGAGCGAGCCAAAGCTAAACGTGCTGCTGAAGGCGAACAATTAACAAATTCCGACACCGCAGCAGTCGACAACACTGAACCAGCCAAAGCCATGAGCGCGTTAGAAAAGGCGAAAGCCAAACGCGCCGCACAATCCAGCGATGCTGAATCAACGGCAGCGGCCGCAGCCCCTGTGTCAGCCTTGGAGCGTGCTAAAGCTAAACGTGCAGAGCAAGCCCAGCAAAGCCCCTCTGAGCCAGCGGCAGAAGAGAAAAAACAACTGTCTGCGTTAGAACGAGCAAAATTAAAACGTGCTCAAGCTGCAGATAATGAAGCATCCGTTGAAACAAGCGCGGCTTCGACAACCGATCGCCCGGACTCGGCCGACAAAAAACCCATGTCGGCACTTGAGCGGGCCAAAGCCAAACGCGCCGAACAGGCCATGCAGGATGCGGCCGAAGATTCAGCTGCTGATACCGAGAATAGAGATTAACCCCCATGTCACTACTCAGAGTTTCCTCCCCCCACATGACTCGCCCCGGTAATACCGGCGATGTGATGCTACTAGTGATTATGGCCACCCTGCCCGGTCTCGCCATGCTGACCTGGTTTTTTGGCTGGGGCACCTTTATTAACATCCTCTGGGCATCGCTGGTTGCGATCGGCTGCGAGGCACTGATTGTTGCTCTTCGGGGTCGCCCCGTTCGTCATTACCTGCGCGACTACAGCGCTATACTCACGGCCGTGTTACTGGGCTTATCTTTGCCGCCATTAGCGCCCTGGTGGTTAACACTGATTGCCGTTAGCTTCGCCATTATTGTCGCTAAGCATCTGTACGGTGGTATTGGTCAGAACCCCTTCAATCCAGCCATGGTTGGCTATGCACTGGTGCTGATTGCATTTCCAGTGGAAATGACCAGCTGGTTGGCGCCGCAAACACTGTCCATCACACCCGGCCAGAGCATGGGGTTTATTGATGCGTTGTTTGCTATTTTCCCTTTCCTGTCAAAAATTTCCTTAAGTGTCAGCGTTGAGACCTTTGACGCCGTCACCATGGCTACGCCCCTCGATGCTTTTAAACATAAAGGCGCGTTGACTGCAGAGGAATTCTGGTCAACAGAACTGATCGTCAGCACCGTAAGTTGGAAAGCCTGGCAGCTGGTCAGCATCGGCTTTTTGGTCGGTGGCATTTATTTAATTTACCGTAAAATATTCACCTGGCACATCCCGGTCAGCATGCTGGCAGCACTGGGTATTATGTCACTGATTTTCTGGTCAACCGATCCAAGCAATTACGCCTATCCGGAATTACATCTACTGGGTGGTGCCACCATGCTAGGCGCTTTTTTTATTGCGACAGATCCTGTGACAGCGGCTACCAGCATCAAGGGCAAGCTGTATTACGGTGCTGGTATCGGTATTCTGGTTTACCTGATTCGTAACTGGGGTAACTACCCCGATGCCATAGCCTTTGCCGTGCTATTGATGAACTTTGTTGCACCGCTGATTGATCATTACACGCAGCCCCGCACCTACGGGCACAAGTCCACTAAATAACGAGCCGAGTTAATATTGTGTTAGGTCAATCCATTAAACAAAACGCCATTGGACTCAGCCTGTTTGCCATTGTGACGGCAGGTATTATTGCCGTTACCCAAACACTGACGGCAGAGCGTATTCAAGACAATATTGATGCGGCCAAATCCAAAGCTCTATTTGAAATTTTGCCTGAAGATACACACGACAATGTATTGTTAAACGATACCGTTATCATAACCGACCCCGCGCTGATCGCTGATGAGGGTGAAGTCGAAGCGTTTGTCGCCCGTAAAGATGGCGAGCCCCTGGCCGTCATTTTACCCACTATTGCACCGGACGGTTACACAGGAAAAATTTACAGTATTGTCGGTATCTTTAGCGATGGCCGTATCGCCGGTGTACGTGTTTTACAACACCGCGAGACCCCCGGTCTGGGTGATAAAGTAGAGCTCAAAAAGTCGTCCTGGATACTCAACTTTAATGGCAAGTCACTGGATAACCCGAGTAGCCAAGGCTGGCAGGTAAAAAAGGATGGCGGCGAGTTTGATCAATTTACTGGTGCCACCATTACCCCTCGGGCAGTCGTAAAGTCGGTGCATGCTGCATTAGAATATTTCAACGAAAACCGCGACACACTGCTGGCCGAAAAAAGTGACACGGCAACAGCCGAAATAACTGACTAGCCACACCGTCGCGAAGAAGAGAAAAAAGCATGGCAACTAAAAGCTACCGTGAAATAACCTCCGAGGGACTGTGGGGAAACAACCCTGCACTGGTGCAGCTATTAGGCCTGTGCCCCTTGCTGGCTGTGACTGGTTCTGTAGTCAACGCACTGGGATTAGGACTGGCGACTACATTGGTACTGATCGGCTCTAACCTGTCAGTTTCAGTAATTCGTAACCACGTCCCTGATACCGTCAGGTTGCCCGCTTTTGTGATGATTATCGCCTCCTTCGTAACCTGCGTGGAATTGCTTAGCCAGGCACTGACCTACGAGCTGTATTTATCACTCGGTATCTTTATTCCATTGATCGTAACCAACTGCGCCATCCTTGGCCGCGCCGAGGCCTTTGCACGCAAAAACCCGATTCTTCCAGCTCTAACAGATGGCCTCATGATGGGCGCTGGTTTTACGCTGATCCTGCTTATGCTGGGTGCAATGCGTGAAGTGATTGGTTTAGGCACCCTGTTTGCCGATATGAATTTGTTGCTGGGCCCAATGGCTGCCAGCTGGAAAATCACAGTGTTTGACGACTATCGTGGCTTTCTATTCGCCATTCTTCCGCCCGGCGCCTTTATCGGTATGGGGCTGCTGATCGCCTTCAAAAATATCACCGACAACCGAATCAAACACTTCCGTGATGCCCGCAAGGAAACGCCTACCGTTGGTTCGAAGCGTGTGCGTGTTACTGGCGATATTAAGTAACCCTGTTGGCAGAGCTTATTCATGAATAAAGAAAAGCGCTTTGAGATATTTAGTCGTTTGCGCGCAGAGAACCCGGAACCCAAAACCGAACTCAATTACAGCACCCCCTTCGAACTGCTGATCGCGGTTATTTTGTCTGCACAGGCCACCGATGTTGGCGTCAACAAAGCCACCGACAAGCTCTATCCGGTCGCCAACACACCAGAAGCCATCGCCGCACTGGGCGTTGACGGTCTTAAGGAATACATCAAAACCATCGGCCTGTTTAACAGCAAGGCCGAAAACGTCATCAAAACCTGTCACATGCTGGTGGAGAAACACAACTCCCAAGTCCCCAGCACTCGTGAAGAACTGGAAGCGCTGCCCGGTGTTGGCCGCAAAACCGCCAACGTGGTGCTTAATACCGCCTTCCGTCAGATTGCCATGGCCGTCGATACTCACATCTTCCGTTTTGCCAACCGTACCAAGGTTGCTCCCGGTAAAAACGTGTTGGAAGTCGAGCAAAAGCTGCTGCGCTTTGTACCCAAGGAGTTTCTACTCGACGCCCATCACTGGATGATTCTGCACGGGCGCTACATTTGCACCGCCCGAAAACCTCGCTGTGGCGCCTGTATTATTGAAGATTTGTGTGAGTTTAAAGATAAGACTACTGACTGAGCCGGAAATCGGAAAAAGTATAACTAGATAAAATCCCTCACTGCATTGGCTTCATGCCACCTACTGTTGGTGGAATGAGGGCGTATCAAATGCTTGAAGTTTTTAGAGCTGAAACGTATCAAGGGGACAGTTTCTACCAAGCAAAAACTGACTTTCAAAACCAAGCCCGAATATTTAATATTGCGGCTTTTATACTAATCGCAATAGCAACACTAATATGGGGCTATGGAGATTTATTAGCTTAACTCGGCCATCGATCTCAGCCTCAACTTGATGCAGGGCTCCCTATCCCCCTTCTGCGCAGTCGAGCATTGCAGGAGCCTGTCGGAAATAAGCGAAGATTGTCTGAGGCCGCAAGGCCGAGTTGCTGAGCGCCGACAGGTGCCGAAACGCGCAGAGCATCCAGCTTGCTGGACAAGCTGCAGGGGCCGCGAGGGATTGATAAGGGAGGCACGGCTGCCTCCCTTATCTTCGCAGAAAAGCGAATAATGAAAGACTCGATTCACTACAAAGGTTATGCGTTTTTCTCCCAAATAAACTATGTCTAAAAAAACAACCAACAATCCCGTCACCACCGCCCAACTCGACTGGAGCGAAGACGGCGCGCCCATCTCTACCGAATTTGATGATGTATATTTCTCCCGGCACAGTGGCATTAACGAAACACGTTATGTGTTCCTTGAGCAGAACCATCTACCTGAACGCTTTAAGGCGCTCGCAGACACCGAGGCCGCCAGCTTCCATATTGGTGAGACCGGTTTTGGCACAGGTCTGAACTTTCTATGCGCCTGGCAATTACGCGACCAAATTGCCCCCCTTTGCCGAATGCAGTTCACTACGGTTGAAAAGTACCCGTTATCGTCGAACCACTTAGCCAAAGCCTTAGCCAGCTGGCCCGAGTTGTCAGCTTATGCTGAACGTTTGATTGAGCTCTACCCACCCTTAACAGCTGGTTGGCACCGACTGAGTTTCATTGAAGAACGTATCGACCTAAATCTCTTTATTGGCGATGTTATTGAGGGTTTTGAATCACAGCGAGGCCCCGTCGACGCTTGGTTTCTGGACGGTTTTGCACCGGCAAAAAACCCTGAAATGTGGACACCCAATCTCTTCCAGCAACTGGTTCGTCTTGGCCAGAAAGACACAACAGTCAGCACCTTTACTGCCGCCAGCGCCGTACGTGAAGGGTTGCGCGAAGCTGGCTTTGAAATCACTCGCGTTAAAGGCTATGGCCGCAAACGTCATATGCTCACTGGTCGGCTGGACGGCGAACAAAACCAACCCTCTGAAAAAAATAGCACCCCTTGGTTCACGATCCCCAAAAATAACAGTACCGATAAGCGGGCTATTGTCATCGGCGCTGGTTTAGCAGGCTCCTCAACAGCCTTCAGCCTCGCTCGTCGTGGCTGGCAGGTTGAGGTGTTCGATCGCCATGAGCAACCCGCACAGGAAGCCTCAGGCAACAGACAAGGTATTTTATATACCAAGTTATCAGCTGATCCATCGCTCAAATCAGACTTTTATACCCGTGCCTACCTGTATGCCTCACAGCAACTACCTCAACTATTAAAGGCGGATTCAAAACACTGGCATGCCTGTGGCGTTTTACAACTGGCGCACACCGAAAAGGAAGCTGCACGACAGCAGCAGTTTTTGGACAATTGCCCGCAACCCGAAGATTTGATTCATGCCGTCAGCTGTCAACAGGCTAGCCGGCTTGCGGGTATTGAGCTGCAGCGAGGCGGCCTGTTTTTCCCCGCTGCAGGTTGGGCTGTGCCCGGCGAACTATGTCGCCGCTACCTTGAGCACGACAACATTGACTTTAAGGCTGGCGTTGACGTGAAAAAGCTATCCTATCATGCCGGTCAGTGGCACCTGCATGGTAGCCAAGGGCAACGACTGGCAAGTGCACCAACCCTTGTCATTGCCAATGCCCATGACGCGCGAACATTTGATGTCAGTGAATTTTTTCCACTCAAACGCATTCGCGGCCAAGTCAGCCATATTCCTGCAACAGCAGCTGCTAACTTAAAAACGGTTATCTGTGGTAACGCTTACATCTCACCGGCCATCAATAATCATTTTCATATCGGTGCCACCTTCAATCTCGATACCAGTACAACTCAATTACGTGAGGCCGACCACCAGAAAAATTTACAACAAATTCGTGAATTAGTGCCATCTCTAGCTGAGCAACAACAATGGCATTCATTAAAAACAGAGCACTTGGAAGGCCGTGTGGGCTTTCGCTGTACCAGCCCCGATTACCTGCCATTGGTTGGCCCTGTTCCAGATAAAGCTCAATTCATCAAACAATACGGGCGACTTCGCAAAGACTCGACATTGAGTTTCGCCACACCTGGCCGCTATTTACCAGGCCTTTACTTGAATACGGGGCACGGCTCGAAAGGTCTGGTTTCCTGCCCTATTTCGGGGGAGGTGATCGCCGCTCTAGTTTGTAACGAAACGTTACCTGTCGAACAGCCACTCATTAATGCAATAAACCCTTGCCGTTTTATCATCCGCGACTTAATTCGCAACAAAATTTAAGATCAAAAAGTTATTTAAAATGAGTTGATTTCTGGCAAAACCAAAGCGGATAAGGTCTAGAGAAGCATTGATAGTTTTCCACAGAAGCTGTGGATAACTATGGGGATAGTAATTGGGTAGTTACCCCAAAGTCACGAAAACAGAGGGGTTTTGTTAAATTGGTCACATTTCAACCAAGAGAAACAAAATACTTATAAATCAACATGTTATGGTGTTTTTGTAATAATAAACAAAAAAAAACACCGCTATTTGACAGCAATCATAAAAAATCCAGGTAGTTTATTCAGTTGTGAATAAAGTCAACGCCTTTGTGTAAGAAAAAATTCATAAATGCTAAGCGCCATTACACTATGTCAATAGCACGATCTCACAAATCTCCATAGATTCATCGTATTGAATTGCCGCCTTGCCCTGCTTTAAAAGCGACATCACCTGCACGACTTTCTCCTCTAAACTAAGCTCACATTCGCCATAGTCGGTACCATCGCGGGTAACAAATTCTTCAATCATGTTACTTAAGGTTTCTTGGGAAATTGCTTGGTAGGGAATGTCCATTCTTTAATCTCTAGATAAATCACATAAATAAACGCCGGAACCAGCCGGCATCCAGCTCATCTTTACAGCCCCGATATTGAGCCCCATACCGGCTGGCACGCACACCTACTCTATCAGCTGTTTTTAATAGCCAATGTTTCTTTCGATACGTACCGCGCTTATAACCACCCCAACCATCGTGGTAATTTAAATATTGAGCTTTTGCATCCCACTTGGATACGTTATTAATACGGTGGGTTTTATCCATAAACCAGCCCATGAAATCCACCGCATCGCTAAAATCATCCCGATCAGCCCAACGGTTTCCTGTCTCACGCTTATAGTCCTTCCAGGTGCCCGTTTTTGCTTGAGCATACCCATAGGCAGAACTGACTCGCCCCCAAGGAATCACACCCAGTAAATAATCGCGCGGAGGCCTCGCCTTAGCCTTAAAACTGGATTCCTGGTACATAATCGCCATCGGCACCTGTAACGGCACCCGCCAGCGTTTTTCGCTACGTTTTGCTGCTTTATACCAGTCTCGCTTTTCTTTGAAGATCGCGCACAGGTTATCAGTTTGACGAGGCGCATTAGCCGTACAACCAACCATTAGTGCACTTAAAAGCAACACCGCAAAGAAAGGCTTCTTTTGTTCACAAAATCTGTGGATAACTCTGAGGATATTATCTGAGTTAGTCTGAAAACTCTTTATATTCATAGCCTTTCAACAAATTGATTATTTTTTAAACAAAAAAACAATCTTCTTTTATTTCAACAAGTTATGTTTTGCAATAGATAAATTCAGGCAACTATAAAATAATTTAGCCTAAATTCACTAAAACTATAGAGCATGTGAATAAACCGGAGGATGGTTTTTAAGAATCGACATAAATCAAGACATAAAAACAATTACTTTAGTTTAAATGACTTAAAATCTAATAAAGGATGAGGGCTAAACTTAACCACTCAAAAAAATTTAAGTAAAAAAAAGCGGAGCCTGAGCTCCGCTTTTGATACCTATAAATTAACTCATATCACTATAAGGATTTTCCAGCTCTAAACTAATCGGGTTTTCATAACCAGCGATTCTTAATTCAGATTTATCCAGACTGACGTCATCTTCACCTTTCACATCCAGGCCAAACTTATAAATCAATTCAGTTTGCCCTTTTCTGGCCGCTTCATCATATTCCTGAGATTTTGCTTTTACCGACTCATTGCGTTTTGTGTATTCCGCCAACACATCAGCGCCATGTTTTTTCTCCAGCATTTTGCGGACTACGTGCGGCGCAAGAATAGAAGCTGAGGCATTGTTGCCACCAAAGCCCTTGGAGTTCAGAATCGCCACATCCATGCCTTCAGCGCCTACATCCAGGTTTTCCGTTAAAATATTCAGTTCCGAGTTATGCACATCATCGGCGATGTGATCAATGGTGCTGATGCCAGGAATAATACCGTACTGCCAAACACCCAGTGTCGACATCAATTGATCACCGGCGGCCACGGCCAATGTATGGCCGATGTAACTTTTCACAGCGGTTACGGGCCAATTGCTAATGCCAAAGGTTTTTGCCATTTCATTAAGAATATGCGATTCGGTGACACGGTTTTGCGGTGTACCCGTACCATGCGCTTGCACAAAGCTGCGTTTGATGCCTTCGTCACCCACAATCGCTCGCGCCGATGCCAGCGCTTTAGCCATAGTGACATAATTACCTACACCAGGGCTGGAAATTGATTTTTTGAAGCCATCGGCATTCACAAACACATCGCCAACCGCGCCTAAAATATTGGCCCCTAACTCAATAGCCAGCTCATCATCAAACAACACAACAAACTGAGCGCCTTCAGCCAGGGTAAAGCCACAGTTTGAAGAAAACGGGCGGCAGGCACGGCGATGATTAACCACATCACCCTCATCTAGCGCTAACAGCTCTTTATCTTCAGCCAATGCGCCCATGGTCCTAAAACCATCTATGACCTCAGGCGTAATCGCAGCTTCGGCATCACCGACCACCACAACCCGTTTGCGTCCTGAACGGATTTCTTCCAACCCCTGTTTAAGGTTGTATAGGAACGTGGCGCAAGCGCCAACATTAGCCCCCGTTCCTCCCACATTACCGAGCACGTAAGCATTTACAAAATCGGCTGGCATTTCCGGAAAGCCCAGGGCCAGCTGCTTAGAGCTAACCCGCTTACCTTTCAGCGCGGATTGCAATAAACCACCATTACCATTCTCATCCATCTGAGAAATACTACTACTGGCAAAAACACCCACTTCATCAGGTGATACATGACTCATCACCTTCTGCCAATCAATGCCAAGCGCATTTACCGCATCGGAAGCGCCATAAACACTCAGCTGTAGGCCTCGGGGATGACTACGTGATGCGTAAAGTTTGTCCGGCGTAAAGCCAGTCGGTAGCTGTCCAGCACTGTTCACCGTTGACGCACGCGAATCGTTGAAAAGAAGCTCCAAGTCACCAGCAACAGTCACTCGCACTCGGTCTGAGCCCTCGAGTTTTTCAACAGTCCAGTTATCTGGCACGGTGTTTGGCAGATGGCGAGCACGTAACTCAAAGCTCAGGGGTTGATCGCCAGTCGGTGAAATTTTAGAGGCCGCATGCACGGGCATGTTCTCTGGATCAAAGAGGTTCTTTTCAAGCTTGCGAACCAACGTATGATCGGTAATGTGTGGCCGGTAGTGTGCCAACCACTCGTCTAAATCAACGGGTTCGCCTTGAGCGTCGACATAACCACCATCTTTGAATTTCAACAGTTTCATCAAAACCGCAAGGTCAGTGTAAGTCTGTTTGACCGTTTCCGTATCCAGCACATCGGCTAGCATACGGCGATAGCCGTGGTGAAATGATGATCTGCCGGCAGGGCTAATCCCCCCAAAACTTACGATCACTGGTAACGATGCCAAATTACTTCTCCTAATTACACTTAACCTACATTGAGGCACATAGTAATGTGTAAGAAAAATGACAACTAGTGCATTCTAGCCATTTAATTAGGTATATTAGTCACAATTTTAAATTTGGCCACTTTTTCATCACCAATCGAGCACTATGAAGCACATCACCGTATTAACGTTTCCCCGCGCGTTAGGCACCAGCATTACACTGCCCGTTGAAATGCTTAATGCTGCGGATGCACATCAACGCGTCCAACAGCCCGGCAGTCCTCGTTTAACGATTGATATTGCCAGCATTGATGGAGAACCTGTTTCCATTACCGGCGGTATTGAAATTCGTCCCAACAGGACGCTAGCCGACATAGAGCAAACCGATCTGATTATTATCCCCGGCATGTGGGGCAACCCCAAACCGATATTGCGGCGCTACCCTTTCATCATGGATTGGCTGAGCAAACAGCACCAGCAGGAAGCCCTTATTTGCGCAACTGGCACCGGCGTATGCTTTTTGGCGGAGGCTGGGTTACTCGACAACAAAGCGGCGACAACTCACTGGTACTATTTCGAGCAGTTCAAAAAGGATTACCCGAAGGTTAAATTACAAACCAAACGTTTTATTACCAACTCCGGCAATATTTATTGTGCCGGACGGATGAATTCCATTACGAACCTGATCATCCACTTCATTGAACGCTTCTATAACCACGGTATCGCCCGCCAGATTGAGCAGCACTTTGCTCACGAAATAAAACAAACCTACGAAAGTATTTTCTACGCCTTTGACGAACAACGCTCCCATCACGACGAAGAGGTCATTCAGGCGCAACAGTGGATGCTGAGAAATTACGCTAATGAAATCAGCCTGGTAGAAGTTGCCAAGCAGTTTGGCATGAGCCTGCGTACCTTTAATCGCCGCTTCAAACAGGCTACCGACAGCACTCCTTTGGAGTACTTGCAACATATCCGCCTTGGCACGGCTCGAGATTTACTCAAGGAAAGTAATCTTAGCGTGGCGGAAATCAGTTACCGCGTTGGCTTCAACGATCCGGGTTACTTTTCAGCACTCTTTAAACGCCGCGTCTCACTCAATCCTCGCGATTACCGCAAGCTGGTTCGAGCAAAATTATTCAGCCTCGATGAATGAGCACCACTGCAGAATAACGGGAGCGCTCCAGAGAAACGCTAAATAACCACAAAAGATTGCCCGCTCCGCCCGCAATCACATTTATAGCGACTAATAACACAGGTATGATAACCGCTAATTTTCTAATGGACGGGTACTTTTTATGGCTTACCTTTATCTCGCCATTGCGATCATCGCGGAAGTTATTGCGACTAGCGCGCTGAAGGCCTCTGCTGAATTTACCAGGTTGATACCCAGTATCGTCGTTGTCATCGGCTACTGCGTGGCTTTTTATTTTCTGACACTAGTATTGCGCAGCATTCCAATCGGGGTCACCTACGCCATCTGGTCCGGGCTAGGCATCGTACTCATTACGCTGGTTGGCGTCTTTGCCTATAAAGAAATCCCTGACACGCCCGCCTTAATTGGCATGGGATTGATTATTGCCGGCGTAATAGTCATTAACCTTTTCTCTAAAACCACAGCCCACTGATGTCTGACTACCTCGTACCTGCTGATACGATTGTTGTTGAGCAGGAGCTAAAAAAAAGTCGCTTTATCGCCTCAGCCGGTCGCGCCAGCAACAAGGCAGAAGCAGCCGCGTTTATTCAGGCCGTACGCCAAACGTTTCCGGACGCCAGCCATAACTGCTGGGCTTATATCGCTGGCGAGCCCAATAACACTGTCGACATTGGTATGAGTGACGACGGTGAACCTCAGGGCACAGCGGGCAAACCCATGCTCAATGTTTTGCAGCACAAAAATGTCGGCGAGGTCGTCGTCGTGGTGACTCGCTACTTTGGTGGTGTAAAGCTGGGCGCCGGCGGGCTGGTTCGTGCCTACTCTGGTGCCGTACAAGCGGTGATGGAAGAACTGCCCCTGACAAAAGTAGTGGCGGTTAAAGAGGCGCTGCTGCAATTTCCCTACGCTAACGAAAGCACTGTTCGCCGCCTGTTAGACAGTTTACAAATTGAGGTCACTGATACCGATTATCAAGAACAGGTACTAATGCACATTAACGTACCTGAGAACCAGGCCGAAGAGCTTGAGGAAAAAGCCGTTAACCAAACCCACGGTGAGGCGATGCTGCGTTGGCAGGATTGAAGCAGCAAACGCCACTGTATAGTTGTGCCTCCCAAGCGGCCCCTTAAAGCCCTGCTAAAAAGGGACTGTGATATTCAACCAGTCCCTCAAAGATTGAGAATAGAAACTAGCGGTTCTTACGGTTAGCAATTAAATCATCCACAACGGAAGGATCAGCCAGTGTGGAGGTATCCCCTAACTGGCCGTAATCATTTTCCGCAATTTTACGAAGAATACGCCGCATAATTTTTCCGGAACGGGTTTTCGGCAGGCCCGGAGCCCACTGAATTAAATCAGGTTGCGCAATCGGACCAATCTCTTTACGCACCCACTGACACAGCTCATCGGCCAATTCGTCACTGCCTTCAACGCCATGATTAAGGGTGACATAAACATAGATACCCTCCCCTTTAAGATGATGTGGATAGCCAACAACAGCAGCCTCAGCCACCTTGTCATGCAGCACCACCGCACTTTCAATTTCGGCTGTTCCTAAACGGTGACCGGAAACACTCAGGACATCATCGACACGCCCCGTAATCCAGTAGTAGCCGTCAGCATCGCGCGAAGCACCGTCACCGGTAAAGAAGTGTTCAGGGTAGGCGGTAAAATAGGTTTTGATAAATCGAGGGTGATCACCATACACCGAGCGAGCCTGCCCCGGCCAACTATCCTCAATCACTAAAATCCCCTCGGCTTCACCCTCAAGTACCTGTCCGTCACCATCAACCAAAGCCGGCTTTACACCAAAGAAAGGTCGAGTGGCAGAACCCGGTTTAAGGGGCGTAGCTCCCGGTAAAGGCGTGAGCATAAAACCACCGGTTTCAGTCTGCCACCAGGTATCAATAATTGGGCAGCTGGAATTACCCATTGTCTCGTAGTACCACTGCCAGGCGGCTGGGTTGATCGGCTCACCGACGGAGCCCAGTATTTTTAGACTTTCACGCGTGGTGTTCTGTACCGCCGCATCGCCATCGGCCATCAAACCACGGATCGCTGTTGGTGCCGTGTAAAGAATATTAATCTGATGTTTATCCACCACCTGACTCATACGGTTAATACCCGGGTAAGTCGGCACGCCTTCAAACATCAATGTCGTTGCCCCGTTGGCCAGAGGCCCGTAAAGAATATAGCTATGTCCCGTAATCCAGCCGACATCAGCAGTACACCAGTAAATATCTCCGTCATGGTAATCAAAGGCATATTGATGGGTCATGGAGGCGTACACCATATAGCCTCCTGTGGTATGCATGACACCCTTCGGTACACCGGTCGAGCCTGACGTGTATAAAATGAACAACGGATCTTCGGCATTCATTGGTTCAGGCTCGCAGTCATCGGGCACTTGAGCAATGATATCCTGATAGATAACGTCACGCGTCTCTACCCAACCCACCTCTTCACCCGTGTAACGCACCATAACAACGGTTTCAACACATTCGGTTCCAGAACGGGTGAGTGCTTCATCAATATTCGCTTTTAGAGGAATAGTACGACCACCACGCACCCCCTCATCGGCGGTGATCACGGCATTACTGTTACAGGCCGCGATACGGTTAGCGATGGCGTCTGCGGAAAAACCACCAAAAATGACCGAATGAATAGCGCCGATGCGTGCACAGGCCAACATTGCGTACGCCGCCTCCGGAATCATCGGCATGTAGATGGTGACCACGTCCCCCTTTTTAATGCCCTGCGCCTTAAGAGCATTGGCAAAGCGGCAAACATGGCGGTAAAGCTCACGATAAGTGATTTTGGTGTCAACGGCGGGGTCATCGGATTCCCAGATAATAGCCACCTGATCCCCGCGCGACTCCAAATGTCGATCAATGCAGTTGGCTGAGGCATTTAGCACACCATCCTCGAACCACTTGATAGTAACGGCATCCTTACCAAACTCGGTATTTTTTACTTTCGTGTAGGGTTTTATCCACTCCAGACGCTGCCCGTGTTCACGCCAGAATGCGTCCGGGTCAGCTACCGAAGCCTCATACATCGTCCGATAGGTCTCATCATCAATCCAGGTACGTGCAGCAATATCGGGCTTTACGGGGTAGAGGGTTGGCTCGGACATGTGTTTTTTCTCCTTATAATCAATCACTAGCCTAATTACAGACTATTTAACTGGATCGTTAAGGTAGCCGCAAGCCAATTTACCGCGTCGGGATGGAGAGAGTGACTCTCCCCTATTCAAAATAGCTCAACGTCTATTCAAAAGTTGCATCGGGCTCTGATTGACCGTGCGCTGTACTGCAATATTACCCACCACTGCAACCAGCAAACCAGCAAACACAGGTAACCCAAGCCAGAATGGCCAGTGCCAGTGCGGCGACAAATCAAAGACACGCTGATAAAGCAGTGCGGTAACCAGTTCCGCTCCCGCCATCGCCAACACGCCCGCCAGCAGCCCCAGTAGCGAAAATTCGATATAATTAAGCCACTGCAAATAGCGCCGGCTGGCTCCTAACGCCCGCATCAAGGCACCTTCGCGAAGACGTTCATCAAGATCACTTTGAATAATCGCCAATAACACACATAACCCAGCCAACAGCACAAAGAGCAGCATAATTTCCACCAACGTGGTGACCTGCTCAAGAATAGTCTGCAGCTGCGCAATCAGTGCATCTATCTCTAAGATCGTGATAGATGGAAACGCCTGCACGAGTTTCATCAATAGCTGGCGTTGTTCAGCATCCAGCCTGAAACTCGTCACATAGGTGGTTGGCAGGTTATTCAACGCCCCTGAAGAAAACAACATGTAGAAATTGGGTGTAAAGGATTCCCAGACCACACTGCGCAGGCTGGTCACGGTTGCCGTTAACGGCTGCCCGGCAATATCAAACTCCAGCTCATCCTGCAGACCAATGCCAAGCCGTTCAGCCAGCTCCTTCTCCACAGAGACCATTGCAGCGGCCTTTTCAACCGAGGCGCCAGAATGCCACTGACCTGAAACAATCTCATTGTCGGCTGGCAAACTATCCGTCCAGCTCAAGTTCAGCTCACGATTGAGACTACCATCGGAACGACGTTCAGCGGCTTCGTCCTTATCCGGAAACAGCTCGGCATTGATATCAACACCATTGATTTTTGTTAGCCGCCCTCGAACCATCGGATACAGTGGCGGAGCGCTCACACCCTGCTCCGAGAACGCCTGACTGAATTGTTCCGTATCAGTCGGCATGATATTAAACGCAAAATGATTAGGCACATCATCCGGAATTTGCGCCGACCAATTATCCAGTAATTCGGCGCGTAACATACCAAGCACCGCCATCAGCATCAGCGTCATTGCCAGGGCCGTCATTTGTAACGTGTAACTCTTTGACCGCCTCAGAATCCGCTTAAAGCCCTGCCCCACTAGCCCCAGCTGAGTTATCCCGATGCCTTTACTGATACGTAACATAAACCAGATAACAGCAGCGAGCAGCACCAATATCAGCGTCAAACCAACTAATAAAGCCAGTACCAGAAATAGCTCCCGGGTAAACAACAGTACCAGCAGACACAGCGCTAGCCACGCAGCGGAAAAAACCAGCCAGCCCTTGATCGGCAGTGGCGCTAAATCGCGTCGAATAACCCGCAAAGGCGAAACACGCTTAAGCCGCCACAGTGGCGGCAACGCGGTGCCTAGCAAGACTAAAACGCCGGCGACAAAACCGACGAGCCAGGGTGCCCGGCTGCTATCAGGTAAAACCAGGCGAATCGTTTCCTGCAATGCATTCGCCAATAGCATTTGCACAAACCAGCCCAACAGTGTGCCCAACACACCGCACACTAACGCCAGCCCTAACAACTGAATACTATAAATACGGAAAATTGTTTTTTGCGTTGCCCCCAAACAACGCATCACCGCACTCACATCATATTGGCGCTGACTATAACGCCTTGTTGCCACTGCAATAGCAATGGCGGCCAAAATAATCGCCAGTAGTGCGGTTAACGCCAGATATTGCTGAGTTCGGCTTAACACTAACCCAGCCCCCTCACGTCCCTCTCCCGCACTTAACAGGCGATACCCCACCGCCATCTTTGGTAACAGGTAAGCTTTAAATTGCTCTATGGCGGGCCGATCACCGGCAAATAGGTATTTATAATTTGCCCGGCTACCAGCTTGCAGGACCTGTGCCACGGCCAGGTCCTGATGATTCATCAGAATTCTGGGCGCCAAATTAAAATAGTTGCCACCCCGATCAGGCTCCAGCAGCAAAACGCGACTGATTTGAAATGTAGCAGCACCAATATTAATTTGATCGCCAACATCAACCTGCAAGCGATCCAGTACTCGTGGGTCCACCCAAAGGCTACCAGGAGACGGCCCCCGCCTAAGCAAGTAAGCCTCACCATAACGTTGATCGGCCAACTGAACAGCCCCATAGAGCGGATAACGATCCGTGACCGCTTTCACACTGGCTAACAATAACCGTTCCTGGTGAATCGCAACGGTTGAAAACTCGGCTGTTTGCACGGCATTAAGGGCAGCCTTCTGCGCCGCATCCAGCCACTCCGCATTTAGCGGTCGCGTGCCACGCACGACCAAATCACCGCCCAGCATTTCTGCAGAGCGATTCAGTAGCGCCGCGCCAAGGCGGTCAGTAAAAAAACTGATACTGGTGGTAGCCGTGATGGCAATTAATAGCGCCAACGCCAGAATGCGCAACTCACCACTTCGCCACTCGCGTTTGAAGAGCCGCATGGACAGCATGAAGGTCGCCATCGCCCCCTGCTGATTCTTCATGACTGTATCTGTCCTGCTTGCAAACGAATTTGACGATCACAACGCTGAGCTAAATTGGCATCATGGGTCACCATTATCAGCGTCGTATTATTGGACTGATTGAGTTCAAACAGTAAATCAATGATGGTCGCGCCAGTGGCGCTATCAAGATTACCGGTCGGTTCATCGGCAAATAAAATGGTCGGTTCAGTCACAAAAGCTCGGGCTATAGCGACTCGTTGTTGCTCCCCCCCGGAAAGTTGACTCGGGTAATGGTGTTGGCGATCACTCAGGCCTACGCGCTTCATCAAGTCTTCAACATGCGCTTTTTGCCCCTCTTTGTTGGCAATCTCCAGGGGTAATAGCACATTTTCAAGTGCCGTGAGGTTCGGTAGTAACTGAAAGGACTGAAACACAAAACCCACGTGCTCCGCTCGAACCAATGCCCGGCCATCTTCATCCAGTTTCGATAACGACTGGCCGCATAAACTGACCTCTCCACAAGTCGGCTCATCCAGGCCAGCCAACAGCCCCAACAAAGTCGACTTACCGGATCCGGACACACCAACAATCGCCACACTTTCTGCACGCTTGATCTGTAAACTAACGCCGGCCAAAATAGTCAAAGTTTCGAACTGACTGGCAACTTCTTTACCGAGATTATTCGCAATGACAATAGCTTCAGACTCGCATTTTTCCATGTCACATATCCTGTTGGTGATCGTTTGTTGTTTACTGTCACCCTTATTGAGCGCTAAAACTGTACTGGTAGTGGGTGATAGTCTCAGTGCCGCCTATAACATGCCCGTTGAAAATGGTTGGGTGGCGTTACTCGATAAACGCCTGAACCAGTTAACGGGTTCACATGACGTTATTAATGCCAGTATTTCCGGTGATACCACGAGCGGTGGGTTGAGCCGCCTTCCACAGGCACTGGCATCAAACCAACCGGACATCGTTATTCTGGCACTGGGTGCCAACGATGGTTTAAGGGCCCTCTCACTCAGTACATTAAAGCAAAATCTAACAGAGATGATCGAGTTATCAAAAGCGCAGGGCAGCAAGGTATTACTAGCGGGCATGTTATTACCGCCTAACTACGGGCCCTATTACACAAACCAGTTTAAAGCGATCTATGAAGAGCTGGCAACAAGCCATGACCTACCGTTGATACCCTTTCTGCTGAAAAACATCGGCGGTGTTGAGACACTAATTCAAAAAGATGGCTTACACCCTAATGCACAGGCACAGCCACTTATTCTAGATAATGTGTGGCCTTATCTGGAGCCTCTGTTAAAGGGCTGAAAAAGAGTATTAGTTAAGGTAAGCCTGCAGTCGCTTCCTGCTTATTTTCCGCCACCCGACGCTTCCATGCCTTACGGGTTAAGTGCGGAATCAACAGGTGCAAAGGCATACGCAGGTAGTGCGAACGTATATACAACAATGATCTCGCCAGGCTGGTAAATGGCAGGTCACAGCTGGGGTGGTCTGGACGGAGCGCGCGCATAAACAGCCAATCCATGACTCCGGACATCAACGCATTGGGTTTGCCTTTTTCTGCCTGCTTCAACACAAAATCAGGAATCTCTGACCCCAAGATAAGCTGACAATAGTGCAGTGCATAATACAGAGGGTTGATTAAATCCAACTCAATGGCACGCGGCACCAAGGCTTCCCAAAAACCCGGTTCATTGTCTGAAAAATGAATCAGCAAACCATGCAAATCGATAATATCACGCAAACCGTGATCAAAATCGCCTTCATGGAACAGATGGGTGGCGCTGTGAATCACCATATCAACCGGACTCAGAGTATAAACATTTGGACTTACCTCACGAATATCAGCGAGGATTTTTTCAGCGTCCGGTTTATATTTGGCCGTGGGCGGCAGGATCGTATGGTGCACATCTAAAAAGCTGCCGCGGGTAATATGTTTTAAGGGGGGGATTTCGTGCATCCACTCGCGGTAATAGCGATCATCGTAACTATCTTGCTTCGAAGACCGCCAACCACGTGAATGTAGATTTTCTTCAACCTCATCCAACCTGTCCCGGGTAACAAGAATGTCAATGTCAGACAATAAACGTCCTGTCGAGACGGGCAACTTTGCTTGTATATAGGCTCCACCTTTCAGAAGAACCAGGGGGATTTCAAGACTACCTAAAGCTCTCTCTAATTTAAGTGCTTCCCAAGCCGTGGTCGCATGCTGTTTTTCGGAAGCCAGATAGGCTGACAAGGTATGATTCAGTGGTTTTTCAGGAAGCACCTTTAACAAATCCTGTTCAAGGATAAGCGCGTGCAATTTTCCCAATAACAAAGCATGCCGAGCCTGTGGAATCAGACGATTCCAGTCAGCCATGGAAAGTCTGGCTAATCGTTCAGGGGCGCGGATCACCTCTAACAGCAGGTATGACTGATCACTCATACTGCTGTCGCACTCAATTTTTCAAAGGTTTCAACCGCTTCATCAAGGTTTGAATAGCTAAAATTATAACAGTCACAAGCCTCAATTAGCTTAGACATTGTTTCAAAACCTTTCGCGCCCAACAGGCTGTAATTAAATGACTGCTCGCCCGCTTTTAAAAAAGCCGTTTCCTTAATTCGCTCGGTCAAACGCGTCTCGCCCTCAACGATATATTTGGGGAAAACCATCCAGCCTGGTTTGACCGGCGTATCATCCAATTCAACAGAGCGCGCATCCGGCCTCATGTGCGTCACGGTTCCCTTATGAGTATCCTTACAGAGTGGCCCAAACAAAGCCTTATTATCAAATTGCTCAATCACTTTGATCGACTTATTTTTCAGACTAATCGGGCGGCAAACAGGAATCAGGTGGCTATCGTGTAAAGAAACCAACGCATGCTCATCCGACAACAAACGCCAACCACGTAACATAAGCGCTGCACAAAGTGTGCTCTTACCAGAGCCAGGCGCTGCCGGCATGACCAATGCTCTACCATTTTTTTCCAAAACAGCAGCATGTAATTTCAAATATTGATTCATATGCACCGAGACACACCAATTCATGCCCCACTCTAAAAAAGCAAAAGCCTGACTGATCGGTAACGGTTTGAACGGTGTTTGATGATCGAAATAGAAATCTAATTTGGGTCTAAATCGCCGACGCAGACTATTGGGTGAATCAAGACGGATATCAAAATCCACAAATTCCATCTCAGGAAAAAATCGGTTCTGCCCGTAAAGTAGAAATAAGCCTTCGGCCACTGATCGTACCGACGAGCGAATTCGATAAGTGAAAGGCCCTGTTTTTAAAAACAGTCCAGAACTTTTTAAGAGGGCATGGAGGTGATCAATATCGAAATCAGAAATACGAGACGTCATTGTGCCGCTACGATATCCCGTTTCATTAAACCTGACAACACTTCTTCCATATGGCTTATAAACTCATCATCGACTTCGTAATTGAGCTGTTCGGCCACATGCTCGAATAACGGTTGTTTATCTAAAGGCCCTTGTCTGAGTCGCTGCACCAACGGAACTGCCGTTGGACCTAAAAGTAACGTATCACCAGAAGCAGAATGGAATAATAGCGTTTCATTGCCATAGGATTTTAAAATTAATTCAAAATCTGGGGGGATATACAAAGACACAGGAGATAGCCCGTTGTTTGGAATGAATGCGGCATAAAAAAGTCAGGCCCTTAAAACTAAGAGCCTGACTAAAACTAACTTGGAATTACTGGTAGAAAATATTGTTTCTATCAGCGTTTAACGGACAACTACCGCGCTCATTAAGGCCTGCCATTTCTGCATGCCAGTTAGCCAACGGTCCCGAATTATTATTATCATTTTCCCACGCTGTATAGGCCGCGCAGTAACCATTAACAATTTGTAGCGGTGTATAAGGTGAGTAATAAACGCCTAAAATATTAGCATTCAGCCATGCTGCAATGGAGTGTCTCGCTGACTGTTTAAGGAAGGCGGGACCAGCGCCATTGGGAATACAAAGAATATCTTCGAGCATGGTATCCGCACCATCTGGAAATAGTACTCTATTGTTATTACCGTAAGACGCAGGACCAGGGCCACAGGAAAATATCTCGCTGAACTTGGACCAGGGCGAGATGCCTGTTCGGCTCGTAATCCACTCCCATGCATATCGATCTGATGGCTGACCAGGGCACCAATAACCGGGCGTACAACCAAAGCGACACTCGTCAGGATCAAAATCATGCAGAGACGATCCGGCATCAATGGAGGCAAGAATAGACCCGGTACAACGGGGGTCATTATAGCCGGAACCCAAGGCTGGTCGGCTCAACAGGGACATCAGCACTGCGCCACCGCCCAGGCCTGCCTTGGTAAATTTTCGTCGTGACTCAACCGACTTTTCCTCAAGCGGCTGTTTGCTCTCTTCGTTATCTACTTTAGCGTCATCACTCATAGGGGCTTTCCGTAAAATCAAATCTATTTGAAATTATAAAGCCAACTTACCTACCGTACAAAATTTTAACGGTAAATAAAGGCTAGCAAATATTTTTCTATATACAGCGCATACTGCAATATTTACACCAATACAAATATGTTGTTTAAATACAATAAGTTAACAATAACGATTTTAACGTGGCTAATACCACTTACTGATAGTGTAAAAATACCCGACATTAAATGTTATGGCGATTTAATTTTCTCTAACAGTTTTCTCACATAACGCGACGGAATGGCATAGGTAATTCCACTCGGGTTTTCAATGGCAGCCTCTTTGGTCCCCTTAACAAACACGCTATTGATAACCCCTACGACCTGTCCACTAACCTGATCATAAAGTGGGCTGCCGCTATTACCTGGGTAAGCTGTCGCATCCAGCTGAAAAATTTCGTACCCATTTCTCAAACGCTTAATGAGCTCCGGGGTTAACTGTCGAGAACCACCCATGGGGGCCGCTATCGGAGTAATACTGGAAACAATCCCTTGATGTGTTGCTGGATATAAACCAAGGATACCCCCCAAGGGGAACCCTGTAAAAGCATAGCGTTCGCCCTCTCTAACCTGTTCAGAATCAGCCATTTTCAATGGTGGTAAGCGCGTACCCGAAATACGTAATAACGCGAGATCATGGGCCTCATCCAGCACTAGCACTCGCGCTTGACGAAATTGGGCGCGTTTGCCTTTACCCGTAAAAATGACTAACACCTCTTTCTGGTCAACAGCCAACTCAACCTTGACCACATGCGCATTGGTAACAACATGATAACCGTCAGCAACAACAAACCCTGTACCCTGTAGACGAGACTGCGGTGCGCGCGTTGGCTGATAGGTGCCCACCCCAACAACGGAAGGCTTCACCTTAGCAAGCGTATCAGGCAGGTTATCAGCATAGGCGGTCTGAAATAACGTCAAAACCACCAGGCAGCAGGCACGTATAACAAGACTTTTTCTAGAAAAAGCGGTCATAAACCACTCCCAACCATACAAAGACCACTAGCATAACACTGACAAAAACGGCCGCTGAGCCCATGTCTTTAGCTCGCCCAGACAATAGATGATATTCATCACCGGTCCGGTCAACCACGGCTTCAATAGCTGAATTTAGCAGTTCAACAATCACCACTAAAACACAGACGACAATTAACAATAACGTCTCAAGCAAACTACGCCCTAACCAAAATGCCAGCGGCAACATGATTAGCAATAAAATAATTTCCTGACGAAATGCCGCTTCACCACGCCATGCAGCCCTGAGCCCGGCTACCGAGTAACCGTATGCCTTAACAACTCGGTCTAATCCTTTATTTTTCTGTGTCATAGTGTCCCAACGATTTACCTTTAAAAATCTGTGCGGTGAGATTACCCTTGTACACCATTAAAGCAAACACTCCCGCCCTCAATGATAAAAAAAGCCCTTAAATATTATCTCATCGGATGCGGTATCGCCCTACACATTGGCGCACTAGCGGGGCTGTATTATGTGCTTGATCATTTTGCACTCACGCCTCGACAGTTTTTGGTAAAACTCGTTGAAAAATCAGGTCTTGATTCACCGCTGCTCATCTCTGCTGTTGAACCTGCATCCCGTTATGATGACCACCTATTTGATGGAACTATAAAAACAAGTCATCCGCGGGTACTGCTACCCGAAATTGCCGGCCTTTCGCCCCAGGACCGCATAAACTTTTTTAAAAACCGCCAATACCTATACCAAAACAGCCCAATCAGCGCGCCCGCCTTACCCTGTAACCAATCAAGTTTGTCGGCCTTAACAACCTGCTGGCTAACAACGGGCAACCCGGAAAAATTCGATTTAGCCATCAACAAGCTACTAAATTTCAAGGTGGAAACTCCCGACGCCAGTGCTCGATACGGCAACGCCTGGTTATTGGCCTTTAGCTATGACTTACTCGCAATCAGTCCCAAGCTCACTAACGAGCAACACCAACAAATACAAAATAAACTCGAAACCGCGCTCATCGAGTATCTGCGGGTACTTGATGAAAACTCGCCCTCACTCTGGCACGGTCGTTTATCCCTCTCGTCCAATGCCTGGCTGGTTGCCACAACACTCGAGGCTAACACTGATAAACGCCGTAACCTGGTAACCCGCGCCCAGGGTCACTTCCTTGACTCCGTGCAATCCGTCGCCATTACTGAGGTTTGGCCAGAGGGCTACAACTACTGGATTAACAACCGAGCCTTTTACTTTGCGCTCGCCGCTTCTGCTTACATAAACGGGCTTGCCAATAGCGAGCATGCGGGTGAAATAAAACAACTTCTTGAACGCGTCGGACGCTGGCATATCTACGCAACCCGCCCGGACAACAAAATACAGGGCTACGCTGACGAAGGCCCACGCCTTGATCTTAAGGACGAAACCCGTCGCGTCATAGACATTATTGCCAGCACAACCGGTGATGAACAATTAGCCAATTACTCCCTCTACCTGCAAAATCTGCACGGGCGCGAGAGCTACTACAGAGACTTCCGCTGGGGCTTCCACCTATTTAACAACCCGCGACTGCTGTCACCTCTGGCCAAGGGTAATCTTGCCGATTTTTCAAATAACCTACCCCAAGCGGCCCTATTTGGTCGCAATGGCAGTAATGCACTTTACCTACGTTCAAGCTGGGATAAGAGTGCCACTCACCTGACCTACCGGGCCGGTCACAGCTTTACTCACCACGGCCATTATGATGCCGGACACTTCACGCTGTTCAAGGGCCAGCCGCTGGCGGTCAATAGCAGCACCTATGGCGACTATACCGGTGAAAACCGATTGAATTACTCCATTCGCACCATTGCTAAAAACGCCCTGTTGATTCAACGTCCTGGCGAAGAGGTCTCACCTAATCGGTTTTTCAAAGAAAATGTCAGTGATGGTGGACAACGCCTTACGCTGCCAACCGGCAGCGCCCTACAATCCACCCAGCACTGGCAGGAAAATCTTTATAAAAACCAGCACCTGGAAGGCGCCGAACTGGAACAGTTCTCTGACAGCGCCAACTACACTTTTATTCAAAGTGACCTGACAGCAGCCTATAACAACAGTAAATACGATGAAAATAGTGACGGCGGCAAGGTCAACAAAGTACAACGCTCGCTGTTTTATTTAAAAAACGAAGACATTTTATTAGTCCGCGACCACATAAAAACAAACGATCAATCATATCATGCAAAATGGCTTTTGCACTCTCTCAACAAACCTGAGATCAGCTCAGAAAAAGTCCTTAAAGGTCACCGCGATAATGGCATTTTAGCCAGCACAAACGGTCAAGCCTTGATCAGGGAAAAACAGAGCCGCCTCTCGGTCGACGCACTATACCCCACCGATGCCAGAATTCACTTAATCGGCGGCCACGCTTACCGCTACTACGTTGAAGTGGATGGCGACGACCAAACACTTGATGGGAAAAATATGAGTGCCGGTAGCAATGACGCGGCCTGGTTTGAAAAAGCCAACTGGCGCATGGAAATTTTTTCACCGACACCAAACACAGAACAGGATTTCCTGGTCGCGCTTGCCCCTTCCATCAATAAGCCTCACCCCATCAAAGCAACGCGCCTGACGACCTCAGACAACCAGTACGGTGCGCTGTTAGGCAATACAGCCGTGATTTACACTGACTCACGGGGAGAGTTCTCGATTGAACTGCCCGGCAACATCAAACACCTTTATCTCATTGGTCCGATTCACCAGCCTCGACATATTTCAACAAATAGCCAGCCCTTACAATCCGTCACACACAAAGACATCATTACCCGAGTGCTATTACCCGATAACCTCACCAACAAAACCCTGCATATTCAGTTGTAATCACGCCGCCAACACCTAAAATGACAGCATTCTCAATTTTGCCTCATTTCAGGATTACAACTTTCTCAATGACGAGTCTTGTTCACAGCGGTATTCAGCAACACGCCACCACTTCGCCACAACGAGTAGCGGTCACATTCAAGAATGAAACACTGACCTACCAAGCGTTATGGCAACAACTTGAACAGTTTGCTAACGCCATCAAGTCACTCGGCTGCCAACGTGGTGACCGTATTGCCGTATACTTGCCTAAACAGTTCGAAACCCTCATTACGCTGTTTGGCAGTAGTCTTGCCGACTGTGTCTTTGTGCCAGTCAACCCCGTTTTGAAAGCTAAGCAGGTCGGCCATATTCTACGGGACTGTGATGCCAAGCTACTGCTGACTTCCGCAGAACGCGCCAAACAGCTAAGCGATACACTGATCGAATGCCCCAGTCTTGAGCATGTTGTTTTCAGTAACCAGGCAAAAACCGAATTTGAGCTAGGCGCAATACAAATTCACCACTGGCAGCAGCTGCTGACCAACCACACAGGTTTACCGTTAACACAACAAAGCGCGATTGATGCGGATGTCGCCGCCATTCTTTATACCTCAGGCAGTACCGGCAAACCCAAGGGCGTAGTGTTATCACACCGCAATATCGTGGCTGGCGCGGAAAGTGTGTCCAGCTATCTCAATAACACCCCCGAAGACAAGCTGCTGGCCGTACTACCGCTAAGTTTTGACTATGGTTTCAGCCAGCTCACCACCGCTTTTTTAGTGGGCGCTGAAGTCGTGCTTATGGACTACCTGTTACCGCGTGATGTGTTAAAAGCGATTGCCAAACACCAAATTACCGGCTTAGCCGCCGTACCGCCGCTATGGAAACAATTGGTTAATCTTGAATGGCCAGACGAAGCAAAAGACTGCTTACGCTTCATCACCAACTCTGGCGGTCACATGCCATCCAGTATTGTTAGCCACTTACAAAGCACCCTGCCAAATACCGATATTTACTTAATGTACGGCCTGACAGAAGCCTTCCGCTCCACCTACTTGCCACCCGACGAAATTGGCCAACGCCCAGGCTCCATTGGCAAAGCTATTCCCAATGCAGAGGTCATGGTGGTGCGCCCTGATGGCTCCGAGTGCGACGCAGAGGAGCCCGGCGAACTTGTTCACCGTGGCGTGCATGTCGCGCTAGGCTACTGGAACGACCCAGCAAAAACAGCTGAACGTTTTAAGCCAGCGCCCAGCAAACACCGCGCCCTGCCACTACAGGAAATTGCCGTTTGGTCTGGCGATCAGGTCAAACGAGACAAAGACGGTTATCTGTACTTTATGACCCGCCAGGACGAAATGATCAAAACCTCTGGCTACCGTGTCAGCCCTGGCGAAGTGGAAGAGGAAATTCAGAGCAGCGGCCTCGTCACTGACTTGGCTGTATTCGGCCTTCCACACCCACTGCTCGGACAGGGCATCGTCGTTATTGCTGAAAGCAACGGTGAGCCGGACAGCCAGGCACTACAGCGCTATTGCCAAAAAAACTTGCCCAATTTTATGGTGCCGCATCATATCGAATGGCATGACAGCCTGCCACGCAACCCAAACGGCAAAATTGACCGTAACAGCCTGAAAAATGCATTACCGCAAGATTTATTTGAGGATAAAAATTCATGAGCACGAACAAACCCACTCCGCAACACGCGCCCATGGATCAATTCCCCATTAAAGACGGCTGTTTGAGCGTCGCTGGCCGCAGCATCCTAGACATCGCCCAACAAATCGGAAGCACACCCTTTTATGTCTATGACAGCGACCTCATGGAGCAACGCGTTACACAATTACGCAACGCGCTTCCCAAAAAAATTCACCTGCATTACGCCATGAAAGCCAATCCCATGCCCATTGTTGTCAGCCATATGGCCAACTTTGTTGACGGCCTGGATGTAGCCTCAGGTGGAGAGCTCGATGTCGCACTGGCCTGCGGTGTAAGCGCCAAAGATATCAGTTTCGCAGGCCCCGGCAAGCAGGACTGGGAACTCGAAGCCGCCATCAAAGCCGGCATCACGCTTAACATAGAATCCGAAAATGAACTCAGACGTGCGGCCCGCATCAGCTCGGAATTATGCAAACAGGCCAACATCGCCATTCGTGTCAATCCAGATTTTGAATTAAAAGCCTCCGGCATGAAAATGGGCGGAGGCCCCAAGCAGTTTGGCATAGACGCTGAACGTGTACCCGATGTACTCAAAGAAATTGGTGAGCTAGGCCTGCATTTTCGCGGTTTTCACATCTTCTGCGGTTCGCAAAACTTGAAACCAGAAGCCATCATCGAAGCCCACGACAATACCTTTGAGCTGGCGCTACGTCTTGCCAAAGACGCGCCCAGTCCAGTCGAGCTGCTCAATATCGGCGGCGGCCTCGGTATCCCCTATTTTCCCGGCGAAACCCGTATCGACCTAGGCCCCATTGCAGCTAACCTGGAAGCAAAGTTACCCGCTGTTTGTGAAGCGCTACCAGAGGCAGAAATCGTCATGGAGCTGGGCCGCTATCTAGTTGGCGAAGCCGGCCTTTACGTCAGCAAAGTGATCGACAAAAAAGTATCGCGCGGCCATACCTACCTCATCGTCGATGGCGGGCTACACCACCACCTTTCAGCTTCTGGAAACTTCGGCCAGGTAATTCGGAAAAACTATCCGGTTGCTATCGCCAATCGTATGGAAAGCACGGAAACCGAAGAGGTCTCTGTAGTTGGCCCGTTATGCACGCCACTCGATATTCTGGCCAATAACATGACGCTGCCCAAAGCTGATATTGGCGATCTAGTAGCCGTCTACCAATCTGGTGCCTATGGCTACTCCGCCAGCCCCCATCAGTTTTTGAGTCATCCGGGTGCGAAGGAGTTATTAATATGATCGGCATAGTACTGCCTGCCAACATTGACACCAATAGTGCTATTGCGTCACTGATGAAGAGGTTATAGGCTTTTAATTCGGGATCATGACCGACTGGAGGCACCAAATATTATGTGGAACCCCCTGCCTTATCAATGGCCCAGGGTAAGATCAAAACATTTCTGTGCCCGGCCATTATTGTTTTTATTGCTATTTCCCGTTGCTTACCTGGTCATAGGTAACACAGCCCCCGTCAACGCGAAACAGTCGTCAGTAGCACCCGCCTCCCAGCCACTAAACCAATTTTCAGCAAGCAACTTGCCAGCAAAAATACACGGCCAAAACCTCAAACAGTGCCTCACCAAACTAAACGCTCAGGGTGCTGGCTGGTGTGAAATTTATCGCAGCAGGCAGCACCCTTCCATCTCTTCTGTGTGGCCAAAAAAACTTGATAAGAAAACAAAAATGAGGACAGGGCCTGCATCCATATTAATTGCATGGAATGGCGCCGCATTTGATGAAGAGAACAGAGTGCTTTACTTTTTTGGTGGCGGCCACAAAGATTATGGAGGTAATGAAGTCTACCGTTTTAAGCTTGATAGCGGCGAATGGACGCGTCTGACGGACCCGTCTCCCCTCGACTATTTATACGTCGTAGCCAATTATAATGCGCGTCCCGACAAGCCTTGGCGGATGCTCTGCTGGATTCCCGATATCGATAAAATACCCGCCAGCACTCACACCTATGATGGCTTTATTTTTAGTCATAAAACAAAAACCCTATTTCTTTATGCTCAAGGCATCGCAAACGGCTCTTGTTTTGAAGATAAAAATGATACTTACAAAAACACCCCCGGCATTACGAGTTCAGGATACAGAGCTCTAGGTTGGTATGAATTTAACCCTTCACCAAATTCACTAAACAACGGTTTAGCGCCATTAAGCTGGCGTAAAGTATTTAATTCAGATCAACTAGAAAAATTTAACATCCATAAAGGTTATCCTGCATCCGTTGAGTTCCAAGATGGAAAAATTGCATTTGGTTCGAAATACCGTACAGCAATATATGACCCAACAAACCCAATAATGAGTTCAATAAAACCCTTTACCTACCAAGCAGACTGGGGAGATGGAACTAAAATATATGACCACCAAAGAAAAGTCATCTGGTCACTACATAAGGATACATTATTAAGCTTTAATGCGATTAATGGCCGTTCAATTTTAAAAATTAAAGCTAACGTAGATCATGGAAAATCATTAGCTATAGATAATCGGGGTCGTATTTTATCCTGGAATGGTAAATCCAAAATTTACTCTTTAGCTTCTGACAAAGAAACACCCTATTGGAAGGAGTTTAATTGGGGAGAAAATGGTCCTCAACTAGGGGATAACAGAGTCTATGGGAAGTGGGTTTATCTTCCAAAGTATGATGTTTTTGTTGGCTTATCAAGTCATAAAACTGGCGTCTGGGTCTATAAACATTCAGCCCAATGGTAAAACAGTTACAGCCCTTGAAAAGCTCTCAGCTAGATTTTTGGGCTATAAACCGTAGCAAACTTGTTACAGTTACCATCATCCGAACCATTATTCTCTTGCCATTTACTATGGCTAATTTGACGTCGCTAACGCAGTAACTAAATCTGCTAATTCTTTGGTAAGCACTTTCCTATCAAATTGCTTATAGCCTTTGCACTTACTCTGCCAATCCCCTATAGAGATGAACCTAGAGAGAGTTTCTTCAATTCTTATTACATCATCTAATGGGGCAATAAAATCACCAATATTACAATCCTCAAGAATCTTAGCTGTATCGCTATCCGGGTCAACCCAACCAAGCACTGGCCGCTGCGCATACATATATTCAAAAACCTTGGCGGGAATTTGCCAATTACAGGTTTTATCCTGAAATACCATAAGTGCATCGGCGTTAAGCATTTCCAACAAAGCGTCTTCATAGGAAATTGGGGCAGGAAAACTCACTAAGTCACTAATCCCCAGTTCGGTGACACGCTGACGGTAAAGCGACTCAAAACCGCAAGCGCGCAAGCGAAACTCGTGCAGATCCGCACGAAGAACACCCTGTTCTTTAAGATTGCTAATTGCTTTAAAAAAGTTCTCAGGATTACGTTCGTAAACCGGAATAATGCCGCTATGCAGAAATACCTTTTTTTTATTCCTCTTTGGTACACCAGTTATCACAGGAAAATTATCACTATCAAAGCCATTGGTAATGAGCATACTCTTACCGGCAATTAAACTGGGGTAACGGCCACGGTATTTTTCGATAGTGCCAGGCGAAGTAAAAACGATACGGTCTGCAAGGGTTAATAAACGTGCCTCAAACTTTTTTAGCCACTTAAAACGCCTCGTATCCTGATAGGTTTCCTCTTCCCAGATGGGGTCTCTCAAATCACAAATTAATGGCAACCCAGTTATCTTTTTTAGCCAATAGCCAATCACCAGCGCTGAAACAATTGGGTAAGTCACCCAAATCACTTCAGCTTTAGTACGCTTTATCAGTCGCAGCCCCTTAAATACGCCGAAAGGAATCCAGCTTGCCCAACGATCGGGCGATGCAAGCATTCGTAAATATTTCCCCCGCCACGCAAAGTCACGCGCACCATCTTTAGCCGTACACCGGTAAACCTTTACCTTATCGAGGTCATCCAGTAACTGATAATTTTTGGCGTTTACCTGTTCGTAAGCATTAGGTTTTACCGTTAAAACCATCGGCTCCACGCCATAACCCGGTAAATATTTAGCAAACTTCAAGGTGCGTAAAAATCCGCTACTAGCAGCAACTGGCGGGAAGTGATACGCAATCATTAAAACCTTATGGGGCATCGATCCATTACCTAAAATCAACAATAGCTGAAATGTAGCACATCCTCAGCTGACAAACGCTTCCGTAGTAAATTAAAGAGAAATTCAACAACCCGGTTACATTGAAGTTAATTTATTCAAATAGCGTGCATAAAGCCCCTAATACTCTAGAATTACTGTCTTACCTGGATCACGAACCCACCGAATTATCGCGATTAAAAGAAAGGAAAAATGGCAGACCAATCAGTTCAATGGACAACGCACCCCATTCAAGCATTCGACGAAATTGCGACGCAGTGGCAACAACTCAACCAAAAAACAGCTAACTCGCTATTACTAGACCCGCGCTTTGTTAAACCGCTAATCAAATACTTTGGTGAGAGTGAAATGCTGATCGCATTAGCTCGTCATCATGAAACGCTGGTTGCTGCCAGCATCCTCACAAAAGTCGGCTTTGGACAATGGCAAACCTTTCAGCCCTCTCAAGCGCCATTAGGCATGTGGCTCTGCACACCAGATTACTTTCACAATCGATCACTCTATCAGTCACTGACCCGCTCACTGCCTGGTACGGTGCTAACAATTAGCATCACACAACAGGATCCGAAACTTTTAGCACGCCCAGTTGATGATAAACATTTTTCTACACTTGATTACATCACAACCGCACGCCTGGACATTCCAGAAGACTTTGAAGCCTACTGGCAATCACGCAGTAAAAACGTACGCACCAGTGTCGGAAAAGCCAAACGGCGTTTGGAGAAAGAAGGGAAGAAAATCACATTTGACGTTGGGAAAGCGCTAAACAACATTCATGACGATGTAAAAAAATATGGTCAACTAGAGAGTGACGGTTGGAAAAATAATACAGGCACCGCCGTACATATCGATAATGACCAAGGAAAGTATTACACAGAAATGCTCAGTGCATTTGCTCCAGAACAGTGTCAAATCTGGCGCTATTATTTCGACTCAGAATTGGTCGCTACTGATCTATGCATCAATGATGACGAGACCATTTTTATTTTAAAAACCACTTATGCAGAACCCTGGCAACGCTACTCCCCCGCCTTCAGTCTGCATGTTGATGGTATCGAACATTGCTCAAAGATTGGCTTAAAGTCCATCGAGTTCTACGGCCCTTCGATGCAGTGGCATAAAAAGCTCACCGACGATGAGCGCGTCATGTATCATCTAACCTATTACACCTCGTCATTTGTAAAAACCTTAAAAGAACGACTTAAGACATAGTGACAGCCAACTTTGTAGCGCAATTTTCTAACTACCTCTTAACGATCAAATGGACATGACTGACAATATAAAAACAAAAAAGAACCGACTTGAGTCACTTGATTCATTGAGGGGTATCGCGGCACTGGCCGTTGTACTTTTCCATTACACGATCATTGTCCATCGCTTTGTTCCTGACCTTGAAAGCCCTTTCACCTTCGAATATGGTCACTATGGCGTAGAACTGTTTTTCATCATCAGCGGATTCGTTATTTTTATGACGATTACACGCTGTAAAACCGGAATGGATTTTATTGTTTCGCGTTTCTCCCGCCTCTATCCAGCCTTTTGGCTTTGTGTATCCCTCACCTTCATTTTGGGCATCAGTTATCCCCTACAAGGCCAGAACTATAGTTTTTCACAATATTTGATCAACCTGAGCATGGCCCAGGAATATTTAAAACAACCTAATATTGATGGTGTTTATTGGAGCCTGACCTACGAGTTAGGTTTCTATTTTGCGATTTTTTGTATTTATAAACTCAGATTACTTGGCAAGATCGACTACATCTGCCTTGCTTGGGCAGGCTGTGCGATTCTATTCTATTTCTACTCAGCCTATATCCCTCACCCGCTCCACTATTTGTTACTCATCAATAAATACGCACACCTTTTTGCCGCGGGAATTTGTTTTTACCAAATCCAAAAAAGTGGCTTCACCCCACTAAGAGTCCTGACCTTATTAGTTGGAATCAGCGCACAGTTTATCGTTGATGACCTGCTTGGCGGCTTTGTTGTGACTGGCTTCTTTTTATTATTCTATTTAGCTGTTAACGAACGACTCCCTTTTTTGAAAAACCGAGTGCTCATATTTTTTGGTTCAATTTCGTACCCCCTCTACCTGCTGCATCAGATGATTGGTTTTCAGCTAATTGATTACATTTCACACAGCCTAAACTTTACGATGATGCCGGCTATAATTTTTACAACAATTATCGTTGTACTACTTGCCTCTATCGTTACCTTTGTTTTTGATAAGCCAACAACCAAACTCATACGCGTTCGTTATAAAAACTGGCAGCTCTCTAACATTGAAAAAAGCGCAGGATAAGCAAGAATAGCCGGGAAGTGCCTATGTAAGACGGGGCGTCCACAACTGTCCTAAGGTGCTCACACAAAATGCGACATAGTAGACGTCATTCTAGGTCAGGTGACAGCGGGACCATCAATATCGTTAGTGGTGTTTCGATTCAGAGCCCAAGTCCTTCAACACCAGCCTAGTACACACTAATTCTTCAATTAGTGACAACAAACTTCAGCCATAAAGAGCTACAAAACCGTGACAAACTCAACTCCCTGTTATATCTATCTGCTAAACAGTTTCCCGAACCTTTCGGAAACCTTTATTTCCGATGAGATTCACTGTTTATTAAAGCAAGGGGTAGCGATCAAAGTATTTAGCTTACACAAGCCCGACCTTAGCACGGTACATCCCAACGCTAAAGAGATCTTGGAGTCTGGTGTCGTAGAGTATTTAGACCAGCCAACACCACTGAAAAAGCTGTCATCCCTCCTCCGCTTAATACTGATTAACCCTTCACGACTAGTGTCTCTTTTAAAACTGGATGTCGCGAGTTGGATAAAATTTGAAGCGCTCGGTTACTTAAGTAAGTTAACCTCCACCCACCCAGCCCATATCCATTGCCATTATGCGGCCCATTCATCGCAAATTGCCCTGGTGGTTAACCACTGCAAAGACATTCCTTTTTCGATAACCACCCACGGCTACGATGTGTTTTTTGAAGCGCCCGACAATTACGACGTCCTAGCAAATTACGCGCAAACCATATTTACAATATCTAACTACAACCGTGAATATTTATTGCAGCATTATCAGCTCAATCCAGCCAAGCTCATGACCCGTTATTGTGGCGTTGACACCGCCAAGTTTAATACTATGGCATTCAAAGAAATTAACTTAAACGAGCCAATCAACATCCTAACCGTCGCTCGTTTACATCCTGTCAAAGGTCATAAAATCCTGCTAAAGGCCGCTGCTGAATTAAAAACACAATATTCCTGGCAGTTAAATTTTTGGTTTGCAGGCGATGGTCCACTACGCAATGAGTTGGAAGCATTAGCTAAACAACTGAACCTAACGGAGCACGTGCACTTTCTTGGAAACCAGTCACAGGATCAGGTAAGAGAGCTCATCAACAACAGTCATCTGTTTGTACTACCCAGTCTTTCCGAAGGGATTCCTATCTCACTCATGGAGGCGATGGCTGGCAATACACCCGTCATTGGGCCTAACATTAACGGTGTCCCAGAACTCATCCAAAATAAAAAAGAGGGCCTTCTATTTGAGCCCGGTAATGTTGCCAGCTTAACTGATTCAATTTGTGAGATAATCAAAAATCATAAGCAGCTGAACACGATAACAACAAATGCACGCCTCAAAGTAGAATCAGTTTTTTCTCTAGAAAAAAATACATTGGAAAAGTTTTCCCAGTATTCAAACCAATAAAAATAACAACCAGAAAGGACTGCTAATCATGAAAGTCGCTTTATTGGTAAACGAGTTTTTTACTAATGAACTTCACCTATACAATGGGTTTGGTGGTTACGGCATTATCGCTAGAAACTATGTAACTGAGTTTACTCCCTGTGAAGATATACATATTGAGACCATTATTGGCGTCAATAATAAGCCTCTGGCTCAAGAAAAAATTCTTGATGACAATAAAAAAGTTATCTTTTTCCCTGCCCGTCCTTCAGGGTTAAATATCAAATCAGCAATTAATTGGCTGGCAGAAAAAGTATCTAAAAACCCAGACCTATCAACCCGAAAATTTATCAATGAATATGATTATGACGGTTATCTCAGTCTTGAAATGCAAGGTGTTTCCTATGAGATCTTGAAAGCTGACCCTCACAGAAAGGTGATTTTGTGGCTTCAAGATCCAAGGCCTGAAAGTGACTGGGATGAACTCGATTCAATGTCTATTCCCCAATCAGGTTACCGTCCAACAGAAAAAGTCCGACGTTTGGCTCGTAAGCTCCAAGACCAAAACCGATTAACCGTTATTAGCCAGGGTAAATTTTTAAATGCCAAGGGGCGTGAATTCTATCAACTCGATGACTCAATCGAAATCACCTATGTTCCCAATCCAATTTCAGTTGATTCGCACTTCGATATTGAAAAGCAGGACAAAGAAAACGCAATTGTTTTTCTAGGTCGGCTCGACTCAGTAAAAAGACCCTGGCTATATTTTGAAATTGCCAAAAATCTTCCTAACTATATATTTTATGTCTGCGGTCAATCGCACGAGCAAGATTTAGAAGAAGTCAAAGCTAAATATGCCGACATTCCAAACTTAAAATTTATGGGGCACGTGGATGGCGAAGAGAAAATCAACCTTCTCAAAAAAGCAAAAATTCTAGTCAACACCTCTATACATGAAGCTGTCCCTGTATCCTTTCTTGAAGCTCTATCCTACGGGTGCCTTCTGGTCAGTTGTCAAAACCCTGATGACATGACTAGTAACTATGGCATAGCCATTGATCAAGTTTGGGGAGATGGTTATGAAATGGTCGAGCCTTTTTCACAAGCGGTTGAAACACTCATGGAAAATGATTCTTTTCGTAAAGAGAAAGCACAAAAGGCGGTAAGCTACATCCGAGACGTCCACTCAATTGAAAGCTTTACAAACAATATGCGTAGAATAATTCGAAAAACATTCCAAAACTAAAGATAGCTATACAGGCATTAAGATACTCTAGCTAGAGTGACTTAATTAAAAATCGAGGGATTGATCATGCTGAAGAAATCTATCAAAAGCTTTTTGTTATTTTTAACTGCGCCTATAAGATTCGCAGTTCGATATGAACTTTATAATACCGCTTCAGTTCGCCGCGATGTTAATCAAGCGCTGAGTCAACGTGATATAAACCAGGTTCTCTTAAAGAAAGCTCTGGAAAGTACGGCCGACTATGTTGCAAAAGAAATGGCGCATGTCGACTCAGTAACTTCGAAATTTGACTTGCTTACCCTGGCAGTTGATAAGGCCAATCTAGCCAATAAGTTAATCTGTGAATTTGGTGTTTACTCTGGCCATACAATCAACCACATAGCATCACTGACTGACGAGATAGTTTTCGGCTTTGATTCATTTGAAGGATTACCAGAGCGTTGGCGTGATGGTTTTGAAAAAGGGCACTTTAAGAAAGACGGTTTACCAAGTACCCGAGAGAATGTAGAACTAATTGTCGGTTGGTTCGATGAAACACTACCTAAATTTATCGAAGAACATCCAAAGCCGGTTGGTTTTCTTCACATTGATTGTGACCTTTACTCATCAACAAAAACAATTTTTGATCTGCTCACGCCATACATTCAGCCTGGATGCGTCATTGTTTTTGATGAGTATTTTAACTACCCCGGATGGGAGGAAGGTGAGTTTAAAGCGCTACACGAATTTTTAAGAAAAACTGGATTAAACTATGACTATTTAGGTTTTAACCGCCTAAGTGAACAAGTGGCCATCATTATTAAATAGCTACCCCTCTGAAAACTTAATTATTAGACACTTTCTCTTTAATAATCTTAAACGGAAAAACCAATAACAAAGGCAATACTGAAGGCACCATTTTCAAGATGTCTGCCAGCAAGTGCATAGGAACCGGTTTAAAATGTCCAATCCTATGCACCAAATCACGCACTACGGACTCTTTCAAATTACGAATGGTTTTCCTATTCGCGGCCAATAAATCAGCAGGCAAATGATAAAAGCGCTCCACCGATGTCCAAATAAATAACTCATTTCGAATACGTTGCAGAGACTTATCGGTTCCCCAACCAGACCCCGAATAAATATTAATTCCCGTACCACAATGGCAGTGTATCTGTGTCGAAAAGCACCATTTAGCACCTTGATCACTCAAATCCATCCAAAAGAAAAAGTCCTGCCCATTATAAAACTCTTCACGGAAACGCAATTTTGGGAAGGTCCTATATCGATAAACGGCATTTGAAGTCCCAATAACACCGCCACCATCAGCAACAATATGGTCAATCATCGAAATATTCATTCCGAATATTTCTCTACTTTCATCAAGTAATTGATGCTCAGTCACTTTCAAGGTGCCAATACGGGTGAAGTTACTAATGTCCTTATATAGCGCGGCAAAATGATCTGAAAAATAGGCATCAAACCCCATTTCAAGTGCTGTCACCGCGTTTTCAAGATGCTCAGGCACCCATTCATCATCTGAATCTAGAAAAGCAACGTACTCGATACCTTCCGGAAGGTTATTTAATGCCCTATTTCTAGCACTACCGGCACCGCCATTAGGCTGTTCAATTAGAAGAATTGAGCTCTGTTCTTTAACATCAAGCACCTCCACTTCCTGTCGAGCTGGCAGTGGCGAACCGTCATCAACGATAACCACCACTAATCTATCGGCAATTGTTTGGCTTAGTGCCGATCGAATCGCTTTTGTTAAAACACCCACACTTTTTTGATAAAAAGGTACAACAACCGCAATATCTACAGCCGCCACTTTGTCAGTTTGCTTATTTTCCATTTCTGTCCAAAGGTTAAAATTTATATGGCTCAGCCAAAGTAAATGATGGCTTATTTATGCTTGGCGCTAAGTTAACACGCCACAACCATTATTTGGGGATTGAGAGCTACTTTTTTAGCTATCCGTCGGGCAGCTCAAAGGTTTTATGCTAAAGTTCACGGATAACATTTCAACCACCTTTTTCACAGCGATCTTTCATGACATCTATTCGAAAATCTCTTTTTTGGTCACTGTGTGAAAGGCATCTCAGCCAAGTTATCACTCTAATAAGCTCAATGATTCTTGCCCGGCTACTAACGCCGGAAGAAATTGGTATATTCTCTCTTTGTGCGGCTTTCCTTGCTATCGCCAGTATTTTCAGAGATTTTGGCGTCAGCGAATACATAATTCAGGAAAAAGACCTAACAAAAGAAAAACTTAGTGGTGCCTTTGCTCTAACGGCTATTTCAGCCTGGAGCATGGCATTACTTCTTTATTTGGCTCGCCCGGCAATTGCAGACTTTTATAACGAACCAGCCCTGACCGACATACTGAATATTCTTTGTATCAACTTTTTAATTCTACCTTTAGCCTCACCCGCCTTTGCTGTTTTAAACCGGGAAATGGCATTTCGCAGTATTTTTATTATCCAGTTAAGTACCACCGCCGTGCATGCCATCGTTGCGGTAGGTCTAGCTATGCAAGGCCACAGCTACATGAGCCTGGCTTGGGCATCGCTTTTAAGTATTGTGGCGCAAACACTTATCATCACTTTTTTCCGTCCAAAATATTCAATGATTTTACCTAACCCCAGATATATGTCTCATGTCTGGAAATTTGGCCTGATGTTCAGCTCATCACGCACCATTGAAGTAGTGATGAACAATTCCCACGAATTTATTATTGGTCGGCAATTTGGCTTTGAAGCATTGGGCTTGTTCAGCCGAGCATTGGGGTTAATCAACTTATTCTGGCAGAACGTCACCTCAGCGATTACAAGGGTGGCTGCCCCTGCTTTTGCCTCAACACATCGTCAATCAACGGAGGATTTACAGTTCCTCTATAAAAAGTCCGTTTCAATTTTTACCGTTATTGCCTGGCCATTTTTCTGTTTCGCCATTTTTGAATCGAAAGGCATTATTCTGCTGTTGTTTGGTGATCAGTGGCTTGCAGCTGCCCCTATCACTTCTATCATGGCAACTGGCACGCTCATTGGATCAGTGTGTGCTCTAGCGCCCAACGTACTAATAGCAACCGGGCAAGTAAAACGACGGTTACACATTAGTCTAATGGTAGCCCCTGTACATATTGTTGGTGTTACCATCGCTTCATTTTTCGATTTATGGGCGATTGCTTCTGTTTGGATTTTTGGGTCCGTATTTGCCCTCGCCCTCTACAATTATCATCTATCTAAAACCATTGGTTTTAGTTATCGACAAATCATAGAAAGCGCGAAAGAAAGCGCGCTAGTAGCCTTAGTATGCACCGCAGTATTGCTCGTAGTCACCCAAGCTTTAAATACAACCGGCATGAATGCCTTGATCATGTTACCTATCAAGGCATTTTTCTTTAGCCTAGTTTGGCTATTCGCTATCTATATATTCAAACACCCAATTCGGTCAGAAATTGATGACCTGTTGGCACAGGTGAAAGACAAACTTGCTAAGAAGACTTAATCCTGGAAACAAACTCGTAAGTACAATCAATCACCTCATCCATTGACGACCTTTTAGAAAACGTATGATCCGCTTCAGGTAGCGTTTTTTGGTGACAATTTTGGCTTTTCGTAATCTTCCGCCAACGCTTCTCAGCGTTAATAACATCTAAAAATTCAGCGGCAGTCAGGTCGTTACCGCTTATTATCAAGAGCACAGAATTAGGAAAGCTTTTCAAACTCTGATAAAAACGGTCCGGCAACGATAAATTATTTAACCCTGCTGGTAGCTCAGCATTGTGCTCAAGAACAGGGCTCTCTGATTTAGTCTGGGTATTAAAAGACTTCTGACACAGCGACATTAATGATCGCAGAGAACCACTTAAATCAAATTTTCCTGACACTAGTTTTGACCAAAACTCCTTGTTCATTAGGCGGCTCAAATAATAGTGTTTTAGGTATGCTTTGGCTTCACCCTGCTCAGTTCTAATCCAAGGATTAGCCAACACCAGTGCCACAACACGCGGGTCACTCGGCGCATAAAAACTTGCGGCAGAAGCGCCATCACAGAGCCCCCAAATAACGACTTCTTTTATCGTAGGAACCAGTTCGAAAAAGGTATTTATTGCGGCATGAATATCTTCATCAATATTTTCAAAACCAGGGAATTCACCCTCACTGTCGCCCATACCACGGCAATCAAAACGGAAGACAGGTATACCCTGAGCAGCCAGTCCTCTAGCGAGCAATAAAAACTGGCGATGACTTCCAACTCGATACTGAGGCCCGCCAACAACAATGACAACACCACGGTTTGAATCACTTTCAGCTGAATGAGCAACACCCATCAGCTGTTTATTACTACAACTGAAAATAACAGGTGTTTCGTCAAGTGAAGAGGCGCTATTAGTCATACTTGGACTACTCAGAAAATAATGACGTTGTTTGGGAAATTAAATTTTCAGCCCATACTATTTCTTGATTAGACCAAAACTGCTTTCCCTCTACAGCTTCAGATTTAATGGCCAAGCTATGAGCGTCTTTCCATTCTGAAAGCTGTTTCTGGGAAGGTATTGCTAATTCTTTTTTTGTTCCCGTTACTTCCAGCCAATACAGCCCTTTCAAGTCTTCAGGCAATGACATTGACTTCATGCTACTTTGGGCAATTCCAGCAAACAGTTCTGGTGATAAATCATAACCAGCTATTTCAAGCGGAGTACCATCATCCAACTGAGCTTTGAGAGATTTTACAGTTTCCTTTTCACCGCCGCCCATCATGTTGGCTGCAAGTCTCAAACGCAGAAACTGCTGCGAGAACAGCTCCCCGTTAATCACGGGTTGCCAAAATAACAGCTGTTTAACAGCCGGATTAGCAGGCACGCAGGATAGCGCTAAAAGCGCTCCAAGCCGTAAACCCCATAACGTAATATCTTTATATTCACGACGCTGTAACCAGTCGACCAATAAGCCAATATCCCGCTGCCAAATATGCCACCTAGCCTCGACAAACTCACCTTCGCTATCACCAGTCCCAAATAAATCAGCCAGCAGTACTCCATAACCACACTGAGCTAATTCTCGTGCCTGTTGAACCACCATGTGGCGAGACTTATTCATCTCTTCGGCAAAAGCTGGCATATGAAGAACAGCGCCTTTGTTTTGACTACCTTGAGCAGGAAAATAAAGACAAAACAATTTGCCTGCACAGCCGTCGAAAAAGAATGGTTGCATCGTTAAGCAGATCAGACTTTTGAGTTCACAAATTCCGCTAAACTACCGACAGTTTCAAAAATCGAAGCATCGATTTCATCATCGTCAACCATAAAACCATAACGCTCTTCCAACGCTGTCAATACAGAGACAACAGCCATTGAATCAAACTCTGGAATAGCACCGAGTACAGCGGAGCTTTCATCTAAATCGCCTTCAGGCAAGCTTAATGTATCGGCTAAGACTTCAATGACATCATTTTCGACAGACATAAAACAAATTCCTTGCAGTGCTAATAATAGCGACAATATTTAAATCATTTTTTAGAAATTAAATTATACTTAGCCACATATAAATTTTGCGACGGGATGCGATTATACCCAATAATGGACACGACCAAAGAAAACGACCTCACTTATGAGGAAAATTCTAACAATTACCCACCTGCAAAGGCGCCAATTTCACCCGTTCTCTCATTTTCCAGTTTTTCGGGAAATGATCATCAAAACGCACCTTCAATCGCCAGCGCCAAATATAAACGTTTTGTCACCAGTGGACGAATCGCCACGGCACTCGCCCTAATCAATGAAAACATTGGCGCAGGCGATGAAGTTCTTGTGCCAGCCTACCACTGTGAATCTATGGTAGCGCCGGTTCGTCATACTGGTGCAACGGCTGTGTTTTACCGAATTAATGCTGACACCAGTATAAACATAGACTCAATTACTGAGCTGCTCACCCCAAAAACAAAAGTAATTGTTGTGACGCACTTTTTTGGTTTTCCGCAAAATGTTAAAGAATTAAGGTCTTTTTGCGATCAGCATGACCTGATTATGATTGAAGACTGTGCGCATAGTTTTTTTGGTAAATTTTGCGGCCATCCAGTGGGCTATTATGCGGATTACGCCATTGCTAGCACGATGAAGTTTTTCCCCGTATTTGATGGGGGTCTCCTCGCGTCAAATAAGCATCCGCTTAACCAAATCAAACTTGAAAAGCCCAGCGTTCACATGGAAGTAAAGGCTTTTTTAACCATCATTGAACGCGCTATTTCATTCAACCGGTTGTCATTCGTCGGAAAAATTTTAGGTTTTTTCACGCGTATCAAAGATTATCTTTGGAGCGCAATAAAAGCTGTTTTTTTCAAAGATCGTGGGTCAGCTTCAATTGGCCCTAGCGCGGCAGAGGGAGGGTTCTCATTTGATCCGGCCTGGTTAAATACCAAAGCAAGTAAAGTCAGCCGTTTTATCATCAAAAAAACGGCCATGACTGAGCTTGTAAAAAAGCGCCGTCAAACCTATATGCGATATGTTGAAGCCCTGAAAGACATCGAAGGCTGCCATATATTGCATACAAAACTGGCTGATCACATCGCTCCAGTCGTCGTTCCTGTTTACTTTAATCACTGCGCACAGGTCTTCGATAAGCTCAAAAAGAAAGGTGTTCCAATATGGCATTTCGGTGAGTTTTTGGACCCAGAAGTGAGCGTTTCCACGTGTCCTATTAGCTATGAATACTCTCAAAAAGTCATTCAATTTCCCTGTCACCAAGAGCTAAAAGAAAAGGAGATTGAGTGGGTGATTAGAGAGATAAAAGCCACATGCTTAGCAGCAAACAAATAGAAGTATTGATATATATCCCCTTACTTCTTGTCTAAAGCTGTCCAACCAAATAACCTTCTTAGTATATTTTTTAAATTTTCGTGGTTTTATTGCTGGGTATTTACAATGACTAAATCAAAATCAACAAACGTCAAAAAAAATAATATTTTCTACTTAGCTAATGTACTAATAGTACTAACAACCTCTTTAATAGCAAGTAGCACGATATACGCTGTACCGCCTAAAGACCCGAGCTTATTAGTCTCAACAGCCCAACCACTTCCGGATCCGGGCTGGCCAGGATTAACTCTCACAGGCGTTACATGTAAAGCACACTACTCAAAACCATCAAACTTTGGCCCTTTTGACTACACGAACCCGGGACATCGAGGTACAGAGCTATTTTTAGTTGAGTCAACACACTTCACCAAAGATGTAGAGACGTTAAAAAGAGGCCATTCTTCAACTGAACCTGACGGAGATTTAGACTACACCTTAAGAGCCTTCCCAAACCATCATCGTGCGCTATATGCAATGAGCCGATACCAGTTAAAAACGAAAGGAAAAACGAATTATGGCAAGCCTGAGTGCTACTTCCAGCGAGCAATAAAACTCAAGCCAAACGATCACCGTGTTTACCAGTTATATGCACACTATTTAAAGAAAAAGAAAATGCTCTCAATGGCAGTAAAAACCTATCAGCAAGCGCTAACTTATAAACCTGCTCCGGCGGACATGTATTACAGCTTGGGTATGCTCCAGTTTAAAATGAAGGATTATTCCGGTGCCGTTGAAAACGCAAAGCTAGCCAAAGACGCCGGCTTTAAAAAAACAACATTAATCAAAAAACTAAAAGCAGCAAATCAATGGCCATCCAGTTAACTGGCTATTTATAGAAGGAACCTAATTCGTGGCTAGTATTTCTGGTATTGTGTCTAAGGGCTTAGACGCAGAAAACTACAATTTATCGACTATAACCTCGCCTGATAAGAGCAACTGTATCCAGTCTGATCGAATCTTTGCATCGCAGCAGGATGGCGGCCATCTTTACCAACTGGGCAGCATTGTCATTTTATTTACAGGCGCTCCTTACTGGCAGGAGAATAGTCCTGAAAACAGCTTAACGAATCCAGCTATTCAGGAAAAGCTTGCTACTACATACCTTGAGCAGGGTAATCAGGTATTAACGAGCATTCGTGGCCATTTCGCACTTGCTATAGTCAACCTATCATCTAATGACGCATTACTTGCCACTGATCGTATTGGAGTTCACCGCCTTTACTGGCACCAAACGGCTTCTGGTGATCTGATTTTCAGCACTCGCCTTAGAAATATTAAAGCAATCTGCAATCAAGAGTTTAATATTTCCAGTAATGCCGTTTATAACTATATGTATTTTCATATGGTACCAACTCCGCTCAGCATCTATGAAGGCATTCAAAAATTACCTCCTGCACAAGCACTATCATTTAGTGAAAGCTCGGCAACCTTAACCTCGTCCTGGGTGCCTAAATTTGTAGAAGAAAATAACTGCGATGAAGATGCTTTATCAGCAGAGTTGCTTACCACAATAGAACAATCTGTTTCCTCATCTTTAAAGCCAGAAAATAAAAATGCGGCATTCCTAAGCGGGGGCATTGATAGTTCAACGGTTGTGGGCATGATGTCCCGTATTCAAGAAGGAACAACCGATAGTTACTGTATCGGGTTCGATGCTGAACAATATGATGAAACGCCCTTTGCCAGAATCACTGCTGAACACTTCTCGGCAAAGCTTCACGAGCACAGTGTGACGCCTGATGACGTGGTAAGCATCGTCCCCAAAATTGCACAAACCTATGAGGAACCTTTTGGAAATTCATCAGCTGTCCCAGCCTATTACTGTGCAAAATTTGCCCATGACGATGGTGTAACTACAATGCTGGCCGGTGATGGTGGCGACGAACTATTTGCCGGTAATGAGCGCTATGCCACACAGGATTATTACCAATATTATTTATCAGTACCTAAAGCTCTGAGAAAATACGTATTTGACCCTATTTTTCTCAACCTGCCAAATTGGTTTCCTCTATCATCCAAGATTAAAAGCTATGTTTCCCATGCGAATATCCCGCTGCCAGAACGTTTACAAGTTTATAATTTCTTACATCGCCACCCTCCAGAGGAGTTGTTTAACCACAACTTCTTAAGGTCAGTAGATGTCAACTTACCTATAACGCTCCAAAAAAAGCAGTATCACAAACCAGATAACGCATCACCACTCCACCGCATGCTGTACTTTGATTGGCAATTCACTCTTGCCGATAATGATTTACGCAAAGTAAGCACTATGTGTGAATTAGCCAATATACATGTCGAATATCCCTTGATATCTGACGAACTGCTCGAGCTATCCCTCCAAGTCCCTCCAACATTAAAACTGAGGGATAAAAAACTTCGCTATTTCTTCAAAAAAGCCATGCGAGGCTTTCTCAACGATAAAACTATCAGTAAATCAAAACACGGTTTTGGCCTCCCATTTGGTGTTTGGCTAAGTGACTATGAACCACTCAATAAGCTGGCCTACGACAGTTTGGAGAACCTGAAAAAACGTGAAATCTTCAACCCTGAATTCATTTCGAAAGCCGTCGACATGCATTCAAATCAACACGCTGCCTACTATGGAGAGCTTATCTGGATCATGATGATGCTGGAGCTTTGGTTACAAAAAAATATTGACGAGCCTCATGTCTAAACTAATTCCTGACTTTGTTTTCCGCCGGTTATTTGATGCGCTATCGCTCTCTGAATCAAAACTAAACATTCTTATCTATCACCGAGTTTTAGCTGAACCGGATCCATTACGCCCGTGGGAAATAGATGCTAAGAACTTTGAGAATCATCTAAGCTGGCTGACAAATACCTTTAATGTCATCCCTCTCCGTGATGGCGTGCAAGCGATGCGTGATGGCACTTTAAAAAATCGTAGCCTGTGCATTACTTTCGATGACGGCTATTTAGACAACCTTGAGGTTGCACTACCTCTTCTAAAAAAATATAAAATGCCAGCAACTTTTTTTTGCACATCAGCCTTTATTGGTGGTGGCATGATGTGGAATGACCAGATAATAGAAGCCGTTCGAAGCTGGCCTTCAGAAAGCATCAGCGTATCTGAATTGGCTTTAGATAATTTACCCTTAAATACGCTTGAAGATCGCGCAAAAAGCGCCGAGAAAATACTTAATAAGCTGAAATACATTGAGAAAACAGGGCGAGCGAATATTGCTCAAACACTGTTTGAAGAGTCTGGGGCTAACCCAGGCCAGCAGATGATGTCCGCTAAAGAAATTCTTCACATGCATAATCAGGGAATGGAAATCGGTGGCCACACTCACAACCACCCTATTTTATCCAATCTAAATAGCGATAATGCCCGTTACGAGATTGAACATAACAAGAAAACCCTAGAGGCCATTATTAACCAGAAAATCAGCTCTTTTGCATACCCGAACGGCAAACCTGGAAAGGACTTTTTAGTCGAACATAGCCAAATGGTTTCCGACTTAGGCTATGAAACTGCTGTATCAACTTCACCCGGCGTCAGCGACCATGACACCAACACATTGCAACTCCCTCGTTTCACCCCTTGGGATAAGTCGAGAGACAAGTTTTTACTCCGTTTGGCTCTAAATCACTTTCAAAAAACATCTTTCGCCTAGTCGGCTAACATTATAATAGCTAGTCTTTATTAACGGGGCCTATGTAGTCTTTAGCAACGACAAAATTGTCTATGTATACCGTTTGTTCAAAAGGAGACGGATCAAGCCCGCCATGGTAGATATTCATCCACACCTCTTCGATTTTAAGCTTATCGCTGGTGCGGAACTGAAGATTTTTTCGTTCGAAAACTTTTCGCCCATCAAGCCAGGCTATTAGCTCACCATCAGCTTCTCCCGGTGTATTTAAACGAACAAACTGCTCAATACAGTACCAGGTATTATTTTTTAACAGCGCTGCATTTCCCATATTCCAAGCCCAGGTATTCCCATAGTTACCACCTTGCCCCAAATGGTAAACATAACTGCCCATCGGCGTAACTCTGTCGCCCCCTTGCTTGAGAGTTTTAATAAACGCCCCTCGAGTTGACCAGCCATTCGTGCCATTAGGCTTTCTACTTCCCCAACCGGCTGTGTTATAGGTACCAGCAAAACCTGGCATTTTCCCCCCAGACATCACTTGATTCCAGTTATCACCAAGCCTGAGGTAATAACGGAAATAAGCCTGCTCCGGTTCAGGGATACCGTTTTCGGAAAACTTAAAGCGCTGGTTCAAGGCTAAGTTCTGGCCTTTCCCCATGGTTGCAGCAATTGATCGACCTGAAAAGGGCTCATATTTGTTAGCTCCTGAACTAATGACCTCTCCCATTTTCCCGCCATCGCTCCACCCTTCCTCCCAGTCACGAGATTCAAAATTACTGGCGAAATAAACCTGTGGATTAGTATTCAAGCCATTATCCCAAGAATAGGAAGATGCTAGCCCCTGCTTAATTTCAGCAGGTTTACTTGTGCGAGGCGCTGGCGTTATTTCAAATACACCGACTTTAATCTTGTCACGCCGATAAAGTTTCTGAACAGACAATTCAAGATAAGCGTTCTCAATTACTTCGCCATCAGGCAAAAGAGAGAAATCAAAATCCAATAAAATTGGGGTGTAGGTCGTCACCTGTAATTTATTTTGCGTCCCCAATGGCTTATAGGTCGTGGAGTTTAAATAGGTATCTTGTACAGGGTTCAGAATAACCCGATTAAAGCTCGTCAATACGACTAACTTAGGCCTTAGCTCTTGGGCCCCGGATTGTAGGCTATGAAACTCTATAACACTGGAACCTTCGAGGCCGCGTAAATAAAAGCCATTAGTGTCAAAGTTACGCGTTTTCCACAGGTTAACGAGCCCGGTAACATCAATACGCACCTTACCGCCATAAGGCTCTGCAGTAACGACCATCTCAGAGAACGGGTCTCGCCCCCATGCCTTGCCCTGAGCATCAGTCCAATCTCCTAACTGCTTATCCCATGGCAGTTTTGCAGCGGCATTGTAAAAATCTCTGGTGGCCGTTGCTTCACCCCATTTGGCAGCATGCGCTGGTGAAACCATCAGGCAAAACAACAAAAATAAAAGTGTCACTCGCTCAATTTTCACAATAAAACCAACGTAGTTTGTAGTTATAGGCTACCTATAATGCGACATTTAGTTGTATGCGGAATTCCCTGCCAGGATTGGAAAACCCAACCGTTTCCTCATAACCACTGTTAAACAGGTTATTCGCTATAAATTTTAATTCAACCCCGTCATTTAACCGCCACCCTAACGTGCTATCAACTTTCGTATAACCCGTCATTTTGATAAAGCCTGTACGCACCGAGCTATCAAAAAAGCTGTCGACATAGTTAGCACGCACATCCAGGTAGTGACTATCCTGAGGTTGCCAGAGCAACGAAACGCCACCGGTCCAATCCGGACGACGCCTTAGTTTCACACCCGCATCCGCTGAGTAACCCGTATAGGTCACATACAAGGACGTTTGGACTTGCTGATTCGGCAGATAGGTCAATTTAAGTTCCTGCCCGCTAGCCACAACCTTCGAGCGGTTTACATTAGTAAACAGTACTGGATCGAAGTCGACCAAATCAGTGTACCGGTTATAAAAGTAGGTTGCCGCCAGCTTTAACTGGCCTCCTAGCAACATTTGCTCAACACCAACTGAAGCATTTTTACTGAATTCAGGCTGCAAAGCCGCATTACCAACCAGCGGGTGCCCCAATGCAAAGAAGCTGGGCAACTTGAAACCTTCGCCATAATTGAGCAAAACATCAGTTCCTGTTTTTGCTACGTGATAGTGCGACGCAAGCCGGTAAGTCGTTTCCTCAATACCGTCTGCATCATCACGACGCACGCCCCCCGTCATACTAAACGCATCCGAAAACTGGTGATTTAACTCAACAAATCCGGCACGAATACGACGCTCAATCTTAAAGTTGGCTGGCACGGGGATACCAAAGTCAATAAAACTATCGAACTCGCCTTTTTCTTTGCTCCATTCCGCTCCAACCCCCAAAGTAGTCTTTTCTGACAATGTCAGAGTATTCGTCACATTGACCCGACTATTTCGATATTTGGAATCACTCGTAACGGCAGGGACAGCCGCTAAAACACCAGCGGCAATACCCGGGTTATCAAGCACCTCATCATGAACACTATGGGCTGCAGACACATCCACTCGCCACCAATCACTCAACGACCAGCCCATAGATCCGCCAAGATTATTTTGCTCAAACTCGCGCTTTTCCGCCTCCCGAATAACCGCTAACTGATCGCCGCCGCTATCCTCAGGAAAGGATGACGAGTTACCCTTTGCGTGAAAGAAATTCAACTTCCAATCAACCTCAGCACCCGCTTTGGAATTTAACTTAACATTGAGCTGACTGCGTGTTAAAGAATCGCCCTGAACCGCATGCCCGCCATCTCGATAAGCACCAGAAACATTGGCAACCGCTCCCTCGCCAACTGGAGTGGCAATATGGAAAGCGCCCGCAGATTGACCATCACTACCCCCCTCTAGCGTAAGCACCTGAGTTTCATATTGTTCACTCAATGTCGTAATGCTGACCACACCACCTAACGCTTCAGAGCCGTATACCGATGACAACCCACCAAAGTAGACATCAACACTTTTGATTAACAGAGGGTCCAAGCCGACAAAGTCATAGCCACCGCCACGCGAGTTAATAATGTCGTTGACCTTAACGCCGTCAATCATCACAACAGTGAAGTTAGGCTCTCCCCCGCGAAGCGAGATAAAGGTTAAACCGCCTTTGCCCCCCTGCTGGGTGACGCCAACGCCCGGTACATTTCTTAACAAATCAACAACGGTCACAGGCGCTATCGCCAATACTTCTTGCCGGGATAAACGGTGACGATCAACATGTTTAAGTGCAAGTTCATTTTTGACAACAGTCCCGGTAACTTCCAGCTCTTTAACGTTGCCTTCACCTGCCTGTGAATTACTTCCATATATGGCTAAAAGAGCCAATAACGCCATGCGGTAACTTGTCAAAACGATCCCCTGTCAGTGTGTAATTGGAGGGCGATTTTTACACAAGCATCAACTGAGTAAAACAATCAATTGTTACAAATTGCCCTCGTTACGCCGCTATGCTAACGTCGCTGCCAAAATACCACCGGATTTAGGTTAAGGATTCCCTATGCGCAAAGTAATCAGTCTGATTGCCGAACTACTCATCATCACAGCGGCGCTCTTTATCGCTGATTATTGGCAAGCGCACGCCAATGTTATCCCTCGCTCATTGATTCACTTGCCGCAGGTAGACTATACCCAAGCCGAGTTCTGGCAAATTCTGAAAATATTTCTAGGTCTACACCTAATCGCTATTTTGTTAATGCAGCTAAAAGCCGGCGCCTGGACAATGTCTAACGCCAAACGCAGCACTAATGAGCTATTCCTTCTGGTTGCCACTTACTCCATCTCCGCACTCACGATTTTCCTCGCTACCACTATCAACTTCGATCCTGATTTGATGGCCGGCATTGGCATTTCTACCGTAGGACTCATTCTTCTCACCCACATCACCGCCGCGCTGATCAATGGCACCCGTTTTCCTGCGTTATTTACGGCGCTTTTTTCTGCCCTGTTTAAACGCCTGTTTTCAGTCATTGGCCTGTTAGTGCTAGTGCTGGCGATCACCCCCGCCATCATGGCCTATTTTTTCACCAGTAACCGCGACTTCGCCAATGTTGTTACGCAAATGCGTATTAATATCAGCGGTTTTTTCAGCGCTGAGCTCAACTACAGCCTAGTTTCCGCAACCGGCGACTACCGCTTTCATCAACCGATGCTGGCGCGCATGGCTCCGAACGATAACAGCACGCTTTACGTGCTCGAACGCTCCGGGCGTATTCTGAAATTACCGTACCCCTACTCAGCCTCAACACCACCTGAGGTAGTGATGAACTTACAGGATAAGGTTGGGTATGTTGAGGTCGAAAATGGCGCCCTTGGGTTTACCTTTCACCCTGAATTTGGCAAAACTGATTCAAGCAATTCGGGATTTCTTTATATCTATTACACCGATGTACGAGACGACAAACAGGTCAATCGAGTATCACGTTTTAACCTCCATGCAGGATCAACCACTGATATCATTCAGTCTGAAACACCGCTACTAACACTCAACAGGGAGTCGAGTGGCTTCCACAATGGCGGCTCTGTTGAGTTTGGTCCGGACGGTTTTCTCTATATCGCCCTTGGTGAAGGCATTCACCTGAAAGAAAGATCACAGGCAAAAACACTGCGTCAGGGCATTATCCGTGTTGATGTTGATATGCAAGGCGGCGAGATTAGCCATCCAATACGAAAAAACCCGATAAACGGTAAGTCTGAGAATTACTATATTCCAAACGACAATCCCTTCGTTGGCCGCAATGATATCCGAGAAGAGTATTGGGCGATTGGATTACGTAACCCTTTTAGAATTTCGTTTGATCAGGAAACCAATGAGCTATGGGTTGGTGACGTTGGTTCCACCAAATGGGAAGAGGTTAATCGCATTGAAAAAGGCGGTAACTATCAATTCCCGTATGCCGAAGGTTATGAGCAAGCCTGGGCAAGTAAACCTGATCCTCTGATTGGCAATGAATCTGAGCCAGTCTACACCTATCTGCATACGGCTTATGACCGAGCGGTCATTGGTGGCATCGTTTACCGAAACGGCAAATTTACAAAACTTTCAGGTCAATATGTGTTTGCCGATAATTACTCGTCAAAAATATTCGCCATGCCGACAGATCAAACTCGTATTGAAACAGTTCAAGAGATTGCCAGAGCCAGCCAGTACGCACAGCGAGGCGTCAGCTCTGTCTCCCAGTTACCTAATGGTGATGTTCTTGTTACTACTTTAGGCCGGGCAAGTGCCCCAACCGGAGAGGTGCTAAAATTAAGCGATGGCGATATCGTTCAAACAACTGTCCCTACAGAAACCTCTGTCCCTATCATTGTTTCAAAACAAGAAGCCAAAAGTTTGTATGTTACAAATTGCGCTCGTTGTCATGGCGAACAAGGAAAAGGCGAGGGCCCAGACTCCAGTTTACTTGGCGTGAATCTACCCGATTTTTCCAGTTCAACTTTTCACTCTACTCGAACAAACAGCGCCATAAGCCAAGTTATTCGTGATGGCGGAAACGAAGTCGGTTTAAGCCCCTTGATGCCACCCTGGAAAGAGATACTGGAAGAGGAAGAAATAGAGGCACTGACACAACACATTCGGTCACTTCAAAAACAGAACTAACACCGACTGCAGGTAGGCTTATGCCTTACCTGCCAGTTGTTGGTGCGGCTGATCAACTCCAACTTTAGATTTGTCATTGAGCTCATTGATTACAATCACTCGACAAATAATGATGATTGAGACAAGGTGCCAGGGCAAATCAAAATAAGAAAGTTGCAGGAAAGCGCCACCAACCCCATAGGCAATAAAGCTCACATGCATCATACGCATGAGGTCAGCTGCCCATTTCAAGTCAGGACTACCCCTCGCTTTTTTAATAATGCCGCTAGCCATCCGCCAAGCACTAATAAAGATACTGGCAAATAAAATAAAACCTATCCAGCCATGCTCGCCAATCATATTAAAGTAAATACTGTGCGCGGCCGTATAGCGATCCCAATCTTCAGGGTTATCACTGTAAAGGCGATAAGTGGTGGGTTTCCAGGTATTAAATCCTCCTCCCGTAATGCGCCCGTTACCTAGATTGAATGCCATTTTCCACGCCGCAATACGGCCCATGGCGGAATCATCTTCCTGGTAGTTTTCAATCAATCCCATTCGATCATGCCAGCTCTGAGGCATAAACGAAAATATCCCGATAGCTAAGAGAACCATCAGCACGCCACTCAGCAGCTTTCCTGGTGTCTTTAACCACAAAAAAGCGCCCGTGGCACAAATAGCTAACAAAGCACCACGAGACTGGGAGCCAATAACCGATATAACCATCAATAGCATGGCTCCAAGCATCAAATGCCGGACAATGGCTCTCTTAGCCTGCATTCTTAGATAATAAAAAAGCGGTAGAACCATTAACAATGCGACTGCAAGCGCATTATTTTCCTGAATATAGCCCCCCGGCGGCCCCCAGACTCGCCCACCACCAAGTGTTTGTATTGTAAAAAGGCCGCCTTTAATGCCATAAAAGCCAATGGAAAGGGCAATAACCCATAATAAAATATCAACCTCTTTACGGGTTCTGATGACCATCATCGTTAAGAAAATGATCAGCTGAATCTTCATTACTTTTGCATATTGTTCCCAGGCATGATCCGAATACATGGCAAAAATAGTCGTGACCAATAGCCAGGCAAGAAAAACGAACCACAAAACCACTAAGCCATTCATGGGAATTCGCTTTGGCTGCTTCCAAAACAAAATACTCAATAAAGTCGCTAACGCTACGGACTGTGCAAAAGGAAAGCTATAGGCAAAACCAAATGTCAGCCTATGTGGGTTCATATAACCCAACCAGCTCCAGGCGTAAATCCCCACCTGCGGTCGCATTAGAATCCAAGGAAGTAGCCCCCCAACAATGATCAATAAAGCTATATCGCGCATCTAACTCTTCGTTCCCTGGTCAACCATTTTCAGTTCTTTCTTAAAGCGCATGACTAATGACGTAACGCATTTTACCAGAGCGCTCAGCTGCAATATCAGCCACCTTATCGATGACAATCTCAACCGTCTGCCCTAACCGTTGTTGAAAACCCGTTTTAATCTGTAGCTCTTTTTGCTCATCAAAATTCGCATTCACCACCACCAACACTCGTGTTTTATCACGCGACTCCTGCACAATTTTGAACTGCTCGACTCCTTCCAGGTCGCGAACAATATAAATCAGTGCTAACCCGTGCATCAGCGTGCCGTCCTGCGCAACAATAAAGTCCGTGGTGCGCCCTTCGATCTCGGCTAATACAGGCAAGCCTCGTCCACAGCTGCAAAGCTCATCACTTAACACCCCAATGTCACCCGTTTTATAACGGATAAAAGGGTAATGCTGTGTCGCCAAATGCGTTACAACAATTTCACCGCTCTCACCTGCCGGTAATACATGCCCCTGCTCATCGACTATTTCGACAATAATATCTTCCGACGTGATGTGCAGACTACCGGACGGACATTGATGGGCAATAAACCCTGCATCACGCCCGCCATAGCCATTCGCCACCGGGCAGGCAAAGGTTTTCTCAATCACGTCTCGTTGATGGTCATAGAGCCGCTCTGAGGTGACAAACACCACTTTAATGCCCAAGTCGTTAAGCTGAATATTTCGCTCTGCTGCATGTTTAGCTAACAACGCAAAGGCCGAGGGGTAACCAAACAACATCTTAGGCCGAAAGCTTTTGATCTCTTCGATAAAGCCATCCAGTTTTGCCTCGGTCATTTCAAACGCTGGCAGCAGCTTTGTGCGCAGCAATTTATCACGCACAAGACGGACATAGTCCTGGGAGCCCAGCTCAATCGGTGATCCCCACAACACAATTTCCCGGTCTCCTATATCCACGTCCCACCAACGTGTTGCCCTCCATTTAGCGGCAACATCATGGCTAACCCTTTCATTGCCGATGTAAAAAACCAAAGGCTCGCCACTGGAACCACCGGTATTAAAGCGTGCCAAGCCAGACGCGTTATCGGCCTTTAAATCATCGCTGTTCTCGCGAATAACCGGCTTGGTTAAAAAGGGTAGTTTCTGGAGATCGGCGGCTGTTTTGATGCTGTCGACATCCAAACCAAGATCGGTAAACAGGCGCTGATAGTAGGGTACGTGTTCGTTCACACTCCGCAAAAACGACTGCAAACGCTGGTTTTGGTAGTCACTTAGCTTTTCTGGTGACCACCACTGGCTTTGCTCCATGGCATTTTTAACAGCCACGGTATCGTGCTTCTTGAGCTTCTCATGCACAGGAAACACACAGCGTGTAATGAAGTTGGTATAGAGACTGGCCATTATCGCCTGACCACTCGACTATAACTTTCTGCTAATGCCTCTAGCACCTTATGTTTATCAAATCGATCGGCCACGCTTTTACCTTGCTGTACCAACTGATCACGGAGTCCCCGATCTTCAAACACCCGCAACACAGCCTCAGCCAACATCTCGGGTTGCTGCGGTGGAACCAGCAGTGCTGATTCGCCATCACAAACCAAGTCAGGAATACCGCCGACATTTGAGCTCACCACGGGCACACCAGACGCCAATGCTTCAATTAAAGAGTTGGGAGAATTATCAACGGTACTGGCATTCAAGAGCAGGTCGGCGTCCTTGTACAATTGAGCAATTTGTTCTGGATCCAGACGGCCAGTGAAGGTTACCTCAGCCTCAATACCCAGTTTTGATACCTGCTCTTTGAGTACCCCCTCTTCCGGCCCACTGCCGGCGACCGTTAATCTGGCTTCTGGGTATTGCTGTTTTAGCAATGCAAAGGCGCTAAGCACCGTATCAACACCATAAATCTTTTCCAGATTGCGCGTCACCACTAAATGTGGAGCTTTATCGTTAAAGATTTTTTTATCTTCAAACTGGAATCGCTGTAAATCTAAAATATTTGGTACCACACTGCTCGGCACCATGCGTCGGGCAAATACCCGTTGTAAAAAAGCAGAAGGCACGACCACTACCCGACATCTATTAACGGTCGGTGAAACCCATAGCCAAGAGCGCTCAAAAAAAGCGTCTGCTTCACCACCTCGGTAATTCAGCACCACCGGTTTTCTCAAAAGCCAAGCAACCCAGACAGCCGGAGCTGCAAACAAATGCCAGGACCAGCCCGAGTTCGCCAGAACATGAACCAGGTCAGACCTACGAATTTGCAGAATTAACTGCCAGAAATAAGGGATCAGACGAAACAGTGCACGCACGCCTTTAACATTTTCAATAAAGGCAGGCTTATAGGGTGAATTGACGCGGACAAAATTAACCTGCGCACCGCCTGACTGTAACAAAGCCACCAGCTGCTGCGCTTGATTGGCCATACCACCAGCTGGCGGCGGCAAAGGACCAACCACGGCAATACTTAATGTTTTAAGGATATCCTTCGGCAAGGGTTAGCCCACCAAACTACTATAGAGCGGCTGATAATTAGCAACGCTGTTGGCCCAGTTGCGTTCATTCTCCACGTACTCCCGCCCATTGATTCGGATGTTCGCCCAGCCAGACTGCTGATCAAACACCTCAAGTACTGTTGAAGCCAGTGACGATTCATCGCCGCTTTTGAACAAGTACCCATTTTCCCGATCGCGAATCAGCTCCTTGTGGCCGCCCACATCAGAGGCCACCACAATCTTACCCTGCGCCATTGCCTCCAGCGGTTTCAGGGGCGTCACCAGCTCTGTCAGACGCATCGGTAAACGCGGATAAACCAGCACATCCACCAAGTCATAGTAACCCTGCACCTGCTCGTGTGGCACTCGTCCGGTGAAAACCACCTTGTCTTCGAGTCCTAAGCTTTTTACCTGCTGTTTCAGGTTTTCATCCTGTGGACCGCCACCCACCAGCAATACTCGTATGCTGTTATCCTGCGTTAATAGTGATGGCAACGCAGATACCAACAAGTCCAGCCCTTCGTAAGCGTAAAAAGAACCCAGAAAGCCCAGTACTTTGCAGCCGTCAAAACCCAGTTTAGTTTTCAGGTCGGCGTCAGCTTCACCACCTTCGCTGAATTTATCAATATCAACCGCATTTGGAATCACGGTAATTTTTTGGGCCGCAATGCCACGATCAATCATTTCATTACGCAGCCCCTCACAGATCGTGGTCACTGCAGAGGCCCGTTTAAGCAGATAGGTTTCACTCGCCCGTGTCAGCCGGTAGCGAAGCCCCCACTCACTGCTGGTGCCGTGATCTACCGCAGCATCTTCCCAAAAGGCACGGACTTCATAGACCAACGGTAAATTAAACTGTTTGGCAACCTTCAAAGCCGCCAAGCCATTTAATGAGGGTGAATGTGCATGCAGCACATCGGGCTTAACTTCCTGAACCACTTCAATCAACCGCTTTTGTAACGCACTAACAATACTGAACTGGCTCAGAATCGGTACAGTGCTCAGGCCTCCAGAAACAGGGGAGGTACGATAGAAGGTTAAACCATCAACCTCTTCTTTAAGTGTTTCAACCTCACCCTGTTTCGGGCTGGTCACATGAAAGGTTTCCCAGCCCCGCGCACGCTGCTGATTAAGAATATTACGCGTACGGAAGGTATAACCACTGTGTAGCGGGATCGAGTGATCAAGAATATGAAGAATGCGCATCAGTTTCTTTACCTAGGCTGCTTTGCGTTGTTCAATGCCTAGCACGCACTGACGGTAGAAAGATTCAAACATCAACAACGACCAAAGGGCCGCACTGTGATCATTACGGCCGCTCTGATGGTTATCGACCAATTGTTTGATATAGGCCATGTCAAACAATCCGGTATTGGCCATCGTTTCACTTAGCAATGAATCTCGGATACGTTGTTTTAACGGCCCTCTAAACCATTTACCCAGAGGCACACCGAAGCCCATTTTGGGGCGGTATAAAATATCATGCGGCAGATGCGGTTCCAGGCATTTTTTGAAAATATCTTTGCCGCTGCTCCCTTTAAGCTTCAGTCGCGAAGGTATGGCCGTCGCCCACTCCACCAGCTTGTGATCCAACAGAGGAACTCGCACCTCTAAGGCATGGGCCATGCTGGCACGGTCCACCTTGGTTAAAATATCACCCGGCAGGTAAGTTTTCATATCGATGTACTGAATTAACGACAACTTATCTTTAGTTGGCGCCTGACTAGCGTGCTCGTGAAAAACACTGACTGCGTTATATCCCTTCAAATCGTCCTTTAACTGTTTGGAAAACAACTTCTGCCGCTGCGCGTCAGTGGTCAGGGATACACTGTGGAAATAGCTTTCAACCGAATCACGGGCAAAGCCCTGAAAGGTTGATTTAGCCCGGAATATTTTCGGTGCCCAATCGGCTTTAGGATAGATTTTACCCAACAAACCGAACACCGGTTTACGGATCGCCAGCGGCAGATAGCCACGCACTTTCTCTTCGTTCATGTGCCAGCGGTAACGACGATAGCCCGCAAATAGTTCGTCGCCTCCATCACCAGACAAGGCAACGGTAACACGCTTTTTCGCTAACTCGCAGACTCGATAGGTCGGCATTGCAGAGCTATCCGCATAAGGCTCGTCATAAAGCAAGGCCAGCTGATCAATCAGGTCAAAGTCATCCGGCTCAACCGTACTTTCATGGTGGTTGGTTTTATATTGGTCCGCCACCATTTGCGCGAACTCTGTTTCGTTAAAGTTCTTTTCATTAAAGCCAATGGCACAGGTGTTAACGGCGCCTTCGCCCCGCTCTTCGCTTAGCTGTGCCATCATCGCTACGACACCGCCGGAGTCCACACCACCCGATAAAAACGCTCCCAGCGGCACTTCTGCCAACATGCGAATGTCGACCGCTTCTTTAAAACGATCAACCAATTCATTATTAATTTCCTCATCCGTCAGCTGGTTGGTATCCACAAAGGGGATTTTCCAATACTCACGTGGCGCGGGTAACTTACCATCACGTTTAAGGGTTAACGTATGCGCAGGCGGCAGTTTATAAACGCCTTCATAGATAGTTCGAGGTTCAGGGATATAGCCCAGCGCGAAGTAATCTTCTACTGCATGATGATCAATGTTTTTAGGTAAATCCGGATGCGCTGCCAGTACCTTCAGCTCAGAGCCAAACACCAGCTGATTGTTTGGTAACACGGTGTAATACAACGGCTTGATACCAAGCCGGTCACGCGCCATAAACAGCGTTTCTTTATTTCGATCCCAAATCGCAAAGGCAAACATGCCTCGTAGATGGTCCACGCAGTTTTCGCCCCAGGCCTCCCAGGCATGCACGATGGCTTCGGTATCAGAATGCGTTTTAAACTCGTAACCAAGCGGCTCCAGTTCCTGTCGCAGTTCCTTGAAATTATAAACTTCACCGTTGAATACAATCACCACACTGCCATCATGATTGAAGAGTGGCTGTTGGCCAGTGGAGATATCAATAATCGACAATCGACGGTGAGCCAAACCAACACCCGGTTCAAAATGCAAACCGCCTTCATCCGGCCCACGATGAAACTGTCGATCATTCATGTCAGCCAAAAGCTGTTGGTTAATCTCGCTTTTTTGCTGGAGATCAAAAATGCCTGCAATGCCGCACATACGTGAGTGGAATCCCTTAAAAAATCGTTATAAATCTATTAGTTAAAGATAGTCGCTTGCCTGTATTTGTGAAGCGCTGACCGTTAATTTACTAGTAATCCGTCATAAACACTTTGGTACTCATTAACCATGTGTTGCAGGCTAAATGCTTGCTCTGCTCGCTGCCTGCCAGCCAGCGCATGTTTTTTCAATAACGCATCGTCATCAAGGTATTTCATCAACCTATCTGTCAGCTCAGGCACCGAATCACTCTGAATAATAAAGCCCGTTTCCGCATCAACAACCAGTTGCGCATTGCCTCCAACATCCGTGGCAATAACTGGTAAGCCTGTGGCCATAGCTTCTAAAATAGTATTAGAAATACCTTCGGCCTTGGAGGGTAAAACAAACACATCCATCACCGTCATTAACTCCGGCACATCATTTCTTGAGCCGGTCATCCACACAAGTTCTTCAATGCCCGCTTCTTTAACACGCTGTTCAATGGCGCTTCGCATGGACCCATCACCAACCAATACCAAACGCGCCCGTTGCTTAAACTCGGGAAAGCTCGTTATAAGATTTGCAAAGCCTTCGACCAGCAACAATTGGTTTTTTACTGTCTCTAATCGACCAACCGTTCCAATCAGAACACCACCAGCAGGTAAAAAACCCTCCGGCAATATTGTCGATGCAGGGAAGGCGGAAGGCCTAAAGCGTTCAGTATCAACACCATTACAAATTTTGTGACTTTTTGGGTGTTTAACTGACACCTGGTCGATGAGAAAAAGTTCAAGCTCATCCGACAGCGGTACATAAAGCTGCACCAAATAATCCATTAGCTTATAAAGCTTTAAATGCCTGCTATTTACTGCGTTATCAGCGCTGGTATCCCACCCGTGCAGCCCATGAACTCGATGCTTTACACCAGCCAGCCAAGCCGGTAACTGCGCCTCAAGCGCGGCAAGGTTACGAGTATGCAAAATATCCGGACGTAACCGTCTAAAAATTTTAAACAACCGCCAGTACATGCCAAGATCGTTACCCGGTTTTTTGTGCAACGCAATTAACTCAACATCCGGCTTAATTTTTTTATGAAAATCGGTGAAGTCTGCCAGGCAAATAATGACATGGCGGTACTGCCCTTCCGGCAACCCGTTAATGATATTAACCAAGCCATTTTCCAGGCCGCCCACATCGAGCCGATAAATAACATGGGCGATCAAGGGTGATTTATTATGCACCGTTAAACTCGACATACTCAAAGCACTATTGCAATGCGCGCTCAAGCTCAGGTATCAGCTGGTTAGCCACGGCTATAAGCTCATCCACTGCTTGGGCTTTGCTATCTTGAGTAAAGTCATCCAACTCAACATAGAGACTGATTGCCGCCCCATGGCGCGGCTGACCAGTGAGTTTGGCCCATCCCTCTAAGGCTTTCAAATAAAAGTCATTATCTGTGTGGGTGCCATTGAAATACTTCCAGTTCCAAACCAGCAAAGACTGCCGGGATGATTTCATCTGTATTTCCTTTAAGCCAATATCAGTCGAAGCAAGTGTTATATGACGAGACTGCCTAGAAATGTCCTTCCAGCGAATACCATTCGGACCACCAGCGATCAGCCTGTGACTACTATTCACCAACTCGGCTCCCTGCTGTTGGTTGGCAAAGAAAGCGATATGAACCCCCGCCACCTGATCTTGTTGGCGATAAGTGGCGGTTATTATTTGCGACGCTCCACGATACTCCGGCTGCCACGTGCTCAACGCATGTTCCTGCTGCTGCCAATCACCAACGATAGCCGGCAGGTGAATCGTTTTTTCAGGGTTCAGTTCACTACTGTTTATTTTCTGCAGCAATAGAATCGGCGCCAACAATACAAGAGCCGCACAAAAAGCGACAACGCCCACACGTTTAGCGTTAACTGCTTGTCCTGTTAACGGACTTGCCTGCGGGGTCTCGGACACAGGTGATTTTTGTTGCCAGAAGCTGCCAATCCAGAACATCACAAACATCACGATACCAAACCACACCCAGCCATAGATCAGGTGATCAACGCCCACAGCCAACTCCATACCGCTAAAATGGCCAATCATGACGATCATAAACGCACGCAAGCCATTAGCGGCAATTGGCACAAGCAGCGCTAACAACATAAAAGCGGCCCGGCGCCAGAAGCTGTGGTATGTCAGGTAAGCAAACAAAGCACCTAGCGTCAAAGAGGCCAGAATATAGCGAAAACCGCTACAGGCTTCGACTACCGACCATGAACCGCTAGGCAGGCTAAAGTACATGCCTTCCCAGAATACGGGAATCCCCATCATTCTGACGGCATTAACGGTAAATACCGCGGTAAACTCCATCAAAGGGTAAACAAGGAACTCTCCAAAGGGCACAGCAAATAATAAAAAGGCCAGCGGAAACGCAATAACAGCGGTGAATTTAAAGCCCTGCACCAACCACACCAAAAGAGGCAACATCAATACCGCAGCAAACTGCTCGACCACTAAGACATCGACGGTCTTGGCAACCAGCCAAAGCAAACAAACACCCAGCAATGGCAAAAATGACCATACATCCGGACGACCAGGCGTTGCTGCCAACAACTGTCGCTTTTTCCAGATTAGATAAGCGCTGATAGGCACAATAAAAAAGCCATGGGCAAAAGTTTCCGAGCGCCACCAGATGTCGACCATACTTTGGTAGGTTGGAAAATAAAGGCTCAATTGTAGAACCAACAGGCCAGCTAACCATGTCAGTGGACTGCGCAAGAAGCCCACCTTACTCTTTTGCTCCGCCATTAGTGTTTCACTCACAAAACAGCCTCTTGAGCCGTTGTCGAAAAACCGCCAATCTCTGACTTTTCTGTCGACTCGTTATCACCAAACAGCTGTTCCAGTTTGAGCAGATTTTCATCCCAGCTGAAGTCCTTTAATACCCGTTCACGTCCAGCAATCCCCGTCTTATCAAGGTCACCCTGCTGCAATAGTTGTAAACAATAATTAAAAAAGCTATCGGCATCGTCACAAATTTTCTGACCTGGCACCTTTTCAATCCCCTCCATGGCAGCGCTGGTCACAACCACTGGTCTCTCCATTGCCATCGCTTCAAGTACTTTATTTTGCACACCGCGAGCGATTCTCATAGGAGCGACAATAACATCAGCACACACTATGTAGGGCCTTATATCTTCGACTGAACCGGTCACTTCAATGCCTGCTCTGTTAGCCAGTTTCAGTACGGCATCGGTTGGCCGAGCGCCTACAATGTAAAAGCGGGCTTCAGGTAGTTGCTGCTGAATACGCGGAAATACCTGCTGGGCAAACCAGGTCACTGCATCGACATTTGCCCAATAATCCATCGCCCCTGTAAACGCTAAAACAGGCACTTCGGGATACGGGCTTTTATGTGACTCGACCGGGTCAAAATAGTGATAATCAACCCCGTTATTGATGTAGGTAATTCGTTGTTTAGATTCCGGAGCCAGCTGCTGAAAAAGGGACGCCTCACTGGCAGACACAAACACACTGGCGTCAAAACGAGTCGCCAGTTTTCGATCATAGTCTAATAATTCACGTGATTCACGGCGATACAGCCAGCTCATCGGCCAAATACGGCGTTCACTGTATTCCCGCCATTTCTCTGAATCGACGTCGACAAAATCAATCACTCGGTGCAGCTGCTGGTACTGTTCATTCTGGACATACTGAGCCATCGCCGAGGAGTAAACAAACACGCGTTGCAGCTGCTGTTTGTTAATGGTTTGATCAACCCAATGCTGCATTCGTGATTGCCGATAATAGGGCACACTCAGAGCTTCACCAGTCAACAGCCCCTTTAATGAAACATATTTACGTCGACTATTGAGTTCGAGTAGAAAGACTTCTGCACAGTACTCATCCAGCTCGCTTTGATATTTCCAATCCTGAGGATCATCCACGAAAGCACCCAGATAAACGCGATAATCCTTCGCCAGCGCTTTTAATAAATTAAAGGAACGGATTTTATCGCCTTTATTCGGCGGATAAGGAATACGGTGCGCTAAAAATAATAACGGGGGTTTTTCCATCGTCTTTTGATCTTTTACCAGCTTGAGGCTCATCCTTGATTCCTAGTTAGCCACATTTTTTAGCCCAGATACTTGGATAAAAAAGGCCCTAAAAACTGGCTCAGTTTTAGCGGTAGCTTTTTCCAACACTTAATCATCAATGCATACTTGGGATTGGTCGGGTTTAGCTCCGGCATTGCCTGTGCTTTTACTAAATAATACTCATAGTGTAATAGCTGCGGCTCAAAACCCCAGTTTTTCTTAAAGTTATAGGGACCTGTACCCGCCTTGCTACGCCCAAAATCGAAAACTCGACAACCACGTTCATTGGCACGGCACATTAACTGCCAATACATAAAGTCATTGCCTTTGAGTGTTCGAGCCAGCACCGAGCCACCACCGTAATAGGGCAGCACCTGATCACGAAAATAAAAACTCATCACACTGGAAACCATCTGACCGTCTTTTCGAATACTCAGGACATCGCACTGCCCCTTAAAAACGTCACGTAAAATTTTAAAATATTTTTTCGAAAAGACAGGGGTTCCCAAGTTTCTGACACTGGTCGAGTAGGCATCAAAAAATGGCTCAATTTGCTCATCAAAGGTCGCATCAAGGCCAAGCGTTAAGGACTTTCGAACCACGGCGCGCTGTTTGCGGGGAATTGCCTTCAGGTTTTCATCTTCATTGTCACTGATTTCCCGCCGAAAGGTGTAATACAGTTCCTTGCAGGGCCAGTCTTCACGCAAACGCTTCTGGTTACGCAGTTCCAAGTGATCTACCTGCAACTCATCGGCAAGCTGACAAGCTCGCTCAATCAGCTGCTGGAGAATGTCGTCAGTATCCGCTACCGGGCCACCATACACACAAAAAGGCGTCGAAATAAGCGAATGTCCAAACAATACACTTTTCACTTCCGCAAGCGGCAAAATGCCGACAATCTGTCCATCCTGCTCCGCGTACAAGTAATGGGAGCGATGCCCAAAGGCCCGTTTTAACACCTGTTGCCAATCGGCCTTATGGAAGAAAGTAGCATTCGCTGCCGTTTCAACATAAGCATCCCAACGGCTATTATCGGTCGCTTGCAGCGGCTTGATTTTAATATCGGTTGTCACAATTAATGGTCAGAAAAGTAAAGTCTAAAGGTGCGACGTATCAGCCAAGTAAATATCATCCATACGCCCCCAGTTAAAATCCTCTAACAGGCGCGTAATACGCTTTTCCATACGGGACAGGTTCAAGTAATGCCTGAAGGTCGACTTAAAACCTGCCCCCTTTTGTCGCGGCTGGTCAGGATCGATTTCCCAGGGGTGGAAATAAAAAATAGCCGGGCGCTTTTCATTTTCATTAATGGAGCTAAACGCCCACTTTGAAAATTTATAGGGATAGAGCCTAAAGTAACCACCGCCGCCTACCGGCACATTGTGTTTACCCACAGGTAGTGTCGTGATTGGAATTTCAAACAGCTGTTCACGACAGCGAAAAATATGGCGTGGCGCCTCCGGAAAACCATATAAATCATGATGTACCGGGTAAACGCTGGAGCTATAAAGATAGCCCGCTGCTTCCACCTCTTCGTGAGCCCATAGGTTGGCCTTGCCAATCGAATAACTGGGTGCGCGGTAGCCTTTTACTTCGTGCCCTGAAAGATCTTCTAACAGCTTTTTAGCATCTTCGATATCCTGGCGAAATTCCTGCCGTGATTGCTGTGTTGCGCGACGATGCGACGTACCGTGACTGGCCAGCTCATGGCCTTCATCACAAATACGTTTGACCAATTCAGGATAACGCTTAGCCACCCACCCCAAGGTAAAAAAAGTCGCCTTGGTATTATGTTTGGCAAACAAGTCCAGAATACGATTGGTGTTTAGATCCACCCGCACTGGCATATTATCCCAGTTGTTACGGCTGATATGATCTTCAAAAGCGGAGACCTGAAAATAGTCCTCCACGTCCACCGTCATGGCATTTGTGATCAAAGTAATATCCCGATTATTTACGCGTTTGACCGTTCCGAAAACCAGCTAGCCAGGTGGTGAGCAATACGAACTGCTGCCTGCCCATCCCACAGCTCCGGCTGACGACCCGCTTTACCGCCCTGTTGAAGCACAACATTGGCTTCCCTAAGGATAGCAGCAGAATCGGTTCCGACAATGGTATTGGTACCTTGATCAACGGTAATTGGCCGTTCGGTGTTTTCACGTAAAGTAATGCAAGGTACGCCCAACGCGGTTGTTTCCTCCTGAATACCACCGGAGTCAGTCAGCACCATACGGGCATTAGCCATCACACCAAGCATTTCCATATAGCCTAGTGGCCCCAGGCAATGGATATTGGCTGATTTAAGTTTCTCCTCGAGACCAAACTCCTGAATACGCTGACGCGTACGTGGATGAACCGGAAAAACTATGGGTATGCTGTTGCTGACTTCAGCCAACGTATCAAGTAGACGAGTTAACACCAGCTGCTCATCAACATTTGATGGGCGGTGCATCGTTAACAACGCATAGCCCTCTTTGCTCGCTAGAACCGTTTCAGGGTTATCGAGATCAGCCAGCGTTTCAGCAACTGGCGTTGCGCGCTCAACATGCTTTTTCAGGGTATCAATCATCACGTTGCCAACAAAATGTACCCGCGACAAGTCGACGCCTTCACGCTGCAAATTATCCGCTGCAGTACGCTCAGTGGTATACAGCAAGTCGGATATCTGGTCAGTCAAAACCCGGTTAATTTCCTCTGGCATCTCCCGGTCACCACTGCGTAACCCTGATTCCACGTGAATAACCGGCACATGATTTTTCACTGCCACCAAGGCACAGGCGATGGTGGAGTTCACATCACCAACAACCAGAACCGCATCGGCCTGAAAATCGATCATGACCGGTTCAAAACGCTTCATAATCTCTGCTGTTTGCACACTATGACTTCCCGAGCCAACACCTAAATCAATATCCGGCTCAGGAATACCTAGTTGCACAAAAAACTGATGCTTCATGGCCTCATCATAATGTTGTCCGGTATGTACCAACTTAACATCAATTTCCGGCGATTCGGCTTTTAACGCCGCCATGATCGGAGCCATCTTCATAAAATTTGGGCGTGCGCCCACAATACAAATTAGTCGATACATAATTTACTCAATCAAAAGTCAGGTATTATTTTTTCAGACGCTCAATGACTTGCTTCAAATGGCCAATCTTTTCATCAAAACCGCGCTCAAGCGACTGCACAGCCATTTCCAAACGCTCAAGCTGGCAATCACTGATAGGCGTATCAGCTGAACTGGAGGTTGATGCTGCTGCGCTCTCAGCCTTCTGCTCAGTTTGCAATGCAGTCACAGGCTTGGAAGGCACAGACACTTCCGCAGCTAACTCATCAGCAACCTTATTAATCACCTCAGGCTTGAAGACAAACAACTCTTCCAGATAGCCAAATAACAATAGGCGATCACAAAAAACATTAATGCGGCGAGGCACCCCGTTGGTAAAGTTATGAATCAGCTCAAAGGCGATATCCGTGATAACGGGACGAGATGACCAGCCCACCTCTTTGAGGCGGTGCTCAATGTAGAGACGAGTCTCTTTTTTATCTAAGGGTGACAAATGGCATGAAGCAATAATACGCTGGCGTAATTGCTCCATTCCCGGCGAGTTGATCGTTTGGCGGAACTCTTCCTGGCCAAGCAAAAAGCTCTGGATCAAAGAACGCTTATCGGTCTGAAAATTTGACAGCATGCGTAACTCTTCAACGGTTTCTGCTGGCAAGTTTTGCGCCTCATCAACGACCAGCAGCACACGCTTATCTTGAAAGTCACATTTCTTCAGAAAGGTTTCAAACTGCTTCAGCAGTGATGCCTTGGAAAGGCCTTCATAGGGTAAACCAAAGGAAGACGACACCATCTTCAATAGTTCGTCTGGCTGCAATTTAGTTGTGACCAGTTGAGCCGCCACAATTTTCTGCTGATCCAGCTCCGCAAACAGGTTTCGCACCAGTGTTGTCTTACCGGTACCAATGCCACCGGTAATGACAATAAACCCTTCGCCTTGACTTAACCCATAGCGTAAATAAGACATCGCGCGTTTGTGTACGCTACTGTCAAAAAAGAAGCGGGGGTCAGGGCTTAACTGAAAGGGCTTAGTTGATAAATTGTAAAAAGCTTCATACATAGGCGTTATTTATATCAACCGTCTTAAAGGTTATTGATGTCAAACCCACTAGGCAATCACCTAACGGGTCTACAGAAGATCACTTAGAAAAACTTTTGGAAACTCACCGTCAAACGGTTTTCATCATATTCACGACTTGCGACGTCGGAATCACGGTCATTTGCCTGAAATTCCACATAAAACACCGAGCTATCCGCAATTTGACGTGTGACCCGCCAGGCATAGCGCATAAAGTCATCTTCCTCGCTATTATCAAACTGCTCTTTGGTATGTCCAATTGTCAGCCGGGAATCAGTGCGCGCAGCAAGTTGATGGGTCCATGACACATCAACAGAGGAATCTTCTTCCGTATTATTATCGGCAACGAAGGTTCGCTTAGTATCGGTTAACGAAAAGGTGACCGTGTTTTGTGCACCCACGATAGAAACCGATGCCCGTGCTGTTTCGTTGATAAAGGTATCATCAGAAATACTACCTCTAAATCTTGTCGGCCCACCAGTCAAAGTGCTTAGAGGAACTTCTCCTGGTTGAGCCACCTCGCCTGGCAATAAAATACGGCATTCTAAATATGAAACAGCAGTAGCTGGGCATACCGCAATCTCATCTATAAAAAGACTTCGGAAATCGGAAACTCCCTCGTTATAGGAAAGATTCCAACGCGTCCAACGCGTGCGATGGTTAATGCTGCCATTATAGGTTTTACCAAAAAAACGACTGCCATAACCGAGACTGATGTCGGTTCTGGCCGTTGGTGCCCAGAATAGGTCACCGCTCAAGAAGTTTTCATCTTCATTGGGACGCGGGTCGAGGCGCTTGTTGTGGGCAATAGTAAAACTAAAATCCTGCGAAGGCGTCCATGTAACCCCGATCCCGGAAGTACTATCCTCAGGTTCGTTATCACCCCGATTACCGGAAAACTCGTTATCCTCCTCAGTCCGAGAAACGAAAGCATTCAGGGTTCGAGTCAACTGATAGCCTAATCTTGCATTGGTTAGCTCAGTATCCGACTTGCCACCATCATCATAACGAATTTGCTCGCTCTGGTGGCTAATAGTCCAATTAATACGGCCGGTTGCGGGGCCATTTTGCATATCAAAGGATACACCATTGCTGTCGCTATCATCTCCGCTTCCCACCGAGTCATCACTTGTAACCCTGTCAAAGGTATAGCGCAGCTCAAAATCAGCGACATCACCCAAACGCTGTTGCCAATAGGGCGAAATCGAATAGGACGTCACATCACTTAAATTGCCTGACCCTGCAATTCCATCAGAAGAAGCACTCGCTCTGCGATCAGTCAGCTGTTGACTGATCGAGCTTCGTAGATCCAGAAAAAGCGTCTCCGCCAGCAGTTCAGAGTTAGCACTGGCTGATAATCGGTGATTAGAGCTATCAAGATCACCATTATCCGCGTAGGTGAGATTTTGCAGATTATAATCCAGGTTAACCCTTAGTCGGCGGCCTTCTCGGCTAATACTAACCCCTGGCGAGACCTCTAACACCAAGTCACTTTCACCATTAGCTTCCAACTCAATATTATCAGAGTAAATGGTCGCGACCTTCACCGTTGGTTCGACTTTCCAATCTTTCGCAAGCAAAGAGCTGGATAACAAACCTGGAATCAAGCTGATAAAAATGACTGAGGGTAGCTTTTTTAACTTACCATTTTTAATTGTCATCGAGCCTGCTCCACAGCCATGTTAATCGCTGTAATAATAGCCATAATAACCTGCGCCCAGGGTATGAGATTTATTAAGAATCAAGCCACTTATCTTTGCATTATCAAGCTTTTCTAAGGCGTCTTTTACCGACTGCTGAGCCGTCTTATCCTGCTCAACCACAAGTGCAATTTGACCAACCACATCAGAAAGCACCTTCGCCTCACTGGTAATTAATACCGGCGGAGAATCAAAAATAATAATACGATCACGGTAACGACTGGCCAGCTCTTTAGCCAGTTCGCGCATTGAGTTACTGGCTAACAGCTCGTGGGATAGGTGGTGAGTTTTACCCGCAGGCAAGACCGTCAAATTATTGATATTGGTGGTCAATAAAACTTCTGAAAGACTTTCTACTTCGCCATTAAGGTACTCCACCAAACCTGGCTTATCTTCCACGTTAAGCGTACGCCCCAGGCCGGGTTTGACGACATCAGCATCAATCAGCAAGACTCGACAATCACGCTCGACAGCAATGCTGAGAGCCAGATTCAACGAACTGAATGTTTTCCCTTCGCCTGAATACGCACTGGTCACCATAATTAAATTATCAGGGCTATCAGAATCCATTCTTGCCATCGCTTTTTGCAAGAGGGGTCGCTTAATGTGTTTATATTCTTCCTTGATTTTACTTCTGGAATCATCAGGCAAGATTGCCCCCATACGATCCAAAGCATCAATATCAATCTCTAATGAGTTGATCGTTTTGTCACCTTGTGCACGGGACTTATCAAATTGGCTGGCATCAACACCAACCACGCTTTCATGCGCGCGTTGATCAATCTCGCTCGTTTGTTCTAGCGCCTCACCTTTTACAGAGTCATTCTCAAGCTCAGCTTGAGCTGCCTGACGATGTTTACTTAGCGCTTTTTCAATTGTATCCATACCAAACTCTCAACTAAATACGGGCGCCAAATCAGGCATTAAATAAAAGTTGGAACAATAATAATGCAGAATAGGCCATCAGTAGCATGAATGTGCAGCTAATGAAAAGATAAAGGTATCTACGATTAACCTTAATCTTCCCAGAGTCCTCCACTAAAGAAACCGTACCTAACACCGTCATGCCGGTACTTAACGCCAACATTCGTACCGATGAATAGGTTGGCTTAAGCAGCACAAGCAGCAAGCTCACGGCAATACCAATAGCAACGCCGGCAATCAGTACCGCCGTCATAAAAATAATCCGCGGAGGGCCTGCCGGCTCAAAGGGTACTCGCGCAGGGTCCACAACACGGAACTCGATATCATCCGATGCCTGACTGGCTTTTTGAGTAATTTGCGCCTGTTCGCGGCGCGTCAACAGCTCTTGATATTTTCGTTTTACCACATCGTAATCACGGTTCAAGTCGGCCATTTGAGCCTCTACCGCAGGAATGGTATGTACTAACTGTTGTAATTTTTCGACTTTCTTTTCGTGTGCTTTAACTCGCGCTCGAAGTGCCGCCACCTGAGATTTGGCATTACCGTAACTTAACTTCAAAGACTGAAGAACCGGATTTTCCGCTTCAATCGAGCCACTCTCAGCGCGCGCTTCCAACTCTTCATCACGCCTTGTTTCCAAGTCCGCTAATTGTGCTTTAAGCGTCACCACGTCTGGGTGTTTTTCAGTATATTTTAAAAACATCTCATCCAAACGCGATTGCAATAAAGCAATCCGCTGATCATAGGTGGTCGACGTTTCAGAGTCGCTATACTCAAAAACAAAAGACAACTCATCTTCCTGGTCTTCAATTTGCTCTTTAATAGAGTCTCGCTGCCGAATAGCTTCCGTGAGTATCAGCTTTGACGACTCGACCTCTGCCATAGCGCTCTGCAAACGCTGATAATAGTCACTACCCCCTGTAGAAAGGTAATCTAAATTTTTGCGTTTAAACTCAACCAAGCGAGCCTCAGCATCTTTCAGTCGCTGCTCGTACTCTTTAATTTCAGAATCCAGAAAACGTTTAGCCGTAACAGACTCTTCGCGGTTTTCACCTAACGTGTTTTCCACAAAAACAGTCAGTACGGCTTGAACAACACGTTTAGCAACATCCCGGTCTTCATCACGGAAGCTAACCGTATAAATATCCTGGCCACGCCCCTGTTTACTGAGCTTGATGTTGCTTTTAAGGTCCTCAAGCAGATCATCCATTTCCTGATCTGTTTTAACCGACAGATCAAGATCGGTCATTCGAGCAATTTTTTCTAAATTTGGACGACTGAGCAACGTCGTTACCATTAATTGAACCTGTTGGTTCGGCGACGTCGAAAAGGTCAACCCTCGCAGCAGGGGCTTAAGAAACGACTGTGTATCAATATGAATGCGCGCACTGCCTTCGTACTGGTTAGGTAATTTCATAACTACCCCCCAGCCCACGATGCAAACAAGCCAGGCAATGGCTAACGCCAACCAACGGCGCATCCACACGGCCCGCAAATAAGACAATGCTAAATCTATTATGTCCTGCATGAAAAGCTAACTCGTCCGTAAATTAGAAATTAAAAGAATGATTCAGGGATAATCAGTACGTCACCAGGCTTCATATCAACATTAGCGTCAATATCACCCTTGCGCAGCAGATCGTTTAATTTAACTTGATAGGTTTTTTGCTCACCGTCGACAACACGCACAATAGAGGCTCGATTACCGGCAGCAAATTCCGTTAATCCCCCCACTGCAATCATGATGTCCAGGGCGGTCATTTTTTCACGAAATGGAATAGCTTGAGGGTTAGCTGCTTCGCCAACAATTCGAATTTGTTCGCTGTAGGGTCCAACAAACCCGCCAACCATAACGGTTACAATAGGCTCTTTAATATAGGTGCTCAGTACATCTTCAATATCTCGTGCAAGCTGTTCAGGTGTTTTACCACTGGCCAGCAGCTCTTCAACGAGAGGAGATGTAATTTTACCATCAGGACGAACTGTCACAGAATTTGAGATTTCCGGATTTCGCCAGACAAAAATATTGACGCTGTCACCGGGCCCAATGAGATAAGTATAGTCACCACTTTTAGCCATTGATGACTCTTGCACAACAGAGCTAGGCAGCGAGCCACCATTAAATGAAGAACAGGCTGCCAGAACTGTCGCACAAACGACCAACAGCCCACCTTTAACCAATTCCTTGACGTTCATAATGATTCTCCTGAGTTTCTTAAAACACACCATAAATAATAACGGCTCTACAAACGCCAGTTTAGCAGATCATGCTTTTGACGCATCAATTTCGCTAGTGTAGTCCAACAATAGATTTTTTAAATAGACTTGACCATATAAAAACAGAGGCGCGCCACTTAACCACACAAAAACAACAAATACAAAGTTAAAAATTTTCACTCTTAAAGTTTCCTTACTACACTTAAGCAAAGAAACCGTTACTAAGAATCTACGGACTACTCATCAATGATTGAAATGCCCTATGCTTACTGACGAAACCACAAAAAACTTTATTAAATATTTCCAGCTATCCTACGCCAATACACCCGAGCTAATGGCCCAGGTGCACAAAATTCGGTATGACGTTTTTTGCAGCGAATTAGGGTTGGAAAAAGGCTGCCCCAAGGATGTCGAGGCTGACGAGTTTGACAGCCACTCCTATCACTATCTACTCCAGCATCGCCCAAGCCAAAAATATGCCGGAACGATTCGCATCGTCCTACCACCCAGCGATCACCCCGAACTAATAACTCCTATTGAAAAATACTGCCTCGATGCAGTTGACCAAAATATTATCAACATCAGTCAGTTACCACGTGGAAGTTTCGCCGAAGTCTCCAGGCTCGCTGTACCAGCCGACTTTAGAAAACGTGCTGGTGAAGCAGGCAAGCCTTACATCGTTGGCAGCACCCCAAAAAACACCTCTGAGCAAAATGGTCGCAGCAATTTCCCCCATATCGCCATTGGCCTTTATCTGGCTGCCGCCTCATTGTTCACACTCAAAGACCTCAAATATATTTTTGTGATGGTTGAGCCGCGCTTAGCCAGGTCAATGAGGCGTATTGGCCTCCATTTTGAGCAAATGGGTGACGTCATCGAATACCATGGCAAACGGGCTCCTTTTTATATCACACCCGAATTACTCAACGAACACCTAAGCCCTGAGGTCAACAACCTCTACGAACACATCAAGGGCGAAGTACGTAAAGGCCTAAGTGAAAACCACAACCCTTCCAGCCTGGCCAGCTAGCAAGCCACGCAACCAAACAGGAGCCACAAGTTGGCAAACAACTTTAATTATAAAAATGCTTTTTCACGCAACCTGGGCTGGGTTACCGAAGAAGAGCAAAGCTCACTGCAAAATAAGCGTATTGCCATCGCAGGCATGGGCGGAGTCGGGGGAACCCACTTACTGACACTGACCCGGCTCGGTATTGGGCGCTTCAACATATCCGACATGGATATATTCGAGCAACCCAACTTCAATCGCCAAGCAGGTGCCAACATGAGCTCCGTCGGCCGCCCAAAGGTCGACGTCATGGCAGAAATGGCCCTTGATATTAACCCAGAGCTCAAACTCAACCGCTTTCCTGACGGCATCAATAGCGACAATCTCAACCAGTTCTTAACAGACGTTGACCTCTATGTTGACGGTCTGGATTTTTTTGCTGTTGAGATTCGCCGCAAGATGTTTGCCGCCTGCCTTAAAAAAGGCATCCCTACCATCACCGCAGCACCACTTGGCATGGGCACCGCGCTACTTTGCTTCACACCTGATTCAATGAGCTTTGAAGACTATTTCCAAATGGAGGGGCAGACTGAAAACGAGCAGCTGTTGCGCTTTTTAGTTGGGTTATCACCAGCAATGCAGCAAATGGGCTACTTAGTAGACGACTCGAGAGTAGACTTCCACGCCCAAAAAGGCCCATCAACCCCTATGGCCTGCGAACTGTGCGCAGGGATAACAGCCACCAACGCCTTAAAAATACTGTTAAACCGTGGCGACGTCATTAAAGCTCCTTACGGCTTACATTTTGACGCCTACAAAAACAAACTGAAAAAAACCTGGCGCCCCGGCGGCAACAACAACCTCCTACAAAAGCTAATTCTTTCAATTGTCAGAAGGCGGGTAAATTAAGCCTTCTGATCCACCTTCAATTATCAGAAAGGTTTTTAAAAACCTTCTCCAGCGACAAGCGGCGAGAACGCAGAGCCTGCTTTTTGGGATAGCCGACTCGCAACAACATCATCAATGTTTGCCCACCCTTCAGGTCAAAAAGCGGCTGACAATTTTTTCGCATATCTTTAGCTTGACCAGTTAGAACTTCCGGAACCCTGTCCTGCTTCAACCGCTCAAGTTGATCTGAAATAACGTAATACGGATGACAGGCCAACCCTTCAGCGTTTAAATAAGACCATGCGCGACACATAACCCTGCCTGCATCTAATCCACCTACCATCGAATCGGAAGCCGAAATCGCCAAGAGAGCTGGCGCATTTCTAACAGGGGCCGAATCTATCGCCGCCAACAGTTTATAAGCACCAATCCTGTTAAGCTTTTTCATGCGGGCCCAGCAGCTAACCAAGCGTAAAAACGCCCCTCCACCAGGCGGCAACGCCAACGTCTCGACATCCAAGCCATCACCACGCTCAACCTCTTGAGCAGTAAAACGAAGACTCTTTTCAAGCCACTCATGCACCTCTTGCGTTTGAAAACGTATTTCACTCGCCACTTGAACCTGCTTCGCGATCAAGGCGATATCAGCTTTGCTGGAAACAACCTTTACATCAACACCTATCTCCGAGCCAAAGCTCTCAACCTGATCAGCCAACCGCTTTGGCACAGCTTCCTTTTTATAAGGGTGGCGATTAGTGTGGCGGGCTGCCACGAAATCTGGTAACAATGAATTTGTTACTGCCTCAAAGCCTTGAAGACTTATTTCGGCATAGACATTACTACCTTCGCCTTCCGGAAAAAGAGTGACCTCTGCCCCAACTCCAGCGTCGTCACAACAGCGCAAAATATTTTCAAACGCAGCACCAGCTGCCAACAGGGTTGCCTGACTATCATAAGGAAACGTGTAACTTCCCACTCTTTCAGTGTCATAACGTAAAGTCAGTATGGGCGGCTCCCAACTAAGACAGCAGGGTTGCGAATTATCCGCCGACGGCGCAGCCTGATAACTAATTAGCAGGTTATTTAAAAATGGCGATAACGACATACTTATTATCCAGTGATTTCTTTACTATGAAAAACAGCCTTGCGCAAAAAGCGCCCGGACCTTAACAACTAGGCATCAGTATAGCCGTTAAACAAGCCGTCATTGGAGACGCCGCCAAGAAATAAAGACAAACCCAAAACACTGTCGGTTTTTTTTACAAATCAAAAAAATCGAATCTTGCAAAAAGCATAAAATACCCAGAGAAAATAAATTTTTAATTTTTATATCAATAAGTTAAACAACAAATAATAAAAATAAAAAAAACCTGGCACGCAACCTGCTTTATCTTAGTCGAGCAACAAATTTTGATTAACTAACGGACATAACAACCTTTTCAGGAGCTCTAAAATGAAAATGTTCAGCAAAATCACTAAAGTTTTAAGCGCAGGCGTACTTGCAGCTGCTGCAAGCTCTGCATTCGCTGGCAATATCAACATTGGAGGAGTTGTTTGGGACCCAGCCTCTCCAGCCGACTTCCAATCCAACGGTAACGTCTATGAAACATTCGCATCGCAAGTAGGCGACACTGTAACGGGTTTTGGTGTTATTACTCAGTTCAACGGCACTACTCAGCCAACATTTTGCCCCGGCTGTGAGCTGACATTTACCTTTTCTTTAACACTCGCTAGTGAAAATGTTATCGCTGTAGGACCTCAAGGACCAATTTCTGCCTTCACCTTTGACCAAGTGGCGGTAAAAATGTATGTCGATAATTCACAAGATTATGACCAGCTAGCGCCGTCCTTAGCAAGCGCGTCTAATGGTGTTCTGTTTCTTGATGCCGTAAACAATGGCCTGCTGAGTGGTACTGCAACCAACCTTTTCGATCCTACCCTGATCAACGGCTCAGGCACAGGTTTTCTTGACGTAATCGGTGGTATCGCAGCCTCTAACTTTGATACAAACACCAAAGATAACGGTTCAGACATTCAGTACACCTCTTCATTCCAGCCCGCACAGCTGAATGTACCAGGTTTCCCACTGTTTGGATCAGTTGACCTGTCAGGCGATACTATTCCATCACCTGCACCACTGGCTCTGATTGGCTTGGGCTTACTGGGTATGGGTATTGCCCGTCGCCGCAAAAGCTAAAACAGCGTAAGCTGAACATAAAAGGCTGAGCCCTATGGGTTCAGCCTTTTTTTTTGCTATATTTTGGCCTACCAAAAACCAAGGAAAAGACTCATGGCTATTCGCGCACGACTCAACAAAACATTGCTCAGCTTAGCTTTACTTGCATCACCAGCTCTATATGCAGCCGATCAAAATGATAAATTCGCAGTCAAGGGCGCAGGTATATCGCCTTGCTCCACCTTTATAAAGGCGATGGAAAACAAAGACCATACTTATTATATGTTTGGCGGCTGGCTCGATGGTTACATTACCAGCCTTAACCAACAGCTCCCTGATACTTTCGATATTACCCCTTGGCAAACCACCGAATTATTGATGAAAATTATCGAGTCAAATTGCCAACAAAACCCAAACCAGCAGATCCACAGCATTGCAAAGGCAATGGTGGTACAACTAATGGAACAAAGAATTACCGTTGGAGAGCGATACCTTCAACTTGAAGCAGATAAAAACCTAATTCTTCAAGAAGGGGTCATTAGAAATATCAAACAAAAGCTGGACGATAAAGGGCATTATGACGGAGATCTCACGGTAAGCTGGGACGAAAAAGAAATCACCGCAATGAAAGCCTTTCAACGCACCCAACAGTTAGAAGAAACCGGGCTTCCTAATCAAGCTACCCTCTACAAACTTTTTTATGGACAAGATGATTAAGGCTTTGCAGACGAGCAATCAGCTATAACAGATCTCCTAGGCTAGGTTGGCAATAGCCGCCAACCTAGCCTAGGAAGTTTAAGAAACGATCAGAACTTCTTTTCTATTTCTCGCAGAGTATCAAGCACAGACGCATTCTCTGGTGCTAGTTTTGCAGCTTTCTTAGCCAAATCAAGCGCTTCTCGTGGCGTGCTATCTTTAAGCAACCAAGCCAGATTATTAAGAGCCAACACATGCCCCTCATTAAGCTGAATTGCACGTCGATATGCGCCAATTGCTTTAGGTGTGTCCCCCTGAGCCTGGTAGGCCGTTCCTTGAAGGTAGGCAACATGAGCAAGGTTTGGGTAACGCTGACTTGCCACTTCTAATAAAGCTAAAGCCTTATCTTGCTGACCTGCAAGCCAATGGGCCTGCACCAGCTTCTGTAAAACAGACAAATTAGGATTCTTATCATAAAGCTGCTGATAAAGTTGAATCGCCGTTTGAGTATCCTTCAGGTGCATTGCCTGCTCAGCTTTTAGCAATTTCAGCGCCTGATGCTCAGGTGCAACCGCTTCTAACTGATTTATCAACCCACGAGCCTTATCCAGCTGCCTATTTGCAAGCGCTAGCTCGCTAGCAGCAATCAATGAAGGCAAGAAAACTTCGTTGTCTTCCATTGAAACAGCCAGAGATCGCTCAGCACTATCTTGATCGCCAAGCGCAATTTGCGCAGTTGCAATCAAATAATAACCCAAATCATCTCGTGCACCTTTTTCCAGCGCTTTTTGGTAACTCGCTAACGCCGAAGAATACTCCTTGAGCAGCATTTGAGCATTGCCAATTTCTAATAGCGCCTCAATACTTGGGCTGGCATTTAGTGCTCTTAATTCAGCTAACGCCTGTGAAGGGTTATTTTGCTGCAAATACATTCTGGCCAATGTAACCGCTGTACCCTGAACATTGTTACCCAATTCTCTCGCCTTCTGCAAAATAGGCTCGGCCTGCTCAAATTCACCTAACTTGAAGAGTAAGCCCGCATAGTCATGATATATATTGACATTGTTTGGACTGGCAATCAGTGCCTCTTCGTAATACTGCTTGGCAAGATCATAATTTTCATCAAATGTTGCAAGTAATGCCAGTGACCGTAATGAAGGCACATAACTTGAGTTAAGCACCAAAGCAGACTCAAAAGCAGCTTTAGCGGATACGTTATCGCCCATTAACAATGCGACACTGCCCTTCAAGCTCAAAGGTAAAGGGCTATCCGGCATATTTTCCTGCATGACAGCTAGCTCTTTAAGCGCAGCTTGGTATTGCTGGGACTGCATATAAGCCTGAACAACAAGTAACTGGGCACTCAATTCCGAATCGGCAGAACCCTTAATGCTTTTCAACTCGGCAATTGCCTGATCAAAATGGCGTTGCAAAATATAGCTTCGGGCTAACGCTAGCCGAACCTCATCATTCGCCGGATCACTTTCTAATGCCTGCCTCAAATATAAGCTACTCTGCTCTGCCTCACCTGATCTCAGCGCTGCCCGCGCGATAAGAGCCAGCAGTTGCGTATCAGGAGCACCTTCCTGCTCAGCAATCGGATGCAATGTTTCTAATGCTTGTTCCTGCCGGTTATTATTAAGTTGTGCGTAAGCTAACATTTTACGAGCCTGGATATGTTGGGGCACAAGTTTTAAGAATCGCTCCAGGCTTACCTCGGCCTGCTCATATTTCCCTTCAATAGCAGCAATGGTGCCAACCAAAAGTAATGCGCCAGCATGGTTTCTATCGACAGCTAAAACATTATTAGCCAGCTCAGCAGAGGCTTCATAGTCTTGCTTTTGAAACGCCAGCACCGAACGCAAATGTGTCAATTGCGCATCCTTCGGCATTTTCTGTTTATAAAATGAAGCTTTCAGTTTGGCTAATGTTTCGTCTGCTTCCGAGGTCTCATTTGCTTTCAGGTTCTCATTCAAAATTTGACGCATCGCAACCTGATATAAATAGTCTTGATTGCTATGAGCCACTTCTGTTGTACGCTGATAAGCCTCAATTGCTTTCTTTGATAAGCCTTGTGCTCTTCGAATATCGGCCAATAAAAGCCACGCTTTGGGATTAGATGAGTCAACCTCTAAAGACGCATTAGCGAGCTTTAATGCGCGGGCTAAATCACCTTTTGACAAGGCTAATAACGCCTGACCGGCAAGTGCACGGCCTCTAACAACATCGCTTTCCAGAGCATTAGCAAAGTAATTTTCCGCACCTTCAAATGATTTCATTTGAAAAAAGGCTTCACCAAGTAACACGGTCTTAATGGCTTTCAAATCGGCCGAGTCGTATTCTCCAATTTGAAACTCTTCAATCAAAGCCTTCTCTTTGCCCTGATAAAGTAGTGCGTCGCCCAACGAAAGCGCAATATCCCGAAAAGCGACCCCCAATTCTCTGGCTCGATCAAGCTCCTTCTCCGCGGCAGCTCCCTGGCCAACAACAATATAAATATGCCCCAGCAAAGCCCGTGCTTCGCCATTATCACCATTCTGCTGCAACGCATTTTTTAATTCGATGACCGCCGCTTGAACATCTTTTTTGTCATAAAGCGCTTGAGCATCCTGAACAAATTGCGCATCAGTTTTCGATGAATCACTACAGCCACTTACGAACGCTAAAGTAAGTACAACAAAACTGTATTTCAAAAGCTTACTAATGGGGCTACTCATATACCCAAATCTCCATGGAATATCCTGTATCCAAAACGCTCACTGAAAGGCGTCATTAAGGTGCTGGCAATAACCATTAAAAATAACGTGTAATTTGAAGCTCTAGATAATCATCGTCACGAACGATATACAATGACTCGGCAGGCTCTAAATTGGTAAAAGCGCGCGCCTCCATCGTTATTTTCCAGTAATCCCCTACACGGCGGCTGGCTTCAATGGATGCAAAAGTCGCCTGGGAATCGGAATCAACAATTGCCCCCGCCAGCACTTCGGTGCTTTGCACATCGTTGAGCACCCAACGCAATCCAGCAAAAACATCATTTTGCAGCCCCGACGTCGCAAGCTCATCGCGATCATCAAAATGGTACTCCAGTAACAGACCTAGATCATGAACAGAGTCCAGAATACCCACCATCGTATATTCAAAGCCACCAACAAAAGCTGTATACCGGCCATTATTATCTCGACTGGAGATTGCCTCCAGTTTCCACAACCAATCGCCTTTGGTCGCTTGTAGATCGAGACTCGTCTGATCAATTTGCTGGTAATGCGGAATTAGCACGGGATTACCGCCACTATCGAGCCCTGGCACGAAGATAGGTTCACGGCTAGTGCCAGAGAAGTGCGCCAACCCGATATCCCAATCGCCAAAATAATGGCTCCAACGTACCGCAAAATCAACATGGTGCTCTTTAGCGCCAGATTCAAATGTCGGGTGGTCAGTATCAATCACTAGCGGCCCGCGCAGGCGGCCATCTTTACCAGCAAAGGTACGTTCACGGAAATAAGGCAAGGCAAAAAACTCCAATGTGCCCCAATCCTTAATAAATGCCAGATTGACCATTGGTTGTCCTAACTTATCTTCACCATCGGGGTTCTCAATCAAATCCGTTTGATTAATGATATCAACCAGATGGTTGGATTCAGCGACGCCCCAAAATACCTTCGCAGCGCCTACTGTTAACTCAACATCCTCAAAACTGCCCCGCCAGTAGAACTCTCGAAAATCAGCATGAGTACGTTCCTTATCATTCGCGTCATAGCGAAAAAAGGGCTGCATCACTAAGCGCTGATCACCATCGTCCCAGCTAGCATAGTACTCAGGTTCAAAGGCGATGGAAAAAGAATGCTCATCCTGGTCAGGATAACGGGCATCATTGAAAAAAAGTCGACTATCGAGGCTTATATTCCCCGATAATTCTGCCGTGTAATCAGCAAACAAACTGCCACTTATAACGGTGCCCGCCAGGCCGCTTAAAAGCGCAGAAAAAAGAATTTTGTTTTTCATAATCCGTTGCCCATGGGCAAAAAAGTTGAGAAGCGTATTAGTGCGAATTGACTCTAGCAAGTATAGCCTTAGCTCACTAGGCACTGTCTATGACTTAGCCTCAGTAATCCCGTATTTATTCATTAAGGAATAAAGAGTAGGTCTTGTCACACCGAGCATATCTGCTGTTTTTGATATATTGCCACTGGTGTAATTAATCGCACGCACAATCACTTCACTTTCGGCTGCTTCGCGTACCTCTTTCAGATTAAAGGGTAAGTCATTCGCCTCCACATCCTCTAACTCAAGATCCTCAGCATTAACCTGTTTACCGTCAGCCATAACAACAGCACGATTAATTTTATTCTCCAACTCACGAATGTTACCTGGCCAGGCATAGCTGCTAATAGCGTTTAAAGCGTCAGGGGTAAAACCTCTAACGTCTTTGTTATGTTTGTCTGCGTACTTGTTCAGAATAGCCCGAGACAGCACAACGGCATCACCATTACGGTCTCTTAGCGGCGGAATAGTCACCGTAATCTCACTGATCCGATAATATAAATCTTCCCGGAAACGCCCCTCTGCAATCAACTTTTCCAGGTTCTGATGCGTCGCGCAAACAACTCGAATATCAACCGGTATCTCTGCGCGCCCGCCCAAGCGTTCAATGGTTCGTTCCTGTAAAAAACGCAGCAACTTAGCCTGTAATGGCATGGGCAGATCCCCCACCTCATCCAGAAAAAAGGTGCCGCCATCCGCATATTCAATCTTGCCTTTAGTCTGCTTGGCGGCACCGGTAAAGGCTCCCTTCTCATAACCAAACAGCTCACTTTCCAGCAGGTTTTCTGGAATCGCGGCACAGTTGATCGCCACAAAATTATTTTTTGCTCGAGGACTTAAATTATGAACAGCCTTAGCAAGAACCTCTTTACCTGTACCGCTTTCACCCAGCAGCAGCGTTGTTACATCGGTAGGCGCAACCTTTTCTATGGTACGACAAATTTTTAGCATTTCCGGGCTGGAGGCAATCACCCCATCAAGCGGTGTATCGCCCATTTGTGAGGATAACTTCAGGTTCTCCTGCTCCAGCACCGATAAATTATGAGCACGATCAATAATCATGCTCAGAATCTCTGGATCAATGGGCTTTTGATAAAAATCATAGGCCCCCAGGCTGACCGCTTTTACCGCATTATCCCTATCATCATTCCCCGTAACAACGATCACTTTGGTACGAGGTGCAAGGGATAATATTTCCTCCAGCGTTGCCAGTCCCTCAGAGGCATTAGCAGGATCCGGCGGTAAGCCTAAATCAAGTGTAACAACCGTTGGCTCGTAACGTCTCAGGGCATTAATCGCAGACTCACGATCCCCAGCAATAACCACCTCGTAGGCTTCGAAACACCATTTCAGCTGCTTTTGCAGCCCGGGATCATCTTCAACGACCAACAGTACTTGCTTGTCTGACTCTTTTGCCGAACTCAAGCCTTACTCCTTAATCAATAAAATAAGTTATTGTAGCGGGAATTTAAGGGTAAATTTGGTGCCCTTATCCGGCTGACTATGCACTTCAATACGACCGCCCTGCTGCTCAACAAACTGGCGCGCCTCAAACACGCCAATGCCCATACCAGCATTACCTTTAGTAGTATCAAAAGGTTTAAAAAGCCGCTCACGCACAAACTGAGCATCCATCCCCACGCCGCTATCTTCCACTTCAATAATAGCTTGATTATCGGTTTTATACAGATTGATTTTAATACTGTCATCCGGCTCACAGGCATCCTGCGCGTTTTGAACCAAATGGCCAAGAATAGCAATCAACTTATCGCGATTAAGCAATAAACTAATGTCTTCATCGCCGCTGTTAATTTCAGGTATTGGTGAGCGGTTTTTTTGCTGAAAAATTACCGCCGACAGGGCTTCATTAAGATCGACATTTTTCTCGCTAACCGCTTCAATGTCACCTTTACGCAGCTGCATCAGCAAGCGATTCATCTTGTCGACCGAATTTGCCATCGTATCAATGGCGTCGTCGATGAAGTCAGGATTATTCCTATGTCGCTCAGCATTAGTGACCACCAAACTCAATTGCGCCACCAGGTTTTTCAAATCATGCACAACAAACGCTGACAAGCGATTATAGGCTTCAAACTGACGGGCATGGGCTAGCGCCTCACTGGCGTCCATCAAGGCCAAATAATTAGCTAGTTGCTGCCCTGCTGTTTTGAGAAGGTCATGATCTTCCCAGTTAATCGCGCGCTCCACACGGGGGTCGACCAAGATAATAAAGCCAAATAATTTCCCCCTTTGCACCAGAGGTACAACTAACCATAAGCCCGCTAAGCCCTCACACCAGCGAGACAAATCTAAATCGCCGTACATTTCCGGTTCACGTTGAAACTCTGGCAACTCAACAACCCATTGTTTACTGCTCAGAAATTTAATCAATGAATCATTTGGCAAAACACGATCTATATTCACCGGATGGCAATTACGTTCATGAACCAGACAAAAACTGTCATCATCGCGCTTTACCCATAGCGCACCACCCGCGCTCTCAACAATATCCGACAGGCCTTTAATACAACCATCTCGCAAGCTTTCCGTAGTTTCAGCATCAACCAACGCTCGATTCAGATCCAGCCACTCTTTACGATAATCATATTTATAGGAAAAAAAGTGCTGGTTAAAAAACACTTTGATTCGGGCCCGCATCCGACCAGAAAACATCATCACAACAAGACACAGTAAGGCAGCAAACACAAAAACAATCTGCCCCTGCTTACCCCAACTGCCACCGAAATCGCGCAGGTAATAACCAACCACCGCCATGATCAGCAAATAAACACCGGTCGCTAGCAAGGCAGTGGTGTGAAACACCACACTTCGAGAAATGAATATATCCACTGACCATTGCGGATTACGCGCTGCGGCAACCGCAATAAAGGGCACAATCAGCGCATTCACCGCACCCCTCGCCTGCCACAAATCCATATCAATACGGCCTAACAGCATGGCTTCAGCGAACATCACAAAGTCATAAACAAACAGTCCTCCCAATCCAACACAAAGAAACTTAACCGCCCAGCGGGATTCAAGCCGGGTACGCCGAAACACCTGCTCGACCAGAATCAGCCCAACCACAGCCTGCACCACGTGACTAAGAATCCGAAAATCAACATTGAGCAGCCCGTTAAGTGCCTGAGCCACAGAGGGGACCAGCTCTGCAGCAATTGCCAGCAGGCAAACCGCCAGATAACCGATAACGACAACCCCTAAACCGAGCTGCTTGCGCTGCGAGCGTGTATAACTTAATAAAGCCCATAAGAAGCCGGTCCAGCTGACATTTCTCAGCACCTCAACAGCCAGTAAGTGCTTAAGGGGGATCGTTAGGTACTGGTTTCCTAACGCCACCAACAACGCCCAAACCAGTGAAATTAGCACCGCCAACAGTAATAACCCACCCTGTAATCGGCCACGCCAGCTGGTACAGAGTAAAAATGCCAGAATGGCGTAAAAGGTTGATGCTATTGCATAACTTGCAAAGCTAAAGCTAGTCATTTAGAGTTCCGATCCTGATTTCCAATCACCGCAATCACACACATCTTAAGTGTCCCGATTGCCTTTCGTTTCCTGTAAAAAGCCCGATAATACCTCCATCTATGACAAACTTCGAAGACATTCGCCCCTATAACGATGATGAGGTAAAACCGACCATCAAGCGCCTACTTAATGATGCGGGTTTTATCGATACTATCAGTGCTTTTAAATTAGCAGGCAAGCCAAAATGGCTCCGCAACTTATTACGTCCGCTGGTAAAACAACGTCTCAATAAGGAATTAGGTGCGATCAACTCCGTCAAAGACGTACAAACATTATGTGAAAAGTATGTTCACCGCGTCATTGAAACAACTACCACCAAGCTAAGCTTTTCTGGGCTGGAAAAACTGTCGGCCGATCGTCCTTATTTCTTTATTTCCAATCACCGCGACATTGTCATGGACCCGGCTCTGGTTAACTTTGCTCTTTACCACCACGGTTTGGAAACACCACAACTGGCGATTGGCGACAACCTCCTGCAAAAGCCCTTTGTTTCAGACCTTATGCGTCTAAATAAAAGCTTTATTGTAAAGCGCTCTGCCGCAGGTGTGCGTGAAAAACTACAGGCTTTTACTGACCTTTCAAGTTACATACACCATGCCCACAGCAATGGTAATTCGACTTGGATCGCGCAAAAGGAAGGGCGCGCTAAAGATGGTGTCGACAGTACCGATCCCGCCATCATTAAAATGCTCTACATGAGTCAACGTAAAAGCGGCCTGAGTTTTTCAGAATACATGAATTGGTTACAGATCGTGCCCGTTTCTTTATCCTACGAATATAACCCCTGTGATCTCGCCATCAGTGAAGAACTGCATCAAAAGCGCAGTACTGGCAGTTATCAAAAAACTGAAGGTGAAGATATACGCAGTATCACTACCGGCATTACCGGACTCAAAGGCGATGTGCATGTTGCTTTTGGCACCCCGCTGGCAGGTAACCTTGACGATGCCGAAACGGTTGCCACTAAAATTGACGAGCAGGTGATGCAGGAATATCGCTTCCACGACTCTAATCATATTGCTGCGGAGCTGATTAGCACTGAGGCTCAGACATTACGAGACCATCCTCTTTCTAAGCAGAAACAAGCCGAGTTCATGGCTCGCTTGGATAGCTGTGACGAAAAAATGAAAGATATTTTTCTGGCAATGTATGCCAACCCCGTATTACGCCGACTGGAAAATCCGCCTAGTTAACAATCATTAAACCAACCCCCTCGGACTCAATACGCACAACACGCATTTTCACCCAGGGCGCGTCCATTCCAGGCAAGCCCTGCACCTGAACACTGACCTCTTGTCCAACCTCTGGCACCTTATCGGTATCCAACAGCACGAAGATGCCACTGTCAGAAATATCGCGAGTAAAAGCAAGCACTTCACCCACCTCTGACATCACCATGCTCACCTTCATTTTCATTGGTGTGCGTGGAGAGTTCCGAGACTCGCTTTTATTTGTGCCACCCAGCATAGTTATTCCTTAGGCTTCATTAATTGCCTATAACCTTAGAACATAAGCTGCTTTTAAGCCAAAGAATTATACCCTAAACGGACTCCCCTCTTTATAGCTACCTGATTAGCCTTATTAAGTTACCCACAATATCTGTGGATAACTTTGTTAATAACCTTGTTAAAACTACACTAACTTTAACAATAGTAACCCTTAGCTTATATTGATCAAAAAACAGACAAACAAATTTCCTTTATTTATCAGTCGGTTACAGTATAAACCAATAACTTACAAAGCGATTCTAAAAATAATAATCACCTTCCAGCGATAACTAGCAATAGTGAATAACTCTTCGCCGCCTCCAGTTTAACCTGCCGCCTAAAGTCTGCGTATAATTAGGAAACCCATTGGAAAGCAGCGAGCCCAACATGGAAACAACATCCAAAAGAAAGGCAAGGAAAGCCCAGCAGGTCACTCTACTGGGTATGCTTATCGATATTATTCTCGGCATTATAAAGCTGCTGGCTGGTTATGCTGCTAATTCCCAGGCCCTTATTGCCGACGGCATTCATTCTCTCTCTGATGCAGCCACAGATATTCTAGTTATCGTCATCACCCACTTCTCACATCATGTCCCGGATGCTAACCACCCCTATGGTCACGCCCGCTTTGAAACAATGGGCACCCTATTACTCGGCAGCAGCCTCATCACCATTGCTCTGCTACTTGCCTACAACTACCTGACTTTAGCCGTCAGCGGTCAAAACCAGGTGACTCCCGGCTGGCCAGCCTTGCTCGTCGCATTCGTTTCTATTGCAGCAAAGGAATGGATTTTTCATTACACCAAAAAAGCTGGCGAAAAATTACGCTCTAACTTGCTCATTGCAAACGCCTGGCATAGCCGTACCGATGCATTTTCATCAATCATTGTGCTGATTGGTGTAGCTGGCAGTATGCTTGGAGTTCACTGGTTCGACCTAGTGGCAGCCTTAATTGTGGCACTGATTATTCTGAAAATTGGTTGGCAGCTGGTATGGGATAGCAGCAAAGAGCTAGTCGATAGTAGCGCTGACCCCGAACAGGTTGAGGAGCTCAGAGAAACACTCTTTACCGCCGAGGGCATTCTCAATGTACACGACCTTCGAACCCGCCGCATGGGACAAGATATCCTATTGGATGTCCATCTACAGGTTTCCAGCGATATCAGTGTTTCCGAAGGTCACCAGATCGGTGCGCATGCCGCTCAACAGTTACTTAAACAGCACAGTTTCATAAATGACGTGATTTATCATATTGATGCCGAGGATGACCATAACGTCAATCATCGAAAAAGTATGGCGCTGTTACCACTCCGGAATAAAGTGCTGTCAGCTCTAAAAGCAAACTGGCCGGAGATGCCAAAAATACAGAAACTAACCCTGCATTACCTCAATCAACAAATTGATATTGAAATCGTGTTTAACGCCACACAACTAAAAAACGGACCAACCCCATTAAACAGCGAAAAGATTAAACAACAGATTATGCAGAGAAATAAGCAACTCCCCTGGCTTGGCAAAGTAGTTGTCTATATTCAGCAAAATACTAATCCATAAAAAAACCCCTGACTTCATAAAAGCCAGGGGTTCGATACAACAGAATAATCAGTGCTTAACCAGCCCAGCCACCAACCATACTAATCATAACACCCGCAGCAACCGCAGAGCCGACAACACCGGCTACGTTTGGCCCCATTGCGTGCATCAACAGGAAGTTATGTGGGTTTGCCTCAAGACCAACCTTATTGGCAACACGGGCCGCCATCGGCACAGCTGAAACACCTGCCGCACCAATCAGAGGGTTAATCGGCGTTTTAGTGACTTTATTCATAAACTTGGCCATCAAAACACCTGCCGCTGTACCAATCGCAAATGCCACCAAACCAAGAATCAAAATACCCAGCGTATTCAGATCCAGGAAGGATTCGGAGCTTAGTTTGGAACCAACCCCCAATCCCAGGAAAATAGTCACGATATTGATCAAAGCATTCTGAGCGGTATCACTCAGGCGCTCAACCACACCACACTCTTTCATCAGGTTACCCAGACAGAACATCCCCAACAGCGGCGCAGCACTTGGCAGAAACATCGCTACCAGAACCAATACAACCAAAGGGAAAACAATCTTCTCTGTCTTGCTAACGTGGCGCAACTGCGTCATTTCGATCTGACGTTCTTTTTCAGTTGTTAAAGCCTTCATAATGGGCGGCTGAATCATTGGAACCAGCGCCATATATGAGTAGGCTGCAACAGCAATCGCGCCCAGCAGATCCGGTGCTAATTTACTAGATACAAAGATCGCCGTTGGGCCATCTGCACCACCGATAATACCAATAGCCGCAGCATCAGCAATATCGAAATCAACCAGACCGGTTAGTGACAACAGTACTGCGCCAATAACAGTCACAAAGATACCAACCTGCGCAGCAGCCCCCAAAAACAGCGTTTTAGGGTTTGCCAACAACGGGCCAAAGTCCGTCATTGCGCCCACGCCCATAAAGATCAGCAGCGGGAACACACCGGTTGCAATACCAATGTTATAAACGTAATAGAGCAAACCACCAGGTGAGTCGAGGTGACCAAGGGCATCATAAACTGGCGCATCCAAAAAGCCCGCGCCAGGAATATTTACCATAATGGCACCAAAACCAATAGGTACCAACAACAGCGGCTCAAAGCCCTTTTTAATAGCCAAAAACAGCAACAGCATGCCGATAGCCATCATAAAAGCCTGGCCGGGTTCAATTTGGCTTAATCCGGAATCAAGCCAAAGTCCGTATAATGCGTCCATAAATTCGCTTCTCTTAACCCAGAGTGATCAGCGCATCGCCAACAGCAACAGAGTCACCGGCTTTCACCAGTACATCTGCTACGGTGCCAGCTTCGGCCGCACGTACTTCAGTTTCCATCTTCATGGCTTCCAGAATAACGACCACATCGCCTGCAGCAACCTGATCGCCTGGACCCACATTGATTTTGAAGATGTTACCCGCCAGTGGCGCACTTACTGTGGCACTACCAGCGACAGGAGCCGCTGGCGCAGCGGCCGCCGATGCCGCAGCAACAGGTGTCGCACTAATGTTGGCATCCGCACCTTCGGCAACCTCAACCACATACTTAGTGCCATTAACAGCCACTGTGTAAACCTCGGAGCCAGACGCACTTGACGCAGCCGCTGGTGCCATCGCAGCTTGAGCTGACTCTAATGTAGGAGCAGGCTCAAAAGCATCTGGGTTGCCACGATTTTCCAGAAACTTCAGACCAATCTGTGGGAATAGCGCGTAAGTCAACACATCATCCACTTCGTCATCAGCCAGTTTGATATTCTTCTCGCTTGCCAGACCTTTCAGTTCAGTTGTCAGCTTATCCAGCTCAGGATCAATCAAGTCGGCAGGACGGCAGGTAATGGCCTCAGCACCTTCCAGAACACGAGCTTGCAATTCAGCATTCACAGGCGCAGGTGTCACACCGTACTCGCCTTTCAATACACCCGCTGTTTCCTTAGAGATAGATTTGTAACGTTCGCCGGTCAGTACGTTCAGCACGGCCTGAGTACCAACGATTTGAGACGTCGGTGTCACTAGCGGCAAGAAACCCAGATCTTCACGAACGCGAGGAATTTCTTCCAGCACCGCGTCAAACTTATCGCCAGCACCCTGCTCTTTGAGCTGGTTTTCCATGTTGGTCAACATGCCACCCGGCACCTGAGCAACCAAAATACGAGAATCTACGCCACGTAAAGAGCCTTCGAACTGGGCGTACTTCTTACGCACCTCACGGAAGTAATTAGCCACTTCTTCCAGAGCAATAAGATCCAAACCAGTATCGCGATCTGTACCCTGCAGCATCGCAACCACAGACTCAGTGGGTGAATGTCCGTAGGTCATGGACATAGAAGAAATAGAGGTATCCACGTTATCAATACCAGCTTCAACACACTTCAAAATAGTCGAAGTAGACAAACCGGTCGTCGCGTGGCACTGCATGTGAATGGGGATATCAACCGTTTCTTTCAGCGCTTTAACCAGCTCATAGCCAGTGTAAGGCTTCAGCAGGCCTGCCATATCTTTAATACAAATAGAGTGCGCACCCATATCTTCGATTTCACGGGCTTTTGCTAACCATACATCCAGCGTATGCAGCTCACTCACCGTGTAGGACAGCGTTCCCTGCGCGTGCTTACCGTTTTCGATAACCGCCTTGATCGCTGTTTCCAGGTTACGCATATCATTCATGGCATCAAACACACGGAAAACGTCAACACCATTTGTCGCGGCACGCTCAACAAACTTGCGAACCACATCGTCGGCATAATGGCGGTAGCCTAGAATGTTCTGACCACGAAACAGCATTTGCTGTGGTGTGTTAGGCATCGCTTTTTTCAGCTGGCGGATACGATCCCATGGATCCTCACCCAGAAAGCGGATACAGGCATCAAACGTTGCGCCGCCCCAAGATTCAAGCGACCAGAAGCCGATTTTATCCAGTTTATCTGCGATGGGTAACATATCATCCAAACGCATACGGGTTGCAAATAGCGACTGGTGGGCGTCGCGTAACACAACATCGGTAATACCGAGTGGTTTCTTATTCTCACTCATAGATTTGGGCCTTTAATAATTAAAAATTGGGGTCTTAAACCAATAACGTCTTACAAAATTATTTGCGCTTATGGTCGTTTCGAAACTTATGAATAGCAGCAGAAATAGCTGTAGTCACTTCGGCATCTGTCTGCGTTGAAGAAGATGCTGAAGCTCTTTTTGGAGCGGATGGAGCAGCAACAGGCTCAGGGAAAAATTTAAGGATGATTTTAGACATTAAGGTTGTCAAAATGACCAACACTGTCAAAAACACAAATACCACGCTAACACCGTAGATCAGCAGTGAAAAGCCTTGATTGAGTAAACTATCAGTCACTAGAGTCACCTAACCTTTATTGTACTTTTTTATGAGTTTTCCGCCAGACAGACGGGCTCAAAATGCAGGGCGTTAAAGTACAATTTATTGAGCTGTTTGGCAAATTTTTGGCTTGTTTTGTAGCCTTAGCCAGCTCAGCTAAGATTGTATTCTGTAAACCCCACCCAAAAAAAAGCCCGCAAACTGCGGGCTTTTTAATATGGCGCATCCGGGAGGATTCGAACCTCCGACCGCTCGGTTCGTAGCCGAGTACTCTATCCAGCTGAGCTACGGATGCTTAAACTTAAATTGTATTGGCGGAGAGGGAGGGATTCGAACCCTCGATGAGTGTTAACCCATACGCCCTTAGCAGGGGCGCGCCTTCAGCCACTCGGCCACCTCTCCTTTTCCGGTTCAGCTTTTGCGTCACCGGTTAAGAGGTGCGAGATAATACCATGTTTTGCTGAAATTCAAAGGCCAAAAACAACTTTTTTGAAAATCATTTTTATTCGTCGTCAGCGTCCTGACGCTCTTGCTGAATTCGCTGATAAATTTCCTCGCGATGCACGGCAACTTCCTTCGGTGCATCAACACCGATACGTACCTGGTTGCCTTTAACACCCAGTACGGTTACGTTAACATCGTCACCAATTTTCAGCGTCTCACCAACACGTCTTGTTAAAATTAACATTCTTTAACCCCCCCGGGTTTTACAACAGTTTATGTCAGCTTTAATAATATAACTGGCACTTATTTTAACCTACCCTGGTACTTATGCTTCTTCTGCATCCAACCCAAAGGCGGTATGCAATGCCCTTACAGCAAGCTCAAGGTATTTTTCATCAACCACAACCGAAATTTTAATTTCAGACGTGGAGATCATCAGCACATTGATATTTTCTTCAGCCAACGCCGCAAACATTTTTGCGCCAACTCCGGCATGTGATCGCATACCAACACCGACAATCGACACTTTGGCAATTGTGTTATCGCCAGCTACTTCGCGGGCACCCAACTGCTCAAGGTTGCTTTCCAGCAACGATTTCGCCTTTTGGTAATCATTACGGTGCACTGTAAAAGTAAAGTCAGTAGTGCTACATTCGGCCGTATTCTGGATGATCATATCGACCTCAAGATTCGCCGAACTAATCAACCCAAGGATCTTGGAAGCCACACCAGGCACATCATCAACACCCAGTACGGTTAATTTAGCCTCATCACGGTTAAAAGCAATTCCGGAAACAATTGGCTGTTCCATGACTTCATCATCCTCTAGCGTTATTAATGTACCCGGACCGTCCTCAAAACTCGACAGCACACGCAGCGGCACATTGTATTTACCGGCAAATTCGACAGAGCGAATCTGCAATACTTTAGAACCCAGGCTGGCCATTTCCAACATTTCCTCAAAGGTAATGCTTTCCAGGCGACGCGCCTTATCAACGACCCGTGGATCAGTTGTATAAACACCGTCCACATCAGTATAAATTTGGCACTCATCGGCCTTCAGCGCGGCCGCAAGGGCAACAGCAGACGTATCGGATCCACCACGACCTAACGTAGTGATATTGCCGTCCTCGTCAACGCCCTGAAAACCAGCCACGACAACAACGCGCCCCTGATCTAAATCAGCACGCATTTTCTCGTCATCAATAGAGCGAATGCGTGCTTTGGTATGCACGTTATCGGTCAACATTTTGACCTGTCCACCGGTATAAGAGCGAGCAGGACAACCCTTTGCTTCCAACGCCATGGATAACAAGGCAATAGTTACCTGCTCTCCGGTAGAAACCAGCACATCCATTTCACGCGCAACCGGGTTATCATTGATCTGCTTTGAAAGGTCAATCAAGCGATTAGTTTCACCACTCATAGCCGACACGACCACAACAATGTCGTGTCCCTTTTGTCGGTATCCGATTACCTTATCCGCTACTGCCTGGATACGCTCGATGCTTCCCACCGAGGTTCCACCAAATTTTTGTACGTAAAGTGCCATCTGTCGTCTTCAAATGAACCGTATTCAAAGGTGCGCAATTAAACACTAATCTGTCAACAAATTAAACCGAAACATGATACTCCGGCATGTTTAATTGCACCTGTACATGAAAAATATTTTAGAGGCGTTGCTCTAACCAAGGAACCACAGATGCTAATGCAGCTGGAATAGCCTCCGGCTGATTGCCACCAGCCTGTGCCATATCAGGGCGACCTCCGCCTTTACCGCCAACCTGACCGGCAACCATATTAACCAACTCACCGGCTTTCACTCGGTCCGTCGCATCCTTCGTGACGCCGGCAACTAAACTAACCTTATCACCTTTAGCTGTCGCCAGCACAATCACCGCCGTACCCAGCTTGCTTTTTAACTGGTCCATTGTGCTGAGTAGCGTTTTACCGTCCACCCCCTCAAAAGCATGAGCCAACACTTTGACACCATTCAGGTCAACCGCCTCGGAAGCCAGGTCACGTCCGGAGCTGGTCGCCAACTTAGCTTTTAATGCCGCCAGTTCTTTTTCAAGCTGGCGGTTCTTACTGGCTAATAGCTGGACCTTTTCAACCGTTTGCTCAGGGGCACTTTTCAGCACACCGGCTATTTCAGTCAAATCCTGTTCAAGATTTTGGTAATAGGCCAATGCAGCATTACCCGTCACCGCTTCAATTCGACGCACACCCGCTGCCACGCCACTTTCACTTATAATTTTAAATACGGCTATGTCACCAGTACGGTTCACGTGAGTACCGCCACACAGCTCAACAGAAAAGCCGTCAGCCATCGACAGCACACGAACTTCATCACTGTACTTTTCGCCAAATAAGGCGGTTACACCACTATCCATGGCATCTTCCAACGCCATCAACTCCGTACCCACTTTACTGTTGGCTTGAATCTTATCGTTCACCATCGCTTCAATTGCACTGAGTTGCTGTGTGGTGACAGCCTCGAAGTGCGAAAAATCAAAGCGTAGACGCTCAGGAGAAACCAGAGAGCCCTTCTGAGCCACATGCTCGCCCAACACATCTCGCAAAGCTGCGTGTAGCAGATGGGTTGCCGAATGATTAAGTGCCGTTGCCTGACGCTTACGAGTATCCACCTCGGCGACCAGTTTAGTCCCAACAGTGAAACTTCCCCGCTCAACAATCCCCTGATGCAGGTGAGTGCCGGCTTGTTTAACCGTATTGGTCACGCGGAACACTGCCTCATCAGTTTGCAGGGTACCCACATCACCGACTTGTCCGCCCGATTCAGCGTAGAAAGGGGTATGATCCAACACCACCACACCGGTATCACCCTCAACCAAGCTTTCCACGGTGTCACCCTCTTTAACCAGCGCGCTGATTTGACACTGCTCGGTCAATAAATCATAACCACAAAAATCTGTTTCGCCTTCAAACACCACATCGGCACGCATGTCGACATCAAAACTGCTGGCAGCGCGAGCACGCTCACGCTGCTCCTGCATTGCTTGCTCAAAGCCAGCAATATCCATAATCAGATTACGCTCACGCGCAATATCAGCGGTTAAATCGACCGGAAAGCCATAGGTATCGTAGAGACGGAAAATCGTCTCACCCGGGATTTCATTACCTTTCAATTCAGACAAGTCACGCTCAAAAATTTGCATGCCCTGATCAAGGGTCTTAGCGAACTGCTCTTCTTCCTTTGCTAACACCTGTTCGATTTGTGCCTGACGTGTCACCAACTCTGGATAGGCTTCACCCATCTCAGCAACAAGTGCGCTAACAATCTTGTGGAAAAAGGCATCTTTCATGCCCAGCTTGTGGCCATGGCGAATAGCACGACGAATAATACGACGCAGCACGTAACCACGGCCGTCATTAGAGGGAATCACGCCATCACTGACAAGAAAACTACAGGAACGAATATGGTCGGCAATCACCCGCAGCGAAGTATTGCTGGTATCACTGACACCCACTACTTCAGCCGCTCTTTTCAATAGCGCCTGAAACAGGTCAATTTCGTAGTTGTTATGCACGCCCTGCATCACAGCAGCAATACGCTCAAGCCCCATACCGGTATCCACCGAAGGCTTAGGCAATGGTGTCATGGTGCCATCAGCTGCGCGCTCGAACTGCATAAACACCAGGTTCCAGATTTCGATATAGCGATCACCATCCTCATCAGGACTGCCTGGCGGGCCACCGGCGACCTCTTCACCGTGATCATAGAAAATTTCAGTACAGGGACCGCAGGGGCCAGTGTCACCCATTGACCAGAAATTGTCTTTCTTACCCAAGCGAGAGAAACGTTCAGCCGACACCCCCATGTCTTTTAACCAAATATCAGCGGCCTCGTCATCCTCTTCGTAAACCGTCACCCATAGCTTTTCTTCTGGCAAGCCCATCACTTCGGTCAAAAAAGTCCAGGCAAATTTAATCGCCTCAACCTTGAAGTAATCACCAAAACTAAAGTTACCCAGCATTTCAAAAAACGTGTGATGACGAGCCGTATAGCCAACATTTTCAAGGTCGTTATGCTTACCACCCGCACGTACGCAACGCTGAGAAGTTGTCGCACGCGTGTAACTACGCGTTTCATTACCAAGGAATAACTCTTTGAACTGCACCATACCGGCATTAGTAAACAGCAAGGTGGGGTCATTGCCTGGCACCAGTGAACTACTGGCGAGGCGCTCATGCCCCTGCTGGGCAAAAAAATCGAGGAAGGCGTTTCTGATATCTGAACTTTTCATGCGATGCTAACTACGTTAAACCGTGAATAAAGGGGATTTTTTGTCTGACCGGCAAGTATATAGGGACGAGGTAAATTTGCAGTAAAAATTTGGTATCGAGCCACCATCAGCGTGATCGCCGCTCTGTTAGCCAAAACTTAATGTTAAGCAATGACTGATCGAAACGTCAGGTTAATTCGTTCACCAACCGCTAGCCGGGTTTTCGGCAGCTGATGACGCCAATTGTGCTGCAGTGCACCGGACATAATCAACAAATCACCAGAATTAAGCTGAAGCTTTAGCTTATCGCTTCCCGGCTTTTTCTGTTGCAAAGAAAAAGCCCTGCTAGCCCCCAAACTCAGCGAAGCAATAACAGGATTACACCCCAGTTCAGGCTCATCATCACTGTGCCAGCCCATACTGTCATTACCATCTCGATATAAATTCAGTAGCACGCTGTTAAATTGGCAATTAGAAAAAGCATCTACTGCTTGTTTAATGCGCCTCAAGAGTGGCGTCCACGCTAATGGCTTCATGGTCAAGCCAGAATAACGATAAGCGGCATCACCATACCAGGCCTGCAAGCGAGGGATAAGCACACGCCTGCCCGCCACATAAATTTCATCCTGCGACCAGGGTATGTGTTTGCGCAACTGATTAAATAACTCGGCACTTTCAGCAGTGGAAAAGGCTTCTTTTATTAGCAACAGCTCGCCACCAGCCAGGGAAATCGACTGATAACGACCACTCTGAAAAAAGTCATTCTGGGACATGAACAGCAAACATCATCAAGCAAAGAGCGCAAAGATGCTACTTTAACTGAAAGTAAAAAACGGTTCCGGGGAAATCTGCCCGTTCAGGCAAGCTTAACGGCTCGCCTGCTGATAAGCGTTAATGGCGTTTTTATTTTGCGAAAAGGCTTTCATGGCAGGCATCAGATTTTGTTGCTCTTTACGTGCCAGACCCAGCACCTGGTCATCAATCGCTAATAATCGCTGAATTTTATCGCGAATCTGTATCGCGTTATCAACGGTGACTGGTTTAGAGAAGTAGGCTCGAATCAAAAGATCTCGCTCATTCGCCAGCTCCGATAACTGATCCCACGCTTCAGATTCAGCCGCCTGCAAAAGGGCCTCACTGGCATGCAGAATCGCATGCCATGCGTCGTCGCCGGTTCGAGACGAATCTGAGTATTGTTGGGGTTGCATAATATTTACTCAGCAACTTGCTGCTTTTGCTTGCTCAAATGATGGAACTCTTCGGGGATGCCATCCCAACCCATTTTGATTTCCATCAGCAAGCTAATCACTTCATCGACAACTGCCATATCATTATTAATACTCGCCTCACTGAGCTTACGAATCATGTAATCGTAAAGCGCGTCCAGGTTGGCAGAGATGTCACCACCCGCTTCCATATCCAGGCTACTTTGCAGACCAGTGATAATATCCATGGACTTACCAAGCTGTACGCCCTTTTCAGCGTAGTCTTTACGCTCCATACAGCCTTTTGCCGTGGAAAGACGAGACAAAGCGCCATTGATCAGCATCGCAATAAGCTGATGCGGGCTTGCATCTTCAATACTGCTCTGAGTATTTACTCGTTGATACTGGTTAATAGCATGTTGAGTATTCATAAAAGCCTGCCCTTTATTAAAAGTCATTACTTAATGTTTTTGATGCCCGTAATAATCGCGGACGTATTTTTAAGCTGGTCGGTCAAAAAAGATCCGGTGCTATTCAATCCGGCAATAATTTGATCTAAAGCGGCAAACTGTTGCCGGGTTCTTTTTTCAATAACCGCTAATCGTTCGGCTAAATCAATCCGATCCTGGGCAATATCCTTAAGATCATCATCCAGCCCTTCTTCTCGAGTTTCAATAAGCCCAGTGGATCCTAAAAAGCCATCAACCAGCGTATTCAGCTTCTTGGCTAAACCTGCCTCTCCGGCAAAAAAATTACCGATGTCGTTAAAATTTTCTGCGATGGCTTTATCTAAAATTTCATCATCAAGGGACAACTTGCCCTGCTCACCCGTAGTGATACCCAACTGAGCCAGGTTACTGAAACTTCCCGCTGCCTCATCCAGAGTTCCCCACAGCACCCTTTCTATTTGTATCTGAGCAGTGCGAACAGACGCATCGCCATTGAGGAGCCCCGCCGCTTCGGTCTCAACATCATAGGACAGCAGCTGATTAAAGGTATCCTTAAGCCCATTAAAGGTGGTCACAAAAGCGGCGACTTTACCTTTAACGCCCGTCGTATTTAATGAGATATCCAGTGTTTCGGGCGGGTTATTAATGGGGTCTTCGGACTTCTTTAATGCAGTGATAGTGACGCCCGTTAGCGCCTCTTTAAATTCGTTTGTACTACTACTAACCGTAAAGCCATCGACCGTAATGCGAGCATCCGTCGCCGCTGACAACTCTGTTAGTCGATTATTCACATCGCCGGATACAAAATGCAGCTGAGATAGGCCCGCAGCATCCAGAATAGCAATCGCGTCGTTAGCAC
>LUKI01000003.1 GCA_001593685.1 Gammaproteobacteria bacterium F7
GGGCTGCGGTGGCAACACTTTTTACTTTTCTACCGTCATTCCTGTTCATTTTATTGGGTGGCCCTTCCGTTGAAGCCACCCGCCACGATGCAAAATTCACAGCGCCCTTGACCGGCATTACCGCCGCTGTCGTCGGCGTAGTGATTAATCTAGCGGTTTTTTTTGCCTATCACGTACTATGGCCTGAAGGGTTTGACGGCACCTTTGAGTGGTTCTCTGCGTTGATCGGCGCAGCCGCTTTCATTGCCCTGTTCCGCTTTAAAATGGGCGTCGTGAGTGTCATAGCGCTTTGCGCACTGATTGGGCTGATCCATTCACTCATCCTCTAGACACCAAACGCGCCCATCAGGATCAATTTTTATTTTGGACAGCGCAACATAGAATACCGAGATCGTCCGCATCGGACGCAAGGAAGCAAAACCATAAATGATAGCAATTGATATGTTTTAAACATAACGGTGCCGCTCCTCTACTACAGCGGCACCCGCCCCCCGGCGGAAAGCCTGTCATCTCGAAATACCCATCATTTCGAACACACATTATTTCTCAATGTCGCTAATCGTAACGTCATCTTCTTGTAACGGTTTGGCCATAAGGTGCTGATACTTAACCCACCATTGAGAGAATAATCATGAAAATCAAAAAGCTTTCTTTAGCTGTATTAGCCACCGTTGCCGCAAGTCAAGCTGCCGCTGCACAGGTTTACGACGAAACATCTTTGCGCGTAGCCATTGAAGCCGCAAACTTCGATAGCAGCATTGAAAAAATCGTTTTCAAAAAAAATGCGCTCATCGAACTGTCCGCACCGGTTATTTATACCGGTTCTCAATCACTGAAACTGGTTGGTAAAGGCGCGATCATCGACGGCTCGAACGCCGGTAGCTTTACATTGGATGACGACCTGACTGCTGTAACTGAAGACGGCACACTGGTTTTTAACACCGCTGGTGACATCACTATCCGCAACCTGACCGTTGCCAACAGCGCCACACGTGGGGTGGTCATTAATATTCCTGAACATGCCGAAGGCGACGACACACAAATCAAACTACGCAACGTGAACATTATTGACTCTGCACTCTTCGGCTTGCACATTGACGACAACGCCGACGAGTTTGATGACGGCACAACAGGCTCAGACATTGGCATCGACCTGAAAATCACACACTCCAACTTTATTGGTAATGGCACTAGCGCGATTGACTTCGATGGCGTCCGTGTTGATGAACGTGGTGAGGGCGACATTAACGCACTGATTACACACACGCATATTGATGGCAATGGAGGGGACGGCATTGAATTAGACGAAGCTGGCCACGGCGATGTGGAAGCGACAATGATCAATGTTTCCATCAACAACAATGGTTTTTATAACGAAGAAGACCTGGATGACGGCTTTGACATTGATGAAGCCGATGATGGCGATATCGATGTCAAACTGATTCGTGTCAGCGCCAACCATAATATGGATGAAGGTTTAGACTTTGATGAAGCCGGCAACGGTGACATTGAATTAAAATTGCGTCATGTTGAGGCAAACAACAACAGCGACGAGGGTATCAAAGCCGACGAAGAGGATGCGGGTGATATCGACGTTAAATTTAGCCACACTAATATCACAGCAAACGGTGATGACGGTATTCAACTGACCGAGCTGGGGCAAGGTGAAATTGAAGGTTCACTGAAAAACATAACCGCCAAAGACAACAGCAAGTACGGCATTAAAGCAGGGCAATGGATTGTTGAAGACGAAGCTGCGCCAATGGAGCCTGCTGGTGAGCTAAAAATCAAAAAAGTCAGCTTGTCCGGCAACGGCAAAGGTGATGACATTAAGACCAACAACGTAACACTTAAATAACCGCTGTTATGTAACTTAAAAGCCCCGTGCGCGGGGCTTTTTTGATCGCCTTCAATTTATTCTCTCCACATCAGCAACACAAAGCCCTAAACTGGCCTGACCAGCCATTAAATCAGGACTTTTGTGTGACCAACAACGATATTTTGCGCCGCCTGCGCTACACCTTCGACTTCGATGATAAAAAAATGATTGCACTCTTCGCTGCGGCCGACTTAACGGTCACTCGTGAGCAGGTCAGCAACTGGCTAAAGAAAGAAGAGGACCCCGCTTATGAAGCCTGCCATGACAAACTTTTTGCAACTTTTCTAAACGGCTTTATCAATGACCGGCGGGGTAAAAAAGAAGGTGCACAACCTGAGCCGGAAAAGCGTTTGAACAATAACATCATCCTTAGAAAGCTGAAAATTGCGCTAAACCTCAAGGACGATGATATGTTGGCAGTGATGGCATTGGCGCCATTTCGTATGAGTAAACCCGAATTAAGTGCCCTGTTCCGTAAACCTGGGCACAAGCATTACCGTCAATGCCAGGACCAAATCCTGCGTAACTTTTTAAAAGGCTTACAGGAAAAACACCGCCCCTCTCCAAAGCCTGAAACGGGTTTTCAATGGAAGACCTGAGGCCCCATTAAAGCTAATCGGTTAAGGAGCTCAACCACATCATAGCGCCTAAATATATTGGCACGGTTTTAGCATTCTCATATGCAAAAAGCAGCATCGTCATAAAAATGACGAAAAACCGTCAACCCATAAAAATAAAAAGGCCAAACGATGAATATGTCCGGAATTAGCTCCTCCTCAATCAAAGTTATCAACCATCCACAGGACATTGAGCTTCAAGCTCACCTCACCAATAGCCATGTGCTGTCGAGCAAATACCAATCAACCTCAGCCAGCGAAGCAGAGCAACTGGTTAATCAGTTAGATCAGCTTTTTGGCTACCGGAAAACGTTAAATAACGAACAACAAAAACAGGTCAATTGCCTGTTCGAAAAAATCGACAGTATTCTCGAAAGTAACATGAACGCCGGCCCGACAAGAGCGCAACAGCAGCAACTGGATCAGCTATTTGATGAAATCGACGCGATTTATCAGGCACGCAGTTTTGAGTCTTTATCCTCCCAGGAGCAAAAAATCGTCGACCGCCTGCTTGATCAACTTGATGTTGCTTTAGCTTAAAAAAAACGGCCCAACCACTCTGTCTTACAGAAATTTTTCACTAAGCCCGCTCTGACTAAGTGGGGTAATGGTTATTCTTTTATGCCCCACTAATCATGCCCTGCCCCCTTAACTTGATCGGGCCTCAAGGGCCACGTAGCATAGCCTGTCTTACACAGTCACCATTAGCTGTCACACGCCGCCGATAACCCAAAGAGCGATCTATGAATACCTTTTACTACTTGTATTTACCTTTGTTAGCTTTACCCCTGCTACTCATGTTGTTTCGAAAAGTCGTCTTGAAAAACAGGATTAAGCAGGAATGGATCGTGTTAATTAATATTGTGGCGACCTATCTGTTGATCATCGCCGGCACGATGGCCTTGGAATATTACTTAAACAGCCAGTTAACCGCGTTTGATTTAAATGGTGACGGCCTGTTCACCGGAGAAGAAGTAACCGCTGAGCAACAGGCCGCCCAGCGGGAAGTAGAGCGTATGTCGGCTCGCACCCTGGCTCCCGCAACAGGGGCTATTTTCGCATTTTTTTATTCAGCGCTGTTTTATTGTGCATTGATCGTTATCGGCAGTATTAAAAACAAGGACAATGAAAACGAATAATGCTCTACACAGCCTCCCACATCGGGAAACAAACCGGTTACTGTGACTAACTACTATGAAATAATACTTTGTTTGGCACCACTTCAACTGTGGTGCGGTAGCCGATTTCGTAAAGCGCCTCTTTCTGCTGTTGACTGAGATTAAAGGTAATCGGCGAGGTATCCCCAGTCTCGATCACCACCGTATTATGCCAAAACTCGTCGTGGACATACTCCCGGGACATAGTCGTCATAAAAGAGCGAATCAACAACGTTAAGTAGTTAATTATCGGAATGCTCGATTTTGAATAACGCTCGCCACTGGCCGAGCTGCGTAATCGAAAACAAATGGCGGGTGTGCCATCCCCCACCCAATCACGTAACAATGCATCCTCGGATAGAATACTGCCATCCACCAGAATACGATCCTGGTACTCATTAAAACTGAATATAATTGGGATCGACATGGAAAAGCGTACCGCTTTTGACACTTTCAAATCTGGAGATTCTTGCTTACTGAAAACAACCGGTTCGCCAGTCGCCACATCGCTGGCCACGATGTACAGATTCGTATCGAGGTCTTTAAAGCAAATGCCTCGCAACTGATCATCTATCCACTCTTCGAACACTTTGCCTGTCGACAAGCCGCCTTTACTAATTAAGGTAATCAATGACTGACCAAGAAATTGATTGAACTTGGTTTCCAGAGCCAGAGTGTATAGCTCCTGTAGTGGTTTGCCTGCGGCATAAAGTGCCGCCACAATACTGCCACCGGAAACGCCCACAAGGTGATCAAAACTTAAATTAAGGTCTTCCAATCCTTTGAGAATACCAACATGAGCGGGGAGCCGTGTGCCGCCCCCGGCCAAAATCGGTAAGACCTGCTTATTACCACCCATTGGTTGTTCCTGTCTGTCATTATTATTTTTTTCAACGCACGCTTAAACTATAGCAGCTGGCAACTTCTGTAATAGAAAATATCAGCAGAAAGAACACTAGAAAAATTTGTCGTATGCCCTGCGCATCAGCGCAAAAATCGGCATACCCCGAACAATAAAACAGCTTGTCTGGAATTTTAGTATCACTAGTAATTGGTCAGCCGCCTTACCCATAAGCAGATCAATTTTATACCTTTACAAAATGTCAGCTTTTTTTACAGCCAACATCAAAAATTATTAAACTCAATAATAACACATTGTTTTTATTGAGTTTTTTAATTTGGCACGATGATTGCTTAATTAAAACAACAGTCAAACAGTGTAAAAAAAACAAGGAGTCAGCCAATGAAAAAATCACTTTCCGGGATACTCGTCGCAACCGTACTAAGCTCTTACTCAGCTTATTCACTCGCGACACCAGTTGATGTTGGCCTGTCGTTAGTTATTGATGTTTCCGGCAGTGTAAGCACCAGTGAATACAACCTGCAGATGGATGGCTACGCTAACGCATTTCGCGACAGCGCCATTCAATCAAACATTTTAGGCGGCACAAACGGCGCCATTGGTGTGAACGTGGTATTCTTCGCTTCAAACTTTTTCAGTACGTCACTAGATACCTACAGCATCCTTAATGATACTGCCAGCATTAATGCCTTTGCTGATACATTAGACAACTTTGTTCGCCCAGGCGGTGGCGGCACAGCAATTTATAACGGCACCAACCGCGCGGTTGATCTGATGTTAGCTGCTGTTGCCAATGACACCATCGAAACCACTAATCTGGTGATTGACGTTTCTGGCGATGGCACGAGCAGCTCGACCTTAGACCAAGCTGCTCGTGATAACGCTGCCGCTAACAACATTACCATCAACGGCTTGCCAATTGGCACTACTTTCATCGCTGATTACTACACCAATAATGTAATCACTTCTGACGGATTTGCTATCCAAGCGAACTCGTTTGCCGATTTTAGCAGCGCTGTGCGCACTAAGCTTAATATCGAAACCGGTGGTGGCAACAACGTTCCAGTACCCGGTACATTGGCACTATTGGGGCTTGGCTTAACAGGCTTGGCATTCGCACGCAAAAAACGCGCCTTATAGCGCTAGACTTGCCAAAGCAACATAAAAGCCCGCTTATGCGGGTTTTTATGTCTCCGGTATAATTTCTGATTAAATCCACACTCGCCACAGCTTAATAGAAGCAATTTTCAGAAGAAGTTTTGTTATCACTCAAGCTTGGTGCAGATCACTCCTAACGCACCTCCCCCCATGACCTAAGATTCGCCAATAACAAATAATTAATCGGCACCATCACCAGCGTAATCAAGGTCGCAAACAAAATTCCAAAACCCAGTGACACTGCCATCGGAATCAAAAATTGTGCCTGAGTCGACTTTTCAAACAACAAGGGCATCAGACCAATAAAGGTGGTGGCTGAGGTCAACATGACAGGGCGGAAACGTACCGTGCCAGCCTGCAGTATCGCTTTTAATAAACCGACATGCGAACGACGGCGCTGGTTAATAAAATCAACTAGCACCAAGCTGTCATTTACCACCACACCGAGTAACGCCATCAGTCCCAGCACACTCATAATGGTTAGGTTCATTCCCATGATCCAGTGACCAATCATCGCGCCAATAGCCGCAAAGGGCATCACCGACATGACAATAATTGGCTGAGCGTAGGACTTAAAGGGAATGGCCAGCAGGCTATAAATAACAAACAGAACAAATATCAACCCCCAGCCCAGCGAACTAAAGGCCTCACTTTGCTCCTTAGCCTCACCCTCTAACTCATAGCGGACACCTGGGTACTGCTGTAGCTGTTCATCAAGGAATGCTTTTAAATCCTGTTGTAAAACCGGCATGTTCACCGCTTCTTTATCGACATCAGCTCGCACATTAACGGTTCGATAGTGATCGATGCGATAAATAGTGGCAGGACTGCGACTGGTGTCGAAACGAGCCACGTGTGACAGCGGAACGGAATCGCCGTTATTCGTTTGAATCAATAACCCTTCCAGATCAGTCAGCGCTTTGCGTTCTTCTGCGGGCAAACGAACCATCACACGAACATCATCACGACCACGCTGAATTCGCTGTGCCTCAACGCCAAAAAATGCCTGTCGCACCTGCTGGGTCACATCGGCACGCGTTAAACCAAGCGCATGACCCTGTGCCGTCAACTCCAGCTGCAATTCCTCCTTGCCGCTGGAAAGACTGTTATTAATATCAAAGACGCCTTGATACTGGGCCAGATGAGCAGTTACTTTATCGACCACATCGCCCAGCTGTTCTAATGAGCGTCCTGTTAATTGAACATCGATAGGGTCACCGCCACGGCCAATTTCCGCCCTAAACAACAAGGATTCAGAACCCGGCACTTCCCCTATCGCCTCACGCCACTCACTCACCAACTCATTTGTTGTAATCGTTAATGCTCGCTGCTCCGGCGGCACGATTTCAAAGCGCACATTGCCGAGACTACCAACCCCACCGCTCGCCCCTGTCGAACCTAAAATATTAATGATCACACTTTCGCCACTGTTGGGGTCGCGGTACTTTTCCTGCAACTGTTCAGCGGCATCAATCATCCGGCGAATATAACGATCAGTCACATTAAAAGAGGTTCCCACCGGCATTGCCAAGGTTACTCTGACCGTCTCACTCGGCACGCGTGGAAAAAAGGTAAACTGCGTCCAGCCGCTGGTAATAATACTCAGCAACAAAATAAAACTACCCGCAAACAGTGCTAAGACAGAGAAACTATGGCGTAGGCTAAGCTTCAGCAGCGGCCGGTAATATTTAAGTATGGCAAACTCAAAACCATCGGCAAAACGCTGCTGCCACTGTTCCAACCGGTTACGACGGCTGTTTTTAGTGGGCAAACGCACATGCTTTAGATGGGCTGGCAGCACCAGTTTCGACTCGATCAATGAAAAGATCAGTACCGGGATCACCACTAACGTAATTTGCGCAAAAATAGCCCCTCGTGCGCCTTCCACAAAGGCAATCGGTAAAAAAGCCGCAATGGTCGTCAGAATACCAAAAGTAACCGGTACAGAGACCTCTTTGGTACCGTTGATAGCCGCCTGCAAACCCGTTTCAGAGCCACGCATGTGCCGGTAAACATTCTCACCCGTGACAATCGCGTCATCAACGACAATACCCAGCACCAGAATAAAACCAAACAGGCTAACGATATTGATCGACATTCCCATCAGGTTCATCGCAAAAAAGGCGCCCATAAAGCTAACCGGCACGCCAACAAACACCCAGAATGCAATTGCTGGACGCAGAAATAGCGTTAACAGCAGCAGCACTAAAATACCGCCCTGCGCGGCATTACGCATCAGCGTACCAATACGGTTTTTCACCGGCACAGAGTTATCGTCCCAATAACTGACGATCATGCCTTCGGGTAAAGAAGGCTGTACCTGATCAATGTAGCGGTGTACTGTTTCAGCAACATCAATAATGTTTTCTTTACCCACGCGATAAACTTCAACTAACGCCGCAGGCTCACCATTAAAGCGAGTTCTTAGCGGTACCTCTTCGAAGTCATCATTAACCCGGGCAATGTCACCCAGCCGTAAAATACTGCCATCGGCATTTGTCTTCACCACAATGCGTTCAAACTCGTCACGCTGATAAGCCTGGCCCTTGGAGCGAATCAGCACATCACCGCCCTTCGTGCGAATATTGCCGGCTGACAAATCCAACGAGCTTTTGCTGATCGCCTCACCAATAGCCGCCAGCGTCAATCCATATTCTCGTAGCCGGTCCTGAGCCACCTCAATGCCAATTTCATAATCACGCACAGCATCAAGCTCAACCTGTGAGATTCCCGGCAGCCGCAATAAGTCATCACGAACCTTCTCGGCATATTCACGCACCTCGTGCTCACCAAAAGATGACGCAACAGCGACACTGATCACTCGATTACGGAACTGCTCTAGGCTGACAACCGGCTTTTCGGCATCAACAGGAAAAGTATTAATCGCATCAACTCGGGCTTTAATATCGGCCAGCAAATCACGGTCGTCGTAGTCATCATCCAGCTCGACTGTAACCGTGGTGCTGCCCTCAGCGGAACGACTAATGATTTTGTCGATGCCCTCCAGATCAAGTAATGCTTCTTCAATACGAATAGCAATACTCTGCTCCACATCCTGAGGAGTCGCGCCACGCAGAGTTACAGAAATAGTCACTGTATCGGTATCAAACTGCGGAAAAAACTCCACCGGCAACTGAGTACGAACCGAGAAAAAACCCAGAAAAACAATGGTAATGAGTAATAGGTTGGCAGCTACATGGTTACGTGCAAACCAACTAATCATTCGCTTGCCTCGGCCTGTTCGCCAGCCACGACACCCTCAACGATTCTCACCGCGGTACCAGATGCCACTTGCCCCAACGGCGTAAGCACCAGTAGCTCGCCAGCCTTTAGCCCCTTTTTTATCAAGGCTTGGTTATCATTTTGCCAGGCAATATCGATATTACGGCGGCGTAAAGTGTCCTGTTCAACCAAGTACACATAACTCCCCTGATAAATAGCATTGTTAGGGATCACCAATGCCTGTTTTAGCCTCCGCCCACTAATTTCAGCACGCACATATTGACCTATCTTCAGTGGCTGGCGATCACGCGCCGCTTCTCCGTAAGGGTCATCAATTTGCGCAATCACATAGAGTTGTTGACTGGCCGCATCAATCGCCCCCTCGGTACGGACTATTTTACCTTGCCAGTGCTCACTTTTACCCAGCTCAGAAATCAATTCGACAGCGGGTAGAGGTTGCTGCCGGTCCTTGTTAACCCGCAAGCTTTCCGGCAAATCAATATAAGCCAGATCGCGGTTTTTAAGAGGCAGCCTCACCTCCACCGTATCGACAGCGTAAATACTGGCAATCGCGCTATTAGCATTGACGACCTGGCCCACATCAACTTTTTTCTCCAGCATACGACCAGCATAAGGCGCAACAATTCGTGTGCGCTCAAGGTTAGCCTGGGCGGTATCAAGTTGCGCCTCGGCAGCCAGCACCTTGGCCTGTGCAGCCTTTAACTGGGGCTCGCGGGACACCAGCGTGGGAGGTTGCCCCCGATTACCAAGTCGCACCCAGTCATCTTTGGCCTGCTTAACCTGCGCCTGCTCCTGAATCAATAACTGGCGCGACTCAATTAGGTTGGCACGCGCACTATTAACGCTGGCTTGGTAATCCCGGTCATCAATTTCCAGTAACAGCTCCCCAGCCTCAAAGAAACCACCATTGCGAAAATTGGGACTAATACGCACTACCTTACCCGCCACCTGCGGCACTAACTCGCTTTCCGTTCGAGGTTTAACTCGTCCGTAGCTTTGTAGGATCGGTTGGTAAGCTTGTACCTGCAATTTAACCACTTCAACGGCCAGCTCTCTGGTTTTAAGCTCTGCATTGCGTTCACTGCTGGGGGGATTAAGCTTAATCAGCACCGCTACGACAATCAGTGCGGTGAGTATAATGAAGGGCAATAATTTCTTGGGCATTCAACAATCCATTCTGAACTCTAAAATTTAAACGAAAAGCATAGCATTTAGATCACTTTGTTGGGCGTCAATCGGTACTGAATTTATGTGCTAAATCATTGAAAAATAAACCCAAGAAGTTCACTTAATCATACAAAACACTATACCAATCAACTCAATACGCGCATTTTCAAGCTGTGCCTAAGACTTAGTCGGTCCCCCCAAGTTCAGCGACTCGGATGAAAAACTCGCCACCATAACCGACTCACCGCTGAACTCTGCAAAAAATCTGTACGGATCACCAAACTTATCCTATTTCCCATGTCTATACTAAGTCCTTTATAATCGCTGCTCTTTGAAACTTCGATCACTTTGATCCAGATGAAATAAACTTCATGAAAAAACTACTATTCGACTTTTTCCCTATTGTTATCTTTTTTGCCGTGTATAAGTACACAGATAACATGATTACCGCCACTGCAGTACTCATCCCTGCGACCATTTTTCAAGTTGCTTATGCTTATTGGCAGACTCGAAAAATCGAAAAAATGTACCTCATTACGCTAGCTTTGGTTGTGCTGCTAGGCGGCGCAACAATCGTGTTTGAAAACAAGGCTTTCATCCAGTGGAAGCCAACGATTGTCAATTGGCTCTTTGCCTTGGTCTTCTTAGGCAGCCAATTCATCGGTAGTAAAAATATTCTACAGCGCATGATGGGCGGCCAGATTGAACTAGCAACGGCCATCTGGGCAAAGCTTAATTATTTATGGGTAGGATTTTTTATTTTCAGCGGCGCAATCAACTTATATGTTGCCTTCAGCGGCCAATTTTCAGAAGAGGCCTGGGTTAACTTCAAGCTATTCGGCATGCTGGGACTAACGCTGGTATTTATTATTTTGCAGGGCGTCTACCTGTCACGCCATATTGAAAACAGCCCCGCTAAAAAAACCGAATCCAGCGACTAATAACCGCTTATATTTTGTAACCAAAAACCAACATATCAACCATTACTACACTTAATTACAGGATTTAACCATGTCACTTTTTTACGCCATTATCAGCCAGGACATCCCTAACAGTCTGCCTCTGCGAAAAGAAGCTCGCCCTGCTCACGTTGAGCGTTTGGTTGCGCTAAAGGAGCAGGGACGCCTGTTAATTGCCGGCCCTCACCCCGCTATTGATTCCGCTGACCCAGGCGAAGCGGGCTTCACCGGCAGTTTGGTGGTTGCCGAATTCGATTCCCTTGAGGACGCACAAAGCTGGGCCGACGCCGACCCTTATATTGCAGCAGGGGTTTATGAAAAAGTCATCGTAAAACCCTTCAACAAAGTGCTGCCATAACATCCCCAGCACGCTCAATAAGCACCATTGATACAATGAAAATCCAACCAATCAGTGTGGGAACTAACGTGAAAAAAATCGCCTTTGTGGTGGCCGCCTGGCTCCTCAGCCAGCCAGCGCTGGCTGCCACCGCCTATGTAACGGACAGTTTTAAAGCACCAATGCGCTCAGGACACTCCAATGCTTACCGCATCATCGCCTATCCCGAAAGCGGTACCGCCATGGAAGTTCTTGAACGCAACAAAGATACCGGCTACACCAAAGTGAAAACCTCTCGCGGTACTGAAGGTTGGATTTTGACACGCTACCTTGTCGATACCCCCATCGCCAAACATCGTCTGGCACAGGTTCAAAAACAGCTGGCCGACTTAAAGAAAAAAAATCAGGAGTTAACTGCTGGTCAAAATAATGCCAGCCAGGCGGCATCTGAATTAAATCGTCAAAACAAGGCTCTGCAAGACACAAACGCCAAACTGGAAAAGGAGCTCAATTACATCAAGGATGTGTCGGGTAATGCGATCAGCATTAACCAACGCAACCAGCAATTGATCGAAGAAAATCAGCAGCTGAAAAACGATATTGACCTGCTCAGTTCGGATAACGAGCGCCTGAAAAACGACGCTAAGAGCCAGTACTTTATGATGGGAGCTGGCGCCATTTTACTTGGACTGGTACTGGGTTTGGTGCTGCCATCCCTAAAGCCAAAACGTAAAGACAGCGGCTGGGTTTAGATGATAGCAATGCGTTATTTTTCTCGCTTCTGTCTGCTACTCATCAGCCTCAGCCTGGCTCCGTTAGTACAAGCGGAAACACAGGTAGAATCTAAATCGAACGCTAAGACGCAGCCTCAGGTCGATATGCGCACCAGCATGGGAACCATAACCATCACGCTGTTTCCTGAAAAGGCGCCAGTTACCGTCGCTAACTTTCTCGAATATGTCGATGCCGGCTTCTATGACAATACGGTTTTCCACCGTGTCGTGCCCAACTTTGTCATCCAGGGTGGCGGCTTTACCAGCAACATGCGACCACGAAAAACTCGTGCGCCAATTGTTAATGAATCGGATAATGGGCTGGCAAACCGACGTGGTACCCTATCAATGGCACGTACATCACACCCTGATAGCGCCACCTCGCAGTTTTTTATTAACCTGGAAAACAACCCATCGCTCAACGCCAGCTTTAACAAAGCGGGCTACGCGGTATTTGCCAAGGTGACAGAGGGTTTACCCGTCATCGATATGATCAGCCGTGTGCCGACCGGGCGCGTACAGCGGTACCAAGACGTTCCTCTTGACCCGGTTATCATTCTATCAATGCGCCGTAAAAGTGACTCTTAGCTCTGTAGACAGGGTTAAGAGTCACTATTCATAGCTGTCTCTACCCTTCCAGCCCTTTAGCCGCATGCTTGGCGCTGATCAGCTCAATCGCATAACCATCGGGGTCTTTCACAAAGGCGATTTCGGTGGTGCCGCCCTTGACCGGGCCCGGCTCGCGACTAATAACCCCACCCTTTGCACGAATTTTATCGCAGGCTGAATACACATCATCAACTTCAATAGCGATATGGCCAAAAGCGGCCCCCAACTCGTACTCAGTAACGCCCCAGTTGTAGGTTAGCTCCAGTACTGTTTCATCAGATTCATCACCATACCCCACAAAGGCTAAAGTGTACTGATATTCTTCATTATCTGAACGGCGCAACAACCGCATCCCCAGCACCTCTGTATAAAAATCAATAGCGCGCTGCAAGTCACCCACTCGCAACATAGCGTGCAAAATCCGCATGGTTCACCTCGTAAAAATGGTCAAAAAAAATGGGAAGTGCTTTCACACTTCCCACCCGTTTAGCTAGCTAAAAAGACTGTTTCCGCTTATAGCTGACTGCGGCCTTTACTGGCTGCAATTCTCAGGCGCAGTGCATTCAGCTTAATGAATCCTTCCGCATCCTTCTGATCGTACGCACCGGCATCATCTTCAAAGGTGGCAATGCTTTCGTCGAACAGGCTGTCATTAGACTCACGACCCACGACAATGACGTTACCCTTATAAAGCTTAACGCGTACTTTGCCGTTAACGAAGGTTTGAGTCTCATCAATCAACGCCTGCATAGCACGACGCTCAGGCGCCCACCAGTATCCGTTGTAGATGATTTCCGCGTATTTTGGAATCAGGCTGTCTTTCAAGTGCGCTGCTTCACGATCCAGAGTAATGGACTCGATCGCACGGTGCGCCTTCAACATAATCGTACCGCCCGGTGTTTCATAGCAACCGCGGGACTTCATACCCACAAAACGGTTTTCAACGATATCAACACGGCCAACACCATTCTCTCCACCTACCTTGTTCAGGTAAGTCAGCACTTCGGCAGGTGTCATCGCTTTGCCGTCGATGGCAACGATATCGCCTTTCTCGTAGGTCAGTTCCAAATAGGTTGGAGTCTCTGGCGCAGCTTCAGGGGAAACACTCCACATCCACATGCTGTCTTCAGGCTCAGCCCATGGATCTTCCAAAATTCCGCCTTCGTAGGAGATGTGCAGCAGATTGGCATCCATAGAATAAGGAGATTTAGTACCTTGCTTGTTCTCAACTGGAATACCATGCTCATCACAGTAAGCCAAGAGCGTTTCACGAGACGTCAGATCCCACTCACGCCAAGGTGCAATCACTTTAACACCAGGCTTCAACGCGTACGCGCCCAGCTCAAAACGCACCTGGTCATTACCTTTACCAGTGGCACCGTGAGCAATTGCGTCAGCACCCGTCTCATTAGCGATTTCAATCAAACGCTTGGTGATCAATGGTCGTGCAATAGAGGTACCCAACAGGTACTCACCTTCGTAGATGGCATTGGCGCGGAACATTGGGAATACAAAATCGCGTACAAACTCTTCGCGCAGATCGTCAATGTAGATTTCCTTGATGCCTAGTGCTTCTGCCTTGGCTCGCGCTGGCTCAACCTCTTCACCCTGACCCAGGTCAGCAGTAAAGGTCACCACTTCACAGTTGTAGGTTTCCTGAATCCATTTACAGATAACAGAGGTATCAAGACCGCCAGAATAGGCCAGCACTACTTTTTTGATATCAGACATCGTCGCTCCGAGAATTAGGTAAAATCACAGGGCGCATATTCTAAACGCGACGCGTGAAAAAACATAGAGGAAGCAAGGATTTATCAGTTTTTAGGGGCGCTTGCGGTCGTTTTTCGTCAATCTATTCTCGATCCAGCCGAATCGTCACCCGTCGATTACGTGCCTGCCCTTCATCCGTATCGTTTGCAGCGGTTGGATAACGGTCACCATGCCACCGCATGACAATGCGTTTTGAGCTGATACCGGCTTTTTTAAAGTAAGCCACCACCAAGCTGGCGCGTTGTTTGGATACCCTGATATTGCTTTCTTTATCGCCAGCACTATCCGTATGACCATCAACCACCACACGTTTAATACGCTTATCGGCTTTCATATAGCGAACAATCAAATCCAACTGTTCCAAAACCTCCGGTGCCAGCTTGGTTCGGCCAGAGGCATAGAAAATAGTAGAGCGCTCAATTTGACGAAAATTGACGGGAATAAGATTTCGCACACATCGCTCGTAATCAGCATAGGCTTGCGGGAAATTGACTGTAGAAACCGCCACTTTAACGGCAGGATACCCCTCAGCCAAATCGCTTTTGGTGGCGATAGTAGGCATCAGGCCTTCACCCAACTTAGCCATCATTAAATCGGCGAAAGGCGCCTTAACCGTTAACGGAATTAAATCATCGACAACCCAAACATCGGTAATTTTGTTAGCCTCAACACCCGGCTTCCAGATAGGTCCTTCTGCCATCAATTCAGCCTCACCAGGGGCCAGCGCGGAATTGGCTCCACGCAGATGAAACTGTAAGTTATAGCCCGCCCGATTACTGAACACGCCCTCACCAAAGTTGGGGATAGGCTGCCATATCCGGCATTCCAGCTCCGAACTCTGAACAAACCATTCGCTATCTTCAAGGCCCGCCTGGTAAGTAATCGCATAGACAGGCATCACTACTAACGCCATCAAGGCAGTCAGCAGTAATCGCGCCATTGTCTTAAATCGATAATTATTCATCGCTCACCAAGCAAAACAAAAAAATCCACGCTACAAATGCGTTATCCGATGAGTTAATCGGCGCGAAATAAAAAAACTTTAATACCAATACAGCTTTATCTACCCATCTTTAAGGCCCTGTTGTTCACTAAAAACACCTATCGAAGTTCGGCGCTTTACGGTAGGATGCAACCTCAAATTCAGCCCCATTTATTATTCAAATTCTGATCCAAAAGTTATGACAACACTGACCATTACCCGCCCCGATGACTGGCATGTTCATGTTCGCGATGGCGACATGCTGGCCACCACTGTACCTGATATTTCACGCTACTTTGGCCGTGCCATTATCATGCCTAACCTGAAACCACCTGTTTCTAACTGCGACGAGGCCCACGCCTATCGAGAACGCATCATGGCACAGGTCCCGGCAGGCCGTAACTTTGACCCATTAATGGTGCTATACCTCACGGGCGAAACCTCACCCGCAGAAATTGCCAAAGCCGCCAAAAGCCCTTCGGTTAAAGCGGTTAAATTTTACCCTGCCGGAGCCACCACAAACTCTGAGTCGGGCGTTGCCGAACTGGAGCAATCTTTCGATACATTGGCCGCCATGGAAGAGCACAACATCCCCTTCCTGGTGCATGGTGAAGTGACCGATACCAATATTGATATTTTCGATCGTGAAAAAGTTTTCATCGACCGGACACTGGCACCGCTGGTTGAGCGCTTCCCGAAGCTGAAAATAGTCATGGAGCACATCACCACAGCTGATGCGGCACAATTTGTTGCGTCAGCCCCCGCTAACGTAGGTGCAACCATCACCGTTCAGCACCTGCTATACAACCGTAATGACATGTTGGTTGGCGGCATTCGCCCGCACCTGTATTGCCTGCCGATTCTTAAGCGCGGCACTCACCAGGAAGCCTTACTGAAAGCCGCTATCAGCGGCAGCCCTAAATTCTTCCTCGGCACGGACTCCGCACCTCACCTACGCCACACGAAAGAAACCAGCTGTGGTTGTGCCGGTTGCTACACAGGCTTTGCCGCCATCGAACTGTATGCCCATATATTTGAAAAAATGAATGCGCTGGATAAGCTGGAAGGTTTCGCCAGCCATTTTGGTCCGGATTTTTATCAGCTACCGCGCAATACCGACACCATCACGCTGACCAAAAAAGATTGGCTAATTCCCACCGAAATTGCCGCCGCAAACGAAGTCATTACGCCGCTTATGGCTGGCGAAACACTGGGTTGGCAAGTTATTTAATCGCGATAACCTATTAACATTAGGGAAAATGGATGTCTGAACCAACTTCAAAAGCGTCATCAATGATGGCTAACCGCTTCCGCGGCTACCTGCCTGTTGTGATTGATGTGGAAACCGGCGGCTTTAACGCCGCCACCGATGCCCTGCTGGAGATCGCCGCCGTTCCCATTCAAATGGATGAGCAGGGGTTACTCTATCCAGGGGAAACGCTCTCTTTTCACGTAAAACCCTTTGAAGGCGCCAACATTGAAGAAGCTGCCATTAAGTTCACCGGCATCGACCCATACCACCCATTAAGAATTGCCAACACTGAGCAGGAAGCCATGGATGGCATCTTCCGCACTGTTCGAAAAGCCGTGAAAGCAAGCGGCTGCAAACGTGCAATTCTGGTCGGCCATAATGCTCATTTCGATCATGGTTTTGTTAATGCTGCTGCCGAACGCTGCGACATCAAACGCAATCCTTTCCACCCTTTTTCAAACTTTGACACCGTTAGCCTGGCAGGATTAGCTGTTGGCCAAACCGTATTAGCCAGAGCCTGCGAGGTCGCTGAAATCGAATTCAGCAACGAAGAGGCTCACTCTGCCCGCTACGATACGGAAAAAACCGCCGAATTATTCTGTTTCATCGCCAATCGCTGGCGCGAATTGGGCGGCTGGCTGGGCGAATAACAATGACCCGCAGGTTAAATTAAAGCTCACCGACAAATTGTAGAGACATAAAAAAACCCGGCAAAAGCCGGGTTTTTTGTAACGCTATGTTGAGATGCTTACAGCTTGTCAGCATTCTCAGACAGGTAAGAGGCCACACCGTCAGGAGAAGCATCCATACCTTTATCGCCTTTGTTCCAACCAGCAGGACAAACTTCACCGTGCTCTTCGTGGAATTGCAGTGCATCAATCATACGCAGCAGCTCATCAATGTTACGGCCCAGCGGCAGATCGTTAACAACCTGATGACGAACCTGACCTTCCTTATCGATCAGGAAAGTACCACGGAAAGCAACACCTGCTTCAGGATGTTCAACATCGTAAGCCTGACAGATTTCGTGTTTCATATCTGCAACCAGCGTGTAACCCACTTGACCGATACCACCATCGTTGATGGCTGTGTTACGCCACGCATTGTGAGTGAAATGTGAATCGATAGACACACCGATTACCTCAACACCACGATCGGTAAATTCTTTCAGGCGGTGATCAAAAGCGATCAGCTCTGAAGGGCAAACAAAGGTGAAGTCCAGTGGATAAAAGAAAACAACTGCATATTTACCTTTGGTGCTTGCTGACAGGTTGAATTCGTCAACAATTTCGCCACTGCCTAAAACAGCAGAAGCAGTAAAATCTGGGGCAGGTCTACCAACTAAAACACTCATGGTTAATCTCCGTAAAATATGATCTAGATCAAAAAACTCGGCTTATTGTATTACATGGCCAGCTGACTTCAAACGCTTTTCACCAACAAAAAACCCGCACAAAATGGCGGGTTTTAGGCAATTAACGACAGTGGCAAATTACTCAGCTGATTCAGCCGCCGCATCTTTAATCATCGTTTGCAGCTCACCCTGCTCGTGCAGCTCCATAACAATATCGCAACCTCCAACTAGTTCGCCTTTGATAAAAAGCTGAGGGAATGTCGGCCAGTTGGAGTAACTTGGCAGTGTAGCGCGAATGTCCGGGTGCTCCAGGATATTAACAAACGCAAAACGCTCGCCACAGGACATGACTGCCTGGCTGGCCTGCGAAGAGAAGCCACACTGAGGCTGCTGTGGAGAGCCCTTCATATAAAGAATGATCGTGTTGTTCTCGACCTGTTGTTTAATGGTTTCCATTACATCCATAACTCACCTCAAAAAATAATACCTGGTATAAAGCATCAACCACGAACAGCACTGCGGTTTCAATAACGGGCGGCATTGTACAGGCATCGGCAACGCATTAACAGCCCATCAATCAATGCAAGTTTACTAAGTTCGCAAATTATTTGCGCCGCACACATAGACCGTTTTACCGACAAAAAATGCCGTTCAATTATCCCCAACACACCCAAACCTAGGCTCCAACCCGTGTAAAATAACAATAAAAGCCCGTAACACCGACTGTTCACGTTGTTTTTAAATCTAGTTCTTTATATGATGATCAAAATTTTTCAGTAACAGGGCAGCATCGGCTGCCTTTTTGCGTTTTTCAGGATTAAAGAAAATGGCAAGCACATCCTTAATGGACACCTATAAACGGGCCGATACAGCCTTTGAAATGGGCCAGGGTGCCTGGTTATTCGACACCAATGGCAATAAGTACCTGGATCTTCTCAGCGGTATTGCTGTGTGCGGCTTAGGTCACAGTCATCCGGCTGTCACACACGCCATTCGGGACCAGGCTGGGCGCTTACTACACACATCCAACCTGTATGAAATTCCATTGCAAACGGAACTGGCGAACCGCCTGACTAAAGTTTCCGGCATGGATAAGGTCTTTTTCTGTAATTCTGGCGCTGAAGCTAATGAAGCAGCGATCAAACTTGCTCGCCTGTACGGTCACAAGCAGGGAATTAACACGCCAAATATTATTGTTGTCGACAGCGCCTTTCATGGCCGGACGATGGCGACACTAACCGCGACAGGCAACCGCAAAGCCCAGGCGGGCTTTGAACCATTGGTCAACGGCTTCATCCGTGCCCCCTATGACGATATTGACGCCATAAAAACAATTGCCGGCAACACCCCCGATGTCGTCGCCATTTTTGTTGAGCCCATTCAAGGAGAAGGCGGCGTACACGTGCCCGCAGAAAACTATTTGAATGAATTACGTACGCTGTGTGATGAAAATAACTGGCTATTGATGCTCGACGAAGTACAAACAGGTAATGGTCGCACCGGTAAATATTTCGCTTACCAGCACAACAATATTCTGCCAGATGTTGTAACAACCGCAAAAGGACTCGGTAACGGTGTTCCTATTGGCGCCTGCCTGGCGCAAGGTAAAGCCGCTGGCGTTCTACAGGCAGGCACCCACGGCTCAACCTTTGGCGGCAACCCGCTTGTTTGTGCTGCGGCTCTTGCAACCGTGGATACCCTTATTCACGACAAATTGATTGAACGTGCCGAGAGTTTGGGGCAACGAATGCTGGACGGTTTAAAAGCCAGGTTGGCAGATGCTAACTACATTACCGATATTCGCGGTAAAGGCTTAATGATTGGTATCGAGCTGAATGAGCCCTGCACCGAGCTGGTCATGTTAGCAAAAGCCAAAGGGCTACTAATTAACGTCACCGCCAACTCAGTCATTCGCCTATTGCCACCGCTGATACTGACCGACGAAGAAGCCGATCTGGCTGTCGAAGCTATCTGCAAGTTAATCAAGGTTTATGCTGGCGATGATCGCCAAGGCCAACGCCGTGCTAAAGATCGCGACACCTCAGACCGTCGTCAATCGAGCAATAAAGGTTAATTCAGCCCACGAGACTCCTATGTCAAACAAGCATTTTCTGACACTCTGTGACCTCACCGGCGCAGAATTTGAACAATTATTGCAACGCGCCATTGAGCTGAAAAAAATGCAGCACGACGGCGTTATTTATGAGCCACTGAAAAACCGTGTGCTGGCGATGGTTTTTGAAAAATCATCGACACGTACACGTGTTTCCTTTGAAACCGGTATGGCGCAATTTGGTGGCTCGGCATTATTTCTATCACCGCGTGACACCCAGCTAGGCCGAGGTGAAGCCATCGAAGATAGCGCCCGGGTCATGTCACGTATGGTCGATATCATTATGATTCGCACCTTCGAGCACAGCAAAATTGAACGCTTTGCTGAATACTCAAGTGTGCCTGTCATCAATGCGCTGACCGACGATTACCACCCCTGCCAATTGCTAGCCGACATGCAAACCTATGTTGAGCACCGCGGCTCCATTCGCGGCAAAACAGTTACCTATATTGGTGACGGCAACAACATGTGTAACTCCTATATTAATGCTGCTCACCTGCTTGGCTTTAAATTACACATCGCCTGCCCGGAAGGCTTTGAGCCAATGGCTTCTCTGCTTGAGCAGCATAAGAGTCACGTCAAAATTTTCCGCGATCCAGCCGAGGCGACCCTTGGCTCACACTTGGTCGTTACCGATGTCTGGGCATCCATGGGCCAGGAAGAGGAACAAAAAGAGCGTGAACAACAGTTTGCTGGCTTCCAGGTGAACCCAAAGCTCATGGATCTCGCATCTCCCGACGCGTTATTCATGCACTGCTTACCGGCCCACCGCGGCGAAGAAATCAGCCATGACATGCTGGATGACCCGCGCTCCGTTGTCTGGGAAGAGGCCGAAAACCGTCTACACGCTCAAAAAGCACTGATTGAGCACCTGTGTCAGGATATCTTGCGCAAAGCCTAACCTGACAAATTTCCAAAACGCCGCCTGTCGCCATGACCTGCGGCGCTTACTGCCCTTAACAAAGACCACTTTTTTTTAGCGGACTTTTCCGCACTTCTGTTAAAAGCGTCTATCCTTTAGTCAATTAGGCCAATTTAATTGGCTCACCGCTAACTCGTTTTAGGGAATCAGGGAATGCACGCTATGCAACTCGAAATTGTTGGAGGCTCCGACACCAACACAGACGAACTTCTTGAACAGATTGAAAACGCGATCAAAAAAGAGGAAATCAAACTCCCGGCAATGCCCGATATTGCCATGAAAATTCGTGATGCGTTCAAAGACGAACAGTACGACATCATGAAAATCGCTCACATCGTCCAAGCGGAAGCCGGACTCGCCGCCTATATTTTAAAGGTGGCTAACAGCCCTTTGCACCGAGGCCCAATCCCGATAAAAACAGCCAAACATGCCGTTTGTCGCCTTGGCCAACACTCCGTACAAAGTATTGTGTTGACCTACACACTGCGTGCCATGTTTCAAACCGACTCCCCACAACTGAAAGTATTGTTGAGAAAACAGTGGGAACAAAGCACTAGCCTGGCCGCTATCAGTGCTTTACTGGCGACACGTTGCGATGATTTTGACCCTGACCAAGCACTACTCGGTGGACTGTTGCAGGATATCGGCTGCTTACCCCTACTCGACTGGTTATCAAAAAACCATGATGCGACTCAGGATCTTGATGCCGTTTACAAAAATTTGACCGACAATTATGCAGCTGCTGTTGGTGAACTCATACTACGCAATTGGCAGTTTGATCAGGAGCTAATTGATGTCGTCAAAGCACGCGGCGACTGGACCCGTAGCTCCAATGCCGAAGTGGATATCACCGATATTGTTACAATTGCTCGCCATCATCAGCACATGGGCCGTGGCGAACTTAATACCTGCCCCAACATCACTGACATCCCGGCTTACCATAAGCTACCGTTCCAGCAACTAACACCAGATCAAAGCCTGCATATTTTAGAAGAGGCAAAAGAAGAAATTGAGGAAATCCGCCAAATGCTGGTGTAAAACCTCATCACCTGAAACAGTAAGGCCAACATTTGTTGGCCTTTTTTATTTAAGTTTTAACCTTTTACCAATCATAGTGAATTAATAGAAAGTTAAAAGTGGCACCAGGTTCCTCTACAAGCGCGCTCCTACCGCTACCGTTTAACCCCAGCCTGCTTTAACAAAGCCGCCATGGTGCCTTCCGCCGGTTTTTTATCCTTTTGCTTATTCGCCACAGTTCTACGTTGCTTTTTATCTGCGCCTGATTTGCGCGATGCAGGTTCACCCTGCCCCTGCTGGTCAGCGGCACTATCTGCCATTCTCATTGTTAAACCAATACGCTTGCGCTCAACGTCCACAGCCATCACTTTCACCTTCACAATATCGCCTGCCTTTACCACGCTGTGAGGGTCCTTAACGAACTTGTCAGCCAACGCCGAGATATGCACCAAACCATCCTGATGAACACCAATATCAACAAACGCACCAAAATTCGTCACATTGGTAATTGTGCCTTCCAGAACCATATCCGGCTGTAAATCTTTAATCGTTTCCACGCCTTCTTTTAACCGCGCCATTTTAAACTCTGGACGCGGGTCGCGCCCCGGTTTATCCAGCTCAGCAATAATATCGGTCACCGTTGGCAATCCAAAACGGTCATCACAAAAGTTTTCAGGCCGTAATTTTTTCAAAAATTCAGTGTCGCCAATCAGACTATTAACGTCACGACTGCTTTGTTCGGCAATGCGCTCAACAACAGCATAACTTTCCGGATGGACACCGGAAGCATCCAGCGGGTTTTCACCTTCATTGATGCGTAAAAATCCGGCAGCCTGCTCAAAACTCTTTTCACCAAACCGCGGAACCTGCATAAGTGCCGAGCGATCAGAAAAAGCGCCATTTTGCTCCCGAAAGTTGACAATATTATTGGCAAGACTTTGATTAAGCCCCGACACTCTTGCCAATAAAGGACTTGAGGCTGTATTTAGATCGACGCCAACAGCGTTTACACAATCTTCAACAACGGCATCCAAACTACGCGCCAACTTAATTTGACTCACGTCGTGCTGATATTGACCAACCCCTATTGATTTGGGGTCAATTTTTACTAACTCGGCCAAGGGATCCTGTAAACGGCGTGCAATAGAGATAGCCCCTCGAATGGTGACATCTAAATCGGGAAACTCCTGCGCGGCAAACTCCGACGCAGAATAAATCGATGCGCCCGCTTCATTCACAATCACTTTCTGAATGCTTAATTCTGGATTGCTGCTGAGCATATCACCGACAAATTTATCGGTTTCACGCGATGCGGTACCATTGCCAATGGCAATCAAGTTAACGGCATGTTTTCTACAAAACGTCAGCAAAACGGCCTCCGCTTCACGAACACGTTTTTGTGGCGGCGTTGGATAAATAGTGTCGTAATCGAGTAGTTTCCCGGTCTCATCTACCACTGCCACTTTAACACCGGTTCGCAACCCCGGATCAAGGCCAATGGTGACCTTACGGCCAGCAGGTGCAGCCAACAGTAGATCCTTGAGGTTTCGGCCAAAAACCTCAATGGCCTCTAGTTCTGCACGCTCACGCAACTCATTCAACAGCTCCAACTCCAGGTGTGTTAGCAGTTTGATACGCCACGTCCAGCGCACCACCTCCTGCAACCAACTGTCTGCCGCACGACCTTCGTGTTTAATATGACAATGCTCAGCCACCATAGCTTCACAGGGATGAGCGGCTGGCTTAGCAGACTCCTCACCAGGTGATTCCAGCGTAATCGCCACCGAAATAATGCCTTCCTTACGCGCACGAAAAACCGCCAATGCCCGATGCGACGGCATTTTTGATAACCGTTCGCTGTATTCAAAATAGTCACGAAACTTAGCCCCCTCCTGCTCTTTACCCGCCACCACTGAAGCCGTTACAACGCCCTCAAGTTTGAGAAAGTCACGTAACTTACTGAGCAGTCCGGCATCTTCGCTAAAGCGCTCCATGAGAATCTGTTTGGCGCCCTCCAGTGCGGCTTTCGCATCAGCCACTCCCTGATCATCATTGACAAAACCTTCAGCCGTTTCTTGCGGGTCGAGTTCAGGTTGCTCCAAAAGCATTAAGGCCAACGGCTCTAACCCGGCCTCCCGTGCAATTTGAGCTTTAGTACGACGTTTCTTTTTGAAGGGTAAATAGAGGTCTTCAAGACTCGTTTTAGTTTCAGCCTCGTTAATGTCACGTTTCAGGGCTGGCGTTAGTTTGCCCTGCTCCTCAATACTATTGAGGATACTTTGCCGACGATCATCTAACTCGCGTAGATAACGTAAGCGCTCATCCAGTGTACGCAACTGTCCATCATCCAGCCCTTCCGTGGCTTCCTTACGGTAACGCGAAATAAAGGGCACGCTGCTACCTTCATCCAATAACCCTACCGCGGCAGCCACCTGGCGTTCCTTTACCTGTAATTCTGCCGCCAGGCGGCTGTTAATCGTCAACATTAATAAAATTTCCTGAAAAACTATTTTGAAAAGTTATAGCGGACGTAACGCAAACCTGCGGCACCGCAATAGAGTTGTGATTTTATAGGCCGTATCGCCTGTCTGCTAGTTCCACAGCCGCTTAATCATGCGACTAATACTCAGAGCCAGAGATATGATGAGTCCCCCCTCTCATGACAACTGCTTTAATTCTTTTGCTCTGTGGGGCTGCTATCAGACACCACGGCTATTTACTGGCGGTCTCACAGCAGTAAAAAACTGCATCTTCCGATTGAAGGCAGCTTTTTAATCAGCAGTAAAAAGTCATGACTGAGACGTATGACAAGAAAGGAAAGTTTTTTAAAAACTTTGGTTGAACATTAGCGAATATCTGACGTCGAACAGCGTTCGTTTTAATCTTTAATTTCTGGAACGCTCAAATTACTACAAATGGTCTAACTCTGGATTAAACCCGCTTGTTTCAATCACAACCTGCTCACGCTGTCTCAAGGTAACAATACTCACGGAATTTTGTGATTCGCTTTGCAACTGCTGAGCCACCGAGGCACAGTGTATTTCGACGATCTGAGCAGGACTGCTTGCAACTGGATTGCTGCATTCCGATAATGGGTAGGTATCTGATTCAAAACTAAGCATTTTAGTATCCTTCTATTTCATTCATTTTTTTGTTCATGACATTATGTTGCAGATATTTTATGACAGCTTTATGAAAGCCATATCCGATTCTGATAAGCGCAAAGTCACGACTGGCTCTATTCGCGGTTTAAAGCTGCCGGCTTTAATCAGCCTGGTGCTGCTAACTTCGGGTTGTGGGCTAAATCAACTCAAACAGCGCGAAGTCGCCCTTAATGAACAGCAACAGGTATTAACAGAACAGTTACAAAAACTGGAAGAAGAAAATCAGCGCCTTGCTTCCCTGGAAGAAACGCTCAACCAAGAAAAAAATCGCTTAGAGGTAATGAAAAAGTCACTCGGTGCCTATGCAAAAACCGAGATTAAACAGCGCCAACCTAAATCGCACCTGGTCATCGGTGAGCTGGAAAATGTATACCTCACACCACCGGATATTGAACTGACCGCACGCATTGATACCGGCGCCAAAACGTCCTCCTTAAACGCACTGGATATGGTCGAGTTTGAACGCGACGGTAAAGCACATGTTCGCTTTAATATCATCGACCCGAAAACCGATAAAAAAATCGAAATCATTCGGCGTATCATTGGTCATGTAAAAATTAAAGAGCACGACGGCGATTCACAGTCGCGCCCTATCGTCAAAATCCGCGTACGTCTGGGCAATCTCGACCACCCCATAAAAATGACCCTTACCGATCGCAGTGTGTTTAGAAACCAGGTATTGATTGGTCGCAATTTTTTACGTGATTACGCCATTGTAGATGTTAGCCAAAAATTTCAAACCACCCCTGTCATCAACGACGAATAAATTGAGCCTTTACCATGCATAGCCGCCCCAAATTTTTATTATTCGTTTTGCTATTGCTGGTCACCGGTTTTGGTCTGACACTCTATAAACACTTTGCGTTGGGTTTCCCCCTTTGGCCAGGAGAAAAAGCCAGCGTCTGGACGATTGAGGCAAAAATTGAGTTTACCGGTCAGGATAAACCCGCGCTCGTGTCCTTTGCCTTGCCCTATAACCCGCCAGGTATAGAGATTTTAGGTGAGGATTTCGCCTCGCCAAACTACGGTTTCACCAAAATTGAACAGCGCGATCAGCGACGCGCACAATGGAGCTCCCGTCAAGCAACCGGCAGCCAAACTGTTTATTACCGCCTTGATGTGTATGAAAAGCCGGGGGAAAATCAGGGTCAGATCAGCCAACAACCCACGGCCATCCAAACACCAGAATTTGAAGAACCTTTTCGTACTGCTGCCAGCACGCTGGTTGACGAGCTAAACCAACGTTCATCGGACACACGTACTTTTACGCTGGAGTTACTGCATACTCTTAACGCCGAAAAACCCAGTCAAAATGTACGCCTGTTACTGGGCGACCGCCCGGGCGAAGATTTCAAAGCCCGCCTTGCCATTGACCTGTTAAACCTCGCTGAGATTCCAGCACGTAAAGTCCGCGGCCTGTTTCTTGAGGATGGCCGCCGTCGCCAGGCATTAATCAGCTTTATTGAAGTTCATGATGGAAAAAAATGGCGGTTATTTAACCAATCCACCGCCGAAGAGGGTATCCCTGAACACTTTATCCTCTGGCAGCGTGGCGGTCTCTCCCTGCTCGACGTCGAAGGCGGTCACCGTTCCAGAGTGCACTTTTCAATTATTGAAAATAACCAGTCCGCACGCAGCATTGCCGTTCAACAGGGCCGTGACGAACAGGCCGCATTGGTAGACTTCTCCATCTACAGCCTGCCCATTGAAGAACAAAACGCCTTTAAAGCTATCTTACTGGTACCCATTGGCGCACTAATTGTGGTTATTTTACGCACCCTGGTGGGCATTCGTACCTCCGGCACCTTTATGCCCATTTTGATCGCGCTGGCTTTTATTAAAACGTCACTCATTACCGGGTTATTTATTTTTATCTTTGTAGTCAGTGCCGGCTTGCTGATTCGCTCCTATCTCTCACACCTTAATCTACTCCTGGTGGCGCGCATATCGGCAGTCATCATCGTCGTTATCGGCCTGATGGCGGCGATGAGCATTGTTAGCCAGAAACTCGGCTTCAGTCAGGCGTTGACGGTAACCTTCTTCCCAATGATTATTCTCGCGTGGACGATCGAACGCATGTCCATTCTGTGGGAAGAAGATGGCCCCAAGGAAGTGCTCATTCAAGGTGCCGGCAGTTTATTTGTCGCAATACTGGCTTACCTGTGCATGACCAACCGCGTCGTTGAATATCTGACCTTCAACTTCCCGGAGCTGCTATTTGTCAATCTGGCGGTCATTCTATTGCTCGGTCAATACACGGGTTATCGCCTGTCCGAATTACGCCGTTTCCAACCACTGGCGGAGACCGAACTGGATAGCGTCTTACGCCAGCAAAAAAGCAATCACAACACGGCAAATGACAAATGATGTTCGCCACCCCTAAACAGTTACGTGCGCGCGGCATTATGGGCATGAACCGTCGCAATGTAGACTATGTTGCTGCCCACAACCCGCGGCACCTATATCCGTTAGTGGATAACAAACTGAAAACCAAGCTGTTAGCTGAGCAAGCCGGCATTGCCGTGCCAAAGCTACTGGGCACTTTACGTTATCAACACGATGTCAAAGGTCTGCACAGTCAACTGCTACCGCATGAAAAGTTTGTCATCAAACCCTCTAAGGGCAGCGGCGGTAAAGGCATTTTGGTGATCGCAGAACGTGAACACGACATTTATTTCAAACCCAGCGAAGAGGCCATTAGCCACGAAGCGCTAGAACGTCATGTCACTAATATTTTGAGCGGCTTATATAGTTTAAGCGGCTCCCCGGATATCGCCATGATCGAATCAATGATTGAGGCGCACAACATCTTTGATGCCTACAGCTTTGAAGGCGTTCCTGATATCCGTGTGATTATTTTTAAGGGCTACCCTGTCATGGCGATGTTACGCCTTGCAACTCACGCTTCCGATGGCAAAGCGAACTTGCATCAGGGGGCTGTAGGGGTCGGCATTGACCTGGCGACAGGTAAAGCGCTGCACGCAGTTCAGCATGACCGCCCCATTTATCAGCATCCGGATACACAACGCGATTTCAGTGAGCTACAAATTCCAGATTGGGACAAGCTATTACCGCTGGCCGCAGCCTGTCAGGAAGTGACTGGATTAGGTTATATGGGCGTGGATATTGTGATTGATAAAAATCATGGCCCACTCATTTTGGAGCTAAACGCCCGCCCCGGCCTGGCAATTCAAATGGCTAACGGCACCGGCATTTTCCCACGCCTACAGCAAGTGGAAGCGTTGAGCGGAGAACAGCGCACGCCAGAACAGCGTGCGCAGATTAGTCGCGAATTATTTGGGCAACAGCCTTAAAACAAATCCTTGAGCTTATCGCCTAGTTTCTCATCGAGCTTTTGCATCGCTTCGCCTTTTTTCTTGTCGATGGCTTCCTGAATCTTTTGCTTACCAAGTTCATCGACGGCAGCCTTAGTGGCAGCCTTGGTCACCAAACGCACCACCTCATCAACTATCGCAGCAACCGAACCATCGTTGCCACCTTGACCTAAATCCTTGAGATGCATATCCGGGATAGTGACACTTCGCTGCTCTTCCCTATCCAGCAATTTAGCACTGACATTAACCTTGGTGTTATTAATGAAAAGGTCATCAATCAACAGCTGAATATTACTGGAACCACCCTCATCCGCTGCCGCACCGCCGCTATCTGCACCGGTATTTTTTTCGACATTACGTCTCAGGGCATCAATATTCGAGCTTTTATTAACCTGTTCATAGGTCAACTCAGCCCCGTCAATAAGGATTTTTTCGATACGGATTTGTTCAGAAAAAAGACTGCCCACATCCAGCTTGACGGCAACCTCACCAACCCGGAAAGCCTCATTACTTTTAAAGCCCTTGGGATTACCAATAACAAGATTATTAATACTCGCGCTGCCAGACAACAGCGAAACGTCAACACCACTGAGCGTCACAGAAGTGCCGGTAATATCCGGACCATAGCTTTCGACACCGTTCTTGATCAATGATCCTGCCTGGGAGGCAACGACCACAACGGCGATGATAATCAGCAGCAGTAAAACACCCACCGCAATCATTAACTTTTTCATAACAACTTCTCCTTGTGTATTTATTGATCCATAGTTATACAGGCACTCCCCAAATACAAGCACCTTGATAACCGCTATTGCCTTCGCTAAAAGCTTTAACAGCACCGTTGAAATACCGCCTATTAAATAGGCAGTTGATCCTGGTCAAGTCTTCAGGTCTAATTAAAACAGCTCTACGTTACAAATTTTGTAGAAAGGCTTTGTCGCTTTTCAACGTTGCATAAGACGAATGGATAAGGAGGTACCCATGCCACTTTCCGAGTTACCGAATGTGCGTATTGTCAAAATCACTCAGGAAAACCTGTCCCAGGCACAATCGCTCCTCTGTGATGCCTATAGGGACAATGAGTTCACCCGCTATATGTTCAATGCCGATAAAAACGGTTATGAACAACGTCTACGCGGCTTTATCCATGAAGAGCTACTACTTCACTTTTCTCTTTCTAATATTTCAGTCGCGATAGCACTGGATAATCGCCTAATTGGTGTTGCAATGGTTAGCCGCGCCGACTTACCACTCAGCATGGCCACCAATTGGCGCTGGCGCATGGGTATGTATTCAGTGGTCGGCGTTATTTATACCGAACGTCTGCGCAGTTATTACAAAACGGTTCAAGAATCGCTGAAAGACAAAAAACACTATTGGATAAGCCTGATGGGCCTGCACCACGATTTCCAGCACCATGGCTACGGGCATATGCTCATTGAAGCGGTTCACAATGAATGTGAAAAAGAAACTAACTACTGTGGTATCAGTATCGATTCCGTAGATTCTCAATACAAACACTTCTTCAAATCACTGGGTTACGAAAAAGAAGCGCAATTTGAAATCGGTCACTTAACGATGGATGTTTTATTCCACGCCCGCGGTAACAAGTTGCCCCCCTCGCCAGACCGGGAAGCCATTAAAACAGCCGAAAGTGCATAATTCTGGGGCCAGATGCCTGCTATAGCCGTCAGTCGCAATTGTGCGACTGGCTGCTATACTTGCTTAAAAAAGCGCTTCAGAACAAAGCGCTTACGATAAAAAAAATAACTCGATATTGGCCAACAGAGCCCCACAAACCGTGATCAACGATAGCCGAATTAACCCCCGTGTCCCTCTCAGTGTATCAATCAAGGTTGACCTGCCCGATGGCCGCACGATTCAACTTCAATCGCAAAATATTTCCCTCAGCGGTCTGATGCTCGTTGCAGACCAAAAGCAGTTTGAAGCCCTTCTTCATCGTAAAAACTCAAGTGGCGTCAATATTCAGCCAGAGCTACATGCAACATTTAACTTGCCTCGCTCAAAGAACAAAGACCTGCTTGTCGATACCCGCTGCCGAGCAATTCACGTACGCCGTGAATCACAAAATAAATATTATGTCGGTGTAAAGTTTTTACAGCTGAATCAAGCCGCAGTATCCGCCATTCAGCAGCATGTAACCAATAACTTGTAATGCCAACTCTTAGATAGTCACCTTAGCTAAACCGACAGGCAAATGCCGCCCCGGCGAGGGTCTCCAACACCTGAAAAGGCCCCTGCCTGACACTGAACTGAATGCACTCCACCAAAAAAAAGATTCAATGACTGCCAGCTTTTATACTGCTCAAAATGCTCAAATAAGTTCTTCAACTCGCTCTCGGCAAAACCTTTCTCAACATTTAAAAAACCATTTTCAAAATGCAAACGGGGTAAGCAAACCGCCTCCTCTAGCGGCTTGCCAAAGTCCGTCATATTGATAATGGTCTGCAAAATCGCCGTCCGTATACGGTTGGAACCACCTGAACCGAGCGCAACAAGACCACCATCACGCTGATTGATAATGCTCGGCGCCATCATCGACGTCATGCGTTGGTTGGTTTGCCAACGCTGAAAGCCATGGGGGTTCAAGTCCTCTTCACCCAGCATATTATTGAGCATAAAGCCCGTTCCCGGCAGCATATAACCACAACCCTCACCATTAGAAACAGTCAAGGTCGCGACATTTTGCCAACGGTCAATCACACTAATATGAGTTGTGCCCCGATGTGCCCTACGTCGACCAAGAATAGCGTCACGATAACGACACAGTAATTTTTCATCGAGCAACATGTCTCCGCGCGGGTGACCATTACTGTCATCAAGGTGCGCCTCAATACGCGCCTGGTTAGTTCTTTCCATAACCTCGGCTAAACAGCGTAAATGCGCCACTGAGCCATGCTCTTTCACTCCGCCGCAGACCTGCTGCCAAAGCTGTAGAGCAAAAGCAATCAAAATACCGCCGGAACTGGGGGGCGGATTGGTGACCACCTGCGAGTCCCGGTATTTAAAACTCAAAGGTTGATGACATTGCACACGGTAATCAGTGAAGTCTTTGTATTGCAGGTGTCCACCATACTCGCTGCATTCGTCAGCCATCTGCTGTGCCAGCTCGCCTCGATAAAAAAGAGCATCCCCTTCAATCGCAAGTATTTCCAGCGTATCGGCTAACTGGGGCAAACAAAAGAGTTCACCCTCAGCCACCGTTTGCCCCGTTACTTGTCCAGAAAATAGCGCAGCCGATTCCGGTGAAGCCATCAAAATGGGCGATACAACACTAAAGATGTAGGCTTGAAGCGCGTTAAGACGAACCCCCGTGCGAGCCGCATGAATAGCTGGCTGAACCAGCTCTGTCATGGGTATGGAGCCCAATTCGCGATGCACCTCAAATATGCCCTTAACCACCCCCGGCGTGGCAATCGCCCCAAAACCAATATGAAACTCCTGTCGTGTGGTTCCAAAGTCGGCCCAGATAGGTTTGAAGTCGATCAGCTCAGCGGATCGCTTTTGGCAGGGTGTCTGCACAAAAAAATCAAACAGCTGATGTTGTCCCGACGCCGTTTGCGACAGTAAAAAACCACCGCCGCCCAGCGATGACAGTACCGGCTCAGCAACACAGGAAGCAAAAAAAGCGGCAATCGCAGCGTCATAGGCATTACCACCCGCAGCCAAAACATCACGCCCAGCCTCAGCGGTAATGGCGTGGCCCGCAGCAATAGCGCCATGGTTTCCTGTGTGTGTTTTGATGTTGGAGTTCATCATACTTTGCGCCTGGTTTCGCAACACGCCGTATTTTTCGGGGTTTGCTAAAGCAAGTATGCCTGCTGACCAAGCTAGCATCCGCGTATGTAGTACACTACCAACACTCGTTCTACTTTGGCCGCAGTTTTGATATTTGGGTTAGCAAGCCCTAGTATTAATAGAAACACCTGCTCCAAGTTTTGTCTATTCTGAAAAACCTTTTACAGGGCACGTTATGGGCACGAACGTACAGACCAGACGTTTTAAACAGGCTGATTACGATGTTTTTTCTGAACGCCTGCAGGCCAACTTACAAGTGTTAATACAGCTACTTAAACGTCCAGGATTCGGGGTTGGGAGTACCTCGCTTGGCGCCGAGCTGGAACTCAGCCTGGTCGATCATGCTGGCAAGACCCAATGGGTTAATCAGCAACTCCTGGAGCTCGCCAAGGATCCACTGCTGGCACTGGAGATTAATCGCTATAATCTCGAGTACAACCTCGCCCCCGTTGCCGCCAAAGGCAAGCCGTTCACAAAAATCACCGAAGCAATTGATACACAGCTCAAAACCATCGCTCGGCTAGCCAAACCACTGGGGGCCGAGCCGTTGGCTATTGGCATTCTACCAACACTTAATAAGCGTGATATCAGTCCAGCCGCAATGACCGATAATAATCGCTATCACGTCCTCAATAACGCGCTCAAAAAACTACGCGGTCATGATCTGGAGGTTGATATTGATGGTCCGGAGCCACTACAGCTATCACTTTCCAACCTCAATATAGAAGGTGCTAACACCTCTTTTCAGGTTCACCTGAGGGTGAACCCCGATGATTTTGCCAATTGCTACAATGCTGCACAATTGGGCACAGCCGCAGCACTTGCCATTAGCACAAACTCCCCCTTACTGCTGGGTCGCCGGCTATGGGAAGAAACCCGTGTGATTCTGTTCAAACAGTCTGTCGAATCGCGCGATATCGAACGCAATCATTATGTTGGGCCCAGTCGTGCCGGTCTCGGTAACTGTTGGATCAACCACAGTGCGGCAGAATTATTTACCGCCTCAGTTAGAGATTATCCAATTCTAATTCCCGAGCACAGCGAGGAGAATTATCAGCAGGTTTTAAAGGATGGCGATGTCCCCAAGTTAGCCGATTTATGCATGCATCACGGTTCTATCTGGCACTGGAATCGCGCCATTTACGACTCCGCCAGTGGCGGCCATCTGCGCATTGAGTTGCGCGCACTGCCCAGCGGCCCGACCAGTCTCGACATGGCTGCCAACGCCGCCTTTATCGTCGGCATCACCAAAGGACTGGCCTCATCCATGCCAGCCTTCTGTCGCCAACTCGACTTTTCTGCCGTACAAAATAATTTTTATGCCGCTGCTAAACAGGGACTTGATGCCGAATTTTTATGGCCACGAAAAACCCGCGCCAGTGCAGCAACAGCCTCAGCCACTCACGTAATTAAAAAATTAATACCGATCGCTGCCTCCGGGCTAACGGAGCTGGGTGTCGACAGTAAAGAAATTGATACCTTTCTCGGCATCATTGAAGGGCGTTTAAAAGCTCGTCAGACTGGCGCACGTTGGCAGCTAAACAAACTGGATCAACTCGAAGAAACGCTGGCTCGTCCAGCAGCATTACAAAAATTGTTACAGCGTTATATGGCAAATGCCGGTAGCGGCCAACCTGTGCACCTCTGGGACAACTGACGCAAACGGAGCAGACTATGCTAGTCAATAACAGTGACCCCATTTACTACTGGGAAGCCCCCTCAGTGGACGAAATTGGCGCCACTATCGAAGAGTTTCTTAAGCAGTTAACTGCGCCCACCTGGATCTATATACCGGGTCGTGACCACAGCCGCTGTCGCGCCATCACCACACTTTTACATGGCAACGAACCATCTGGCTTGCACGCTATTCACGCTTGGTTACGCAGCGGCGATCAACCTGAAACTGATCTGTATTTTTGTATCGCCTCCGTTAAAACGGCCCAGCACCCACCCGGTTTTTTTTATCGCATGCTACCTGACTGTCGAGACCTCAACCGCTGTTTCAGGCCGCCTTATAAAGATTCTGAGGGTGTACTCGCCGCCAACATTCTACGCCGTTTATGTGCTGTCCAACCCGAAGCCGTTCTGGATATTCACAACACCTCCGGCTCAGGCCCGTCCTTTGCTGTTGTTACCAACACCGATAGGCGCCACAAAGCACTGGCCTCGTTATTTACCCAGCATTTGATTATTACTGATCTAAAATTGGGCGCTATTATGGAATTCGAAGAGGGGGGCTTTCCTGTTACCACCATCGAATGCGGTGGTTGCCATGACCCCCATGCCCACCAGCTTGCCACGGAAGGTCTGCGTCGCTTTGCACTCAAACAGAATTTATTTGACTACCACAGCATCAATGCAGAGATGGTACTTTATAAACACCCACTGCGGGTTGAAATGATTGAAGGCAGTGAAATTGCCTACGCCGACCACCCTATTGATGGCCCGGATTTAACCCTGCATAGCGATGTTGAGCATTTCAATTTCGGCGAAGCGCCGGCAAACAGCGTGCTTGGCTGGCTTGGGCCAAGAGGCATCAACTGCCTGACGGCACGAGATTCAATGGGTAGCGAGCATATTGAACATTACTTTGACGTACATGATAACCAACTGCTGACACGCCAGCCTTTGCGACTGTTTATGGTCACTAAAAATCCCAGTATTGCCCTTTCTGACTGCCTGTTTTATTTAGTACCGGTAGATGATTGTCACCGCCACCAAAGCCGTTAAGCAAAGGCTCCCTGGATTTAAATGAAATCAATCTAAACCCAGCTTAATAGGCCCTAGCGATATCCGTTTCATTTTTGCTGGCCTATCGCAATAACTCTAAAGTTAACGTTGCACCGGTCGTTTGTGTAATTTGCGCTGCAATGTACGCCGATGCATACCCAACGCCCGAGCCGTTGCCGATACGTTGCCATCATGTTCGGCCAACACCTTTTGGATATGCTCCCATTCCAGACGGTTAACCGAAATAGGGCTATCAGAAACCCCTATTTCGTGACCTGTTTTCACCTCAAAAGCAGCCAGAATTTCATCCGCATTGGCAGGCTTACATAAATAATTGCTCGCCCCCAGCTTTATCGCCTGTACGGCTGTTGCAATGCTGGAATAGCCGGTAAGTACAACAATATTAACGTCAGGTAAGACCTGAAGTAATGGTTGAATTAACTGTAAGCCGGAACCATCCGCCATTTTCAGATCCAGTGTCACTCGCTGCGGTTTAAAGCTGTTAGCTAACGCTAACGCTTGCTCCGCATCATGCGCCTCTCGTACATCATAGCCGCGGCGGCTTAACGCCCTTGAGAGCACCTGAGTAAACACTTGTTCATCATCAACAATTAAAATTCTGCGTTGTGCCTCAGTCATTTTCGGTTGCCTGCATCCAACGAATAGGGAGCTGTAGCTCTGTGAGCGTACCGCCCCCGTCATGATTATATTGGGTTAAATGTCCGTTAAAACGACGCACGGTTGCATGGGATAAATACAACCCAAGCCCAAGCCCCTTGCGTTTAGTACTGACAAAGGGTTTGCCTATTTTTTCGGCCAACTCAGGCGCGATGCCTTCTCCAAAATCGCGAATACTCAGCTGCATCAATTGCTGGTTCCAGCTTAGCTCAACCTCAATATGTTCAGGGCTGGCATCTGCCGCATTGTTGAGCAAATTGATGATCGCCTGCCCCATGGTTTCATCCACTGTAATAACAGGCACAGGTCCGGTACTTTTGACCTGATACTGATCGCGGACTTCCGGCCGCATCAAACGCCAACGCTCCAGCTGCTCCTCAATATACCCGGTGACGGGACAGGCACTATTTTTTGCCTGTGCATCAACACTGAATTTATCCATCATTGCCCGCATCGATTGCTTACACACTTGCAACTGGCTATGCAGTAATTGTAAATCTGTTTTCAATTCGCTGTTATCGGCATAATCCTGCTGCATCTCATCAAGCAAAACAGACATGGTCGACAGGGGCGTACCCAGTTCATGCGCCGTGCCAGCAGCCAATGTTGCAACAGCCAACAGTTGTTCATCATGTAACGTCGTTTCGCGTTGCTCCGCCAAATCCGCTTCCTGCCGTCGAATGGCCTGTGCCATCTTGACCACAAAATAGGTAATCAGCAGTGCGCTGATCAAAAAGGTCAGCCACATACCAACGATATGTAGGTTGAAGAGATGGCCATGCATCATCTCCGCCATATCATGGCCCGATAAAATCAACGGCTGATAATAGAACAACAGACCACTATAGGTCGTACAGGTAATTGCGGCCATGCACCAGGTATAAAGCCACGGCAGAGTCGCAGCACAAATGGTGAGAATCACCAAATAGTAAGATATAAAGGGGTTGGTGGAACCGCCGGAATAATACAGCAGCACGGTCAATGCAATGACATCGAGCAGCAACTGCAAAAAGTATTCGCCATCACTAACCGGCCAGCTTAGACGTAAGCGCAGCAGCGTTGCCAGCGTCACCAATGCCATCAGCATAATAACAAATAGCAATACCGCATAATCCAGCGATGCCTCGAGGTACCACCAGGCAAATAAAACACCCGCCAACTGTCCAAGCAATGCAATAATACGTACCAGAGCCAAGCGGCCCATATTATCGCGAGCAGCAGAGAGCGGTAGCTGTTTGGTTAAAAGCATAGTGGATTATTCATCGTCATCAGTTTTTAGGTCTCCACGGGGCCATGACAGGACTCGAATACTGCAGAAGAAAAAGCAGTATAACAGTCATCACAGCGACATGAATGCTAAAACGGGTGCGACAATTTGTCGCATTCAGACAGTCCTGACAGCGCTTTATAATGCCGCTCCTCAAATCGTTCATCCATAGGAACCTAACATGCCTGCCCATAAACCTGTCTCGTTAATCTTAACCGCTGCCCTGACCTCTTCATTAGCCAGCGCAACGGCCTTTGCCCACTGGGAAGGCAGTCGCCCCGACGCCCACGCACCGATCGGCGTGATGGCCGACCACACCCACAAAAAAGGCGAGTGGATGTTCTCCTACCGTGTCATGCGCATGGAAATGGACGGTAACCGCGAGGGTTCCAGCCGCCAAAGCACCGCTGACGTACTGAACCGCTTTATGGTCGCACCACTAAAAATGGACATGGATATGCACATGCTCGGTGCCATGTATGCACCCAGCGACGACCTGACTCTGAACATTATGGTGCCCTACGTTAAAAACAGCATGGATCACGTCACCCGTATGGGCATCGAATTTGAAACCGTCGGAGAAGGCTTGGGCGATATCAGCCTCGGCGGCATCTTTAACCTGGGCTCAAAACATGTGGATGGTGATACCCCCGTTCAACACCGTCTGCTGGCTAGTTTAAGCATCAGCCTGCCGACCGGTGAAGACGATGTCCGTGATGACACGCCCGCGATGGCAAATGCCAAGCTGCCCTACCCCATGCAGGTCGGTTCCGGCACCTATAATCTGATGCCTGGCATTACCTATTTGGGCCAGCAGGTGAACGGCCACTATTCCTGGGGCGCGCAGGCAATGGCAACGATTCACATCGACACCAACGATGAAGGCTGGAGCCGTGGTGACAAACTGCAGGTGACTGGCTGGATCGCGCGTCTACTATCTGAAAACGTCAGCGCATCAGTGCGTTTAAATGCGCAGAAATGGGATCGTATTGATGGCCGTGACAGCGACCTCAATCCCATGATGGTACAAACCGCCAACCCCAGCCTGTTAGCCGGTAAACGGGCTGATTTAAGCCTCGGCCTGAATATTAAAGTTCCAGGCACCGGCCACCGCTTCGGCATCGAAGTCGGCAAACCCGTGTGGCAGGATTTGGACGGCCCACAACTGGAAACCGACATGATTGTGACGGCTGGCTGGCAGTGGGCGCTGTAACTGTCTCAGCCCATAAAACAATGGAGCTGCGGTGACAGGTATTTGCCAATCATCGCAGCTTTTTTATTTCTCTCAGCATGTCTTTATTCCTGCTTTAATTATCAACACACCTGCCCCGACTTCACGTTTTAGCTTAGAATGACCTGCTTGCTGATATTAAAACTAGCCGCAGGAAACCATGAATACGCTCAACGCAGATCAAATTCTCAACATCGACCGTCAACACATCTGGCACCCCTACAGCTCCATCACCAACCCGCTGCCACAGTATGTGGTGAAATCCGCCGAAGGGGTACGCCTGACGCTGGAGGACGGAAGCGAACTGATCGACGGCATGGCCTCCTGGTGGTCGGTCATTCACGGCTACAATCACCCTCGTTTGAACCAGGCGCTGCAACAGCAGAGCGCACAAATGAGTCATGTCATGTTTGGTGGCTTGACCCATGAACCTGCCGCCAAGCTGGCTAAACTTCTGGTGGATATCACGCCGGAAAAATTGCAAAAGGTATTTTTCAGCGACTCCGGCTCAGTGGCGATAGAAGTCGCTATCAAAATGGCCATCCAATACTGGCACGCCGCTGGTCAGCCACAGAAACAACGTATGCTATCACTGCGTAACGGCTACCACGGTGACACCTTTGCCGCGATGTCAGTGTGCGACCCTGTCACCGGCATGCACGAACTATTTAACGCCGTGTTACCACAACAGTTTTTTGCCGACGCACCGCAGTGCGGCTTTCATGAAGACTGGAACGAACAGGATATAAGCAGCCTAAAAACTCAACTTGAGCAACATCATCACGAAATAGCCGCGGTGGTACTGGAACCCATCGTACAGGGTGCCGGCGGCATGCGTTTTTATTCACCAGACTATTTGCGCCGCGTGCGCGAACTGTGTGACCAATACGAGGTGCTGCTGATTTGCGATGAAATCGCCACCGGCTTTGGCCGTACCGGTAAATTGTTTGCCTGCGAACATGCCGGTATCAGCCCGGATATTTTATGTCTCGGCAAAGCGCTGACCGGCGGCACCATGACACTCGCGGCGACGCTGACGACTGAGCAGGTTAGCGCCACCATCTGTAATGCTAACCCCGGCGTCTTTATGCATGGTCCAACCTTTATGGGCAACCCACTGGCCTGTGCGGTTGCGACAGCCAGCTTAGAACTATTGCTTGAGAGCCCCTGGCAACAGCGTATTGCGCAACTGGAACAGGGCTTGCAACAGGGCCTGGCAGCGGCACGTGAATTGCCTCATGTTGCCGAGGTTCGTGTGCTGGGTGGTATTGGCGTGGTGGAAATGAAAGCGCCAGTGCGAATGCAGGAAATTACTGCTGCCTTTGTTGATCACGGCATCTGGGTGCGCCCCTTTGGAAAGCTCGTTTACTTGATGCCTCCCTATGTGATGAGCGCAGAGGATTTGCACGAATTGACAGCAAAATTAGTAGCGGTGATTGCTGATCCTGCACTGTTTGCTGAAAGTTAAGGGGCCGAAAAATCGCTCGCTTGCGCTCTGGATAACAAATCTTACTGTTACTCCGAGCCACCCGAGCCATTTCAAGTGCAATGAGAAATCTAAAGCCCCCAGCAACGCATAAGCTCATAACAGAATATTCCTGTCATTCAGATGCAGGAAAAAGCCGATACGCGTATAATCGCCGCCTGTTTTAAACACCGACTTGAACGATCAGGATTAGAGTTACCATGTCAGCAACTGCCATCAGCGATATCGATTTAGCCGCCATCAATGCCGAACTGGCCGACAAATCACCCGAAGAAATCATCCGTTGGGCCGCGACTCTGGGTAAAAAAACCATGATGACCACCACCTTTGGGGATCATTCAGCAGTGATTTTACACCTGGTCACCGGTATTCTTCCCGACACTAAAATTATCTGGGTTGATACCGGCTATAACTCTTCAGCCACTTACCGTTTTGCCGAAAAGCTGATGAACGAGCTGAATTTGAATGTCGATGTCTACACGCCGGAAATGACCTCGGCGCGTCGCAACGTACTGATGAAAGGTATTCCCGAAGTAGGCGAACCGTTGCACGAAGAATTCACCCGTCAGGTAAAACTGGAACCCTTTGAACGCGCAATTCGTGAAACCCAGCCTGAAATCTGGATTACCGGCCTGCGTCGTGAACAGACTGAACATCGCAAAAATATGGACATCGTTACCCGCTCAGAGGAAGGCTACCTGAAAGTCGCGCCAATTCTAGACTGGACAGAAGCGGATATGGATCAATATTTAGCAGACCATAATCTGCCGAACGAGCCCGATTACTTTGATCCAACCAAGGGCCAGGAAGGTCGTGAATGCGGGCTACATACTAAGTTTTAAGTATCAGCTTTAAGTTTTGTTATAGCCACACGGCGAAGGAAACCTTCGCCGTTTTAGCTGCAAATCATCCCCATACCTGAGACAGACTCTCCTCGCCTTCATTTAATACTTTCCACATCGCCTCAAACACCTCTTCATGCAGCCCCTGCTGCATTAAAATCGCCTTTACACGAGCTTCATCATAACGGCCTTTCTGGTACAGCATGTGTAAGGACGCACACAGTCGGCCATAATAAAGAGAGCGTCCTAAGGGGCTAAGATCATTTACATCACCCTGTAACTGATAAGCTTTGAGGGTATCAACGAACTCGTCGGATAAATTCCAACTTTCTATCACTGACGCTGACACACGGTCAGCATAGGCCCGTTGTAACTGATTCAGCACTTCAATTTTAGGGTGTACGCCTGAGTAGTTTTTGTAAACATCCAAGAGCATCTGAAAAATCACGATATGGCCAATACTACTCAGCAATCCCAGCAAATGTGCGGTAAAACTATCGCAACTGCGAGTTTTGCGTGCATAAGCCTGCCCCGCATTAGCCGCCAGCACCGACTGCAACCAAACCCGCTTGGTAAAGCCCGGGAAATACGTTTTATCGGTTTGTGCCACCGGCTTCAATACCAGTGTCGATGTTAACGAACGCAGCCCCTCGATACCAAGTACCAAAATAGCACGCCCAATACTATCAACCTTGCCTTCAGCGAGTTTGTAATAAGGGCTGTTTGCCACTCGTAGCAGCTCACCGGCTATGACAGGGTCCTGACTAATCACCTTCACCAGGGTTTGTTTAGTGGCCTCTTCACTGTTAACCGCACGAATCAGCTTTGGAATAATCATGGGCTGGCGCGGAAAATATTTACTCTGCGAGGGCAACGTTTCGATATTTTTCTGAGCCTCTGTTAAAGCTCGGTAATGATCACCCTCAATCACATCGCGCAACTCTCGGGTTACATCCAGCAACAGCTGTTTGAATGATTCTTCAACCTCATCGGTACTATCGGTATGAAAAGCAATGCGCTGTGGTAACGCAGCATAGTCTTCAATTGGCGTCGTCAGCATCGCTTCACGCTGCAACTCTTCCTGTAATTCCTGCTTCCAGCTTTGTTCTCGCTCATCAATGGCCTCAACGTTCTGAGTGAAACGTAACAACAGCCAACAGCACAGAGCAAAAACAATCACTAATACAAGCTGAGCAGCGGCCAATAACGCGCCTTGATCAGCCACCCACGCCGTACTCTGCAACGACACCAGCCCATAAACCAGCAGACTGCCACCAGCAAATAGCAGACCTAAACCAGCCCCTATACGACGTGCTGCCGGAATTAATAAAAGGCACAGTGTAATGAGTTCGACATTAGCGATGCCAAAAGCACCATAGCGGCGCAAGCTTGCGATGAGGCTTTCCGAAGAAAGCATTGTTTGCAACCAATCACAAAGCGCATTAAAAACACCCCCCGTTTTGAATTCGCCAATAAATTTCAATGATAAAGAGGTCAGTAAAAGAATGATGATGAAAACAACCAGGCTATTTTTTGCTGTCACTGATCGGTTTATTTGAGTTGTCATCTGTTTCCTGCAAAGGCTTATTATTAATGATGAGTTCGGCAATGGCGTGCGTTAAATATACCCTATTTAACATTCTGTTACTCGAGTTACTAAAGCGCCCCAGATACTCAAAATAACTGGCATTATTGACACTAAAAACACAATAACCGCCCTATGATTAAAACGCAGGCACTAGGATTATAATTCCAGTGGTGAACTATGTTGCCTTTAGAGTAACCTAATAGGTAAGAGAGCAGTAATAATGCTTCGGCTGTTTGGGGGTAACTCATTATGCAAAAAAATCGCCAACCACTACCACTACTGAGCCCTGATAAGGTTCGTGCCATAATAAACGATATTTCATTACTCGGTGGACTTGATGATGTGCAGCTTGAAACGGTGCTTGCTGAACTACGCACCCTCAGCTATCAAAAAGACGATGTGATTTTTGAACAGGACTCTCAGCCTACCTATATCTACATCGTGTTGTCCGGCCAAGTCAAAACCTTCAGTCACTATCAAGATACAAAGCTGGAAATGCTGGTATTGGAACGTGGCCAGTGTTTTGGTGAAACCTCATTGATTGGCATTCAACCACACTCGGTAACAGCCGTTGCGCAGGCTGATTGCGAACTGCTGGTGCTTTCGCCAGCAGCATTATCGAGCCTGTTTGAAAAAGATAAGACCTTGTACGGCATGCTGGTACTCAATATTGCCCGTGAAGCATCCCGTAATTTGCGCGACTCCCGTGAACACTTTATCGAGTACGCCATGACGCACCAGGCGAAAACCTGCTGACCGAACAAACACGACTCTGCTTCTACCACAACCGATTCAGAGGTACGCATGGAGACCGGCATTCTATTTGATCTTGATGGCGTCATTTATCAAAACGGTAAGGCCATTCCCGGCGCGGTAGAAACCCTCCAGTGGGTAAAAGCCCACCACATCCCCTATTTATTTGTCACCAATACCAGCTCCAAACCCCGTGCTGCGGTGGTTGAAAAATTAGCCGCTTTTGGCATCAATGCAAACGAAAACCTGATGCTCACGCCTGCGATTGCAGCCAGCAACTGGCTAAAGCAACAGTCCAATTCACCGCGCGTTTCACTGTACATTGCTGAAGCGACAAAAACAGACATTAGCGGCTGTAACCTTGTTACGGACGAGCAAAACGTTGACGCGGTGGTCGTCGGCGATTTAGCCCAACAGTGGTCATTCGAGCTGATGAACACTATTTTTCGCCAACTGATGGAATCGCCCAACAGCCAATTGATTGCACTCGGGCTGACCCGTTACTGGAGAACCGGCAATACATTACAACTGGACGTGGGCCCCTTTGTGAAAGCGCTGGAATACGCCACCGGCAAACAGGCCATAGTCTGCGGAAAACCATCAACGTCATTTTTCCAAGCGGCAGCTCAGCAATTACAACTATCGCCAGAAAATTTAATGATGGTTGGTGATGATATCCAAGGGGATATTAACGGCGCACAGCAGGCAGGCTTACGGGCGATTCAAGTTCGAACAGGTAAATTTCAGCCATCCGATTTACAGCACAACATACAGCCGGATGCTATCATCGACTCCATTGCCGACTTACCCAACTGGTGGAAACAACACATTGACTAAAGCACAGATAACCATCTATTACTGCAATGGCTGCCGTTGGCTGCCCCGCGCCAGCTGGATGGCACAGGAACTGCTCACCACCTTTGCCGACGAACTCACTGAAGTTTCACTACGACCCGGTGCTAGCGGTCAGTTTGATATTCTCCTCAACGATCAAACCATCTGGTGCCGTAAGGACGATGGCGGCTTTCCGGAATTAAAACCCATCAAACAGCGCATTCGCGACCATATTGCCCCCAAAAAATCGCTGGGCCACTCGGACAAAACCGCGACCGATAAACCCTGCGGACCACTGGATTGCGATGCAGGAAAATCCGCCTGATTAACCGTAAAAGCCAGCAACGAAAAAACTGCCCGTCATCCCCCCTGATAGGGTAAACTTGCCGCAGTTAAACGCATGGAAAACAGTTTATGAGCAATCACCGTATTCATCCCAGCGCCATCATAGCCGATAACGTCACACTGGGCGAAAACATCAGTATTGGCCCCTTCGCCATCATCGAAGACAACGTCACACTGGGTGACAACTGCACCATTGATGGCCACGCCATTGTTCATAGCCATACAATAATGGGCGACAATAATCATGTTTACCCACAGGCGGTCATTGGCGGTCTGCCTCAGGATTTGAGTTTCGATCCCAGCATCGTCACCACCACGCTCATTGGTGATAACAACAGCTTCCGCGAAGGCGTTACCATCAGCCGTGGCTCAGCCGCCAGCGGTACCACACAGGTTGGCTCAAACTGTTATTTTATGAACAATGCCCATGTCGCCCATGACTGCATAGTGGGTGACAACAATATTTTTGCAACCAGTGCCACGTTAGGTGGCCACGTGGTAGTTGGCAGTCGCGTTTTCTTTGGCGGCGGAGCCATGGTGCATCAGTTCTGCCGAATCGGCTCCTTTGCCATGATTGCCGGTGTTATTGGCGTGCGTAAAGATGTGATGCCCTACACACTCATCGGCGGCCAACCCGTCAAACACTACCGCCTTAACACCATCGGCCTGCGCCGTGCCGGAATTACTGGTGACCGCTATAAAGCCCTATCCAAGGCCTTTCGCTGCCTCAAAGATAACCAGCCGCTGGCAGATGATATCCCAGACACGGACGAAATTGTGCACTTAAAGCATTGGTTGGCAGCCGATTCAGACCGAGGTATCTACGGTTTCGCCTCACCTAATCACGATCAGTAACGGTCACGCCGAGCACCTCCTGTGACTGCAACGCTAAAAAATAGACACTGACCATGTGGAATCCCGTCCAATCACTGCAAAAAACGGCCAATCCCGAAGGCTATAAACGCTGGCAGTGCTTGGCCTGTAGTTATGTTTACGACGAAGCCAAAGGCTGGCCTGATGATGGCATCGCACCCGGTACGCGCTGGCAGGACGTGCCGGATGATTGGGTTTGCCCAGAATGCGGGGCAACAAAAGATGATTTTGAGATGATCAGAATCGGCTAATCTAGCCTTACCTCGACTAAAGTCGATTAAGCCAGCAATTTTTCTACGTTATACTGTTTGAACACCGCCAATCACTCATTGGAAGGCCAGCATGTTTAACGCCCTCGTCGCCCAACAAACAGGCAAAACCGTCACCTGCCGCTTTGAACAATGGGACAACTGCCAACTTCCGGACCATCCGATACTGGTTAAAGTTTCTCATTCCAGTATTAACTACAAAGATGCGCTGGCCGTCACCAATCGCGGCAAAATTCTACGCAGTTTACCGATGGTGCCGGGCATTGATCTTGTCGGAAATGTTGTTGAATCAGCCAGCACTGACTTTCAACCCGGCGATACCGTTGTACTCTGCGGTGGAGGGTTAGGTGAAGATTACTGCGGCGGCTTTGCCGAATATGCGCGTGTTCCCGCTGAACCGCTGGTTAAACTGCCCGCCACAATGAGTCCGAAAGATGCAATGGCTGCAGGCACCGCAGGTTTCACCGCTATGTTATGCGTACTGGCGCTACAGGATGCCAGTATTAAGACTTCTTCCGGCAGCATCATTGTATCCGGTGCATCCGGTGGCGTTGGCAGCGTAGCCATCGCTATTTTGGCGCGTTTAGGCTATTCGGTCACGGCCATCAGCGGACGTCCAGAACACAGCGGGTTTTTAAAGCAGCTAGGTGCCTCAGAAGTTCTGCCAAGAGAAGCGTTTCAGGAACCCGCAAAGCCGCTGGAACCCCAGCGCTGGGCGGGCGCCATTGATACTGTTGGCGACAACCTGCTTGCTAAACTGCTCGCTCAAATCAATTATGCCGGCGCCGTAGCCAGCTGTGGTCTGGCCGGTGGCCATCAACTAAACACCACCGTCATGCCCTTTATTTTACGTGGCGTAAAACTGCTCGGTATCAACTCAACCTACGTTGACAACCCGCTACGCCAGCGCGCCTGGCAGCAATTGGCTGACGTTCTCGATCACCGTTTCTGGGCAAGCATTAGCCAGACTATCGGCTTTCAAGCCATTCCGGAATATTCGGAAAAGCTGCTGGCTGGAGAGGTGCGCGGGCGGATAATTGTCGATATGAACAGCGCTGAATAAGCACCCTTATTCAGTCTTTAAAAACCCTGTTACCGCCGCCATAAACAAATCAAACTGGTCATGGTGCAACCAATGACCTGCATCGGTAAAATTCATCACTTCAGCCTGTCGAAAATACGCAGCACGGCCATCCTTCGCGGGATCACTCGCCCAACTGTCCTCGCCGCGCATAAGCAACACCGGGCAATCAATGTTTTGCCACAGCAGCTGACTGTCACGACCACTCATATCAAAGGGCTGATGCGCGCGCAGCAAGGGATCAAATTTCCAGCTAAAACTGCCATCGTCATTCTCACGACTGCCATGAATTGCCAGATGCCGTGCGTAGCTCTCTGTCAAATGACTGTTGGCCTCATGCATACGCTTGATCGCCTCTTCCTGGCTGGCATATCGGCGATGCGGCCGTTTGACAATGCGCTGCATCTGCTTCACCCAGCGTGTCAATTTCTGCGCGGGCGGTGCTTCGTTTTCATCAACCATTTTCTGCGGCGGCACCAGGCCTTCAATGATCACCAGTTGCTTCACTTTTTCAGGAAAAGCCCCGGCATATTTCAAAGTAATCGCGCCGCCTAACGAGTGGCCAACAATGGACACCGGCGATAATGCCAGCTGATCGATCAATTCCGCCATATCGCAGACATAATCAGCCATCGAATAGGCGTTACCTCCGGACCACTCAGAGTCACCATGTCCTCGCAGATCAGGCGTAATAACACGATAATCATTACACAACTGCGAAGCCGCCCAATCCCAGCTGCGGCAATGGTCAAAACCGCCATGCACCAACAGTAAGGGTGGTGCCTCTATATTTCCCCAATCACGATAATGTAACCGTAAACGGGTGGATTCGATAAATTTGGATGTCGCTCGGGCCGCGTTATCAATACTCATCTGCGCAGCTTACCGCGATTGCCAAGTCAAAAAAAATAGCTAATATTCAATTTCAGTCATAATTTCAAAAACTGCCCGTGAGAGCCAACCATGACCGAAAAAACAACCCTGCCCTACACTAAGAAAGAATTTATCTATGAATGCTGTTTACGCGGCTTGCAAGGCAGCCTCGCCAACCCCAACCAACAGGCCTCCATTGCCAGCTTGGTTCGTGATGCTGAAAAACTTTGGGAAGAACTGCAGGAGTGGGAACAACAAAACGCAGCACGGGAATAAAGCCAAAGCCTTATACTTTTTCAAAGCCAGAGCACATAAAAAGCTCAAATCATATTATCTGCCGGGCTACGCACTCCTTTACCACCTTTATTAAGCACGTGGGTATAAATCATCGTTGTCGCCACATTGGCATGCCCCAGTAATTCCTGAACCGTACGAATATCGTAGCCGGCTTCAAGCAGCTGTGTCGCGAAACTATGACGCAAAGTGTGGCAAGTACAACGCTTCATAATGCCAGCAGCTTTGGCACCGTTAGCAATGGCACGCTGAACAGGCTTATGATGAATATGATGACGCCCGCGGTGACCACTACGTGGGTCAATAGAAAGTGCGTCCGAAGGAAAAATAAATCGCCAGCGAAAGTCTTTACCCGCATTCGGGTACTTACGCAGCAACGCCCCCGGCAAATTAATAAAGGTGATGCCGTTTGCCATGTCACGCTCAAATAAATCACGCGCCTTAATCCGTTGCTTCTCCATGCCTGTAACGGCTCGCTCAGGAAACATAGTGACCCGATCCTTGTTGCCCTTTCCAGCACGGACAATTAACTCTTTACGAGCAAAGTCAACATCCATAATACGAAGCCTCAACGCCTCATTCAAACGCAATCCTGCTCCGTACATTAACAGCGCTAACGTAAAATAAGGTTCCTTAAGGCACCGCAAAACAGCTTCCACCTCAGCTTTGGTCAGAACCGTTGGCAACCGCCTGGGTTTCTGAGGCCTGATAACGTCCGGCAACTCCCCAATCTCTTTACCCAGAATCTCTCGGTATAAAAAAACCAACGCATTAAGCGCCTGATTCTGAGTGGCCACAGCGACATGCTCATTAACCGCTAAATTTGTCAGAAAGGAGGCTATTTCAGGCCCACCCATATCCCGCGGGTGGCGCTTCTGATGAAAAAAGATGAATCGTTTGACCCAATGACAGTAAGCTCTTTCAGTCGCCAACGCATAGTGCTTGTAACGTAATTTTGCTCGCAACTGATCCAACAATTTTGGTGATGTCATGGTATTCGCCTCCCTGCAAACACTGTTTATTCATACAGTTAAAATAAATCAATAACAGTACTCTGTACAGAAAATATTACTGCATTATTGGGCAAAACCACGCAACCAACTGTTTTTAAATGATTTTTACGTGTCCGTTTTTGTAAGGATTTTGAGGATATCGGTACTTCACAAAATTTGTATATTGAAAACAGCAAAAAGGACACGTACGATATTGAGATCAAACCGCTAAGGAGTAGCGTAAGCCTATGAATTTAAATGGATTCCCACCTTTTCGCCCACTGTCACCTATAACATATTATGGGACAAACGGGTCCATATCCCACTGTTATGTGTACTCATTGATACTCGGCGTGTTACGGGCGACTTGAACTTTCTCTAAAAAGGAATAAGCATCCTCAAGTAAGTCTGTTGGCAAATTCATACTTTTATTAAAGTCAATTCTAGCTGTAAGCGTTTCGAACATGTTGAATTTATTATTCATTTTAGCATCCGCTTCCGGCGTTCCAGTTGTGTCGATTACACTCCCATCACTATTAACCTTTAGAAGTGGCGGGGGGAGGAATGCTGAGCTTAAATCACCCTCGCCAGCTTTCATTAAGGCGCTGGCAAGAGCCATTGACTCGTTGTAGTTCATATTCTTTGGGTCAAATGTTTCGGCAAGTTCACGAGCTAGCGGTTGGTTGGATTGTGTGTTGCCAGTCATCGTTGTTTGGGGCGGCATATTGTTGCCGCTTTTTTGTGTTGGTGTTATAGCTGAAGTCGCTATTGCACTTCCAATTTGCATGGTTAGCCCCTAGTATCATTAGTTAAAAATTAAGTGTTGCAAGGTGTATGCCATTAAACTAGTGAAGCCAAACACATAACAAGTGCAGGCACGGCGACGCCTACTACATTGCGCCTTCGGCTCCATTTCGCAGGCGCGCATGCTGCAAGCGTTATGTGATTGGTGGACAATTCATACCCATTGGGGCTAAAATGCCCGCTCGCGGCTGCACATGAATTTCAGTCAACTTTAGAGAAAATACGATGATTGTAGAAAATGTGCTTCCTGAAAACTACGCAGAAATGCTTAGTGTTTGGGAAAATTCAGTCCGAGCAACTCATGACTTCATAATAGAAGAAGATATTGAGTTTTTTAAACCAATTATCATTGAGCAGGCTTTTCCTGCTGTCACGTTAAGATGTGTGAAAAATGAAAGTGGTTCAATTTTAGGTTTCGTGGGTATCCACGACTCAAAGGTTGAAATGCTGTTCATCTTAAACGAGGTAAGAGGGCAAGGTGTTGGTAAGGTGCTACTGCAATACGCAATAGAGCAGTTAGGCGTAACCAAAGTCGATGTAAACGAACAAAACCCGCAAGCGGTAGGTTTCTACGAGCATATGGGTTTCAAAGTTGTTTCTCGCTCGCCGCTTGATGATATGGGAAAACCTTTTCCAATTCTGCATATGACACTTTAAAGCTCGGTTTGTCGTAACCAGTTTGTCAGAAGAAACGCCCAAGGCTAATAACTTTGGGCGTTTCCGTATGCGGCGAAAAAATCACATAACAAAGCGTTTAAGACGGATTCCCAACGCTTGGCATTTTCAGTTTGAATCGGCTTTAGTGTTTACGGCACAATAGCTTAGGTCTGGTGGTAGCGTTGCTCACCACTTAACGCGGCGTTAGCTGTCACAGTCACCATCGCAATAAGCTCTGCATGTAATGCAATACCCAAACTCCTGCGTTAACGCTCGCATCGTGTCTGCAGTGGGATTACCGTTTAGCGATTGATCCCAACTCAATACAAGAGCATCGAGCAATCGCCCAAATGTACCAGCGTTTTTATAGCACTGAGTTTCTAATCTCTGGTTTTTATCGACCAGAGCAGCAACGCAGTATTCCAAACCGGCTTTGTCGTGATTTTGTTCGCAAATAGTACATTTCATAGCATTTTTCACACTCGGTAAAATTGGTCAATTAACAGCTAACAAGTCATTCGTGCGGGACGGCTATCGCCGCCCCTCAATTCAAGCGTTAAAAGTCACAGACACGTTGGAGGTATTTTGAAAGGTCCTAGCCCTGAAGATAAAGAACCCATGAAAGGGTTTCCTCAAGTAGGATATTTGAAGAATTACATTTCGTCTGAAAATATCATCGTCGGTGACTATACCTATTACGATGATCCTGAAGGCCCAGAACGATTTGAAAGCAATGTGCTTTATCATTTTCCATTTATTGGAGATAAGCTCCTGATAGGAAAATTTTGCGCCATCGCAAAAGACGTAAAATTCATCATGAATGGCGCTAACCATAAAGTTTCCGGATTTTCTACATACCCATTCCAAATATTTGGTAATGGTTGGGAGAAGGTCATGCCCAAAGAGGGCGATCTGCCCTATAAAGGCGATACGGAAATCGGGGATGATGTTTGGATAGGCTATGAAGCTACAATCATGCCAGGAGTCAAAATTGGCAGCGGTGCAATTATAGCAAGTAAGTCTATTGTGACAGCTGATGTCCCGGCATACAGCGTAGTTGGTGGCAATCCTGCCAAAGTAATCAAATACCGATTTAATGAAAACACAATCAATGAGCTCCTGGAAATCGCGTGGTGGGATTGGAGTGCAGAAAAAATTACTGAAAATCTAGAATCAATAGTCGGTTGTGACCTGATTGCACTTCGGAATGTAAGTGACTTTTAACAAAGCATTGCAGCGGACAAGCCGCTGAATGCGGCGTTAGGACAAGATGATGGAATCATTAAATAGCTTGCCCATTATTGAAATTCTCACAGGTGCTCTCGTAGTGATTACGGGGTTCTACGCTTGGGCAACCTACCATATCTTGAAGGCCAACAAGCGTGTTGTTGACGTGATGCAGGAGCAGAATGAGGCTATGAGCCGCCCATACGTTACAATTTCGCCGAAGTTGGAACCCGACAACCCGATTTTCTATCTCACGATTTGCAACACAGGGCGCACGTCTGCACGTAATTTAAGGCTTACCCTTGATAAGTCTTTCCATAAGTTTGGCGAAAAAAATCCAGACAGTGATTTGGCAGCTTGCGCCGCCTTCACTCAACCAATAGAGGCTTTTTCGCCTGGTTCTGAAATGACCTTTTCTTTGGCGCAGGGATTCGTAGTCTTCGCTCAAGACGCAGATGATTCGTTAATGCCAAAGAAATTTACAATTCATGCCGAATATGAGTACGGCGTAGATAGGGTGGTCAAAGAGTCGCATATTATTGATTTGCGTCCGTACTTGGGAGCAGATGTTCCGCAGGAAGCCCTAATACGAAAAATGAAAGACCTGATTAAGGCATTAGAAAAAATTGCCTCAAATGTCAAAAAGTCCTAACAATCGGCTGCACAGCGACCGATTTTCCGCCGCTTCGCGGCTCCAAACCGGCGCGTGAGCCGGGCGTTATGTGTCCATGAGCATCAGATGAAGTTTACTTACAGGAATGCAAACAAAGTACTTTGGGTATGCTTTTGGCTACTTCTGGCTTTGTCTCTTGTATTACATTTTTCAAACAATGAGAAACTGGCATATTTTTCAATGTCTTTCTTACTTGTTGTTTGGGGAGGCCGGTCTGTATTGGAGTATTTGTTCAATCAAGAAATCACCCTGACGCTTCATCATGTTAAGCCAACCGCTAGCAGTATTGAACGCAATATACATTTCGCACTATCAATAGGCATAATGGGGGCTGGCATATGGTTTCTAATAAGCAACACATAACAAAACGGTCAATGATCGCCTACGGCTGGACAACTTTAAGCGCTGCTTCGCAGCAAAGTTGCCCATTACCTTGGCGTTAAACACTAAAGATATGATAGATATTTGTACCCGTTGTGGAAAACGAAGCAAACTTGGAGTTAGTTTCAAAATATCTCCCTTGGATGCCGTAGGCTTCGTATTTTTATTATTAGTTTCAACTGTTCCTATATGGTTAATCTCATTCATCGTTACAGTTATTGCAACGACAAGTGAAGACGGAGGGCCATCGCCACTTGTCTTATCTATCGTTACTTGTTTTTACTTTGTTTTATTCGGTAGCAAACTCGCAAAATTCATAAGTTTATTTATAAATTACAAATTCTTATTCCGGTCTTACTGCAAAGACTGTGATGTAGAGTTTCTGCGCAAGGAACTACCATAATGTTTAACAAGTGACTATGGCGTCACGCCCTGAGCGTTAGATACCCTAGCTGCTCTGAATTCGATAGGATTTATAAGAGACTTGTTTAATTAAAAGTTAAATTATCAATCGGCAACTAAAATAAAAACAACTGTGATTTTGTCGTAAAAGCAAATACTTAGTATGAAGCTTGAAAAAATGCTGGATCAAGCAAGTGGTTTAAAATTTTCAAAAGATCAATTATTTAGCCAAGGAGAAAATAATGAAACAGATTATAGTATTGGCGTTCACTGCCCTCGTTACCAGCATGTCGGTGCATGCAGTAGATGACTTAGAGGCTCTATATCAGTCAGTCATACCAAAATCTAGTGAATGCTATTCTGCAAAACTTAAAAACTCCGCTGCTGTAGCATGTAACACCTCATGCGGTGAGGCCGTCGTGAATTTACGTTTGCTTGTAAATGGTATTCCTCAACCACTTCCTGAGAAAGTGAAACAACAAGTTTCCAAATGTGAATTTGATTATTCAGCATACGCAGCTGCGACGGCTGGATATAAGGAATCTCAAGTAAAAGGCGTATTGATAAATCCAGAAAGTCTCGGGACGGTAAAGAATAGCAAGATACAAGATCAGGTAACTAAAGACTCTTATGCATCATTAAAAACTGAACTGGCCGAGTTGGAAAAAGTTTGTGCTAATGCTGATCAAAATCGGCATTCAAAGAATTGTGTGAAATTCTGCAATAACGCCATATTAGAGCTACAGAAAATCAATACGAATGACGAAAACATTAAACAAGCAATGAAAAATGCGAGAGGCAATGTTGAGAAACTTCCTTCCGTTCGGCAATGCCGTCTGCGGCATAAATTAGCAACTAGATAAGATTTTAGGCGTAAATGAAAACCACAGATATTAATCGTGATCGAGGCCAATTCAGTTTACTTCGTCGCATGACACCTAACAAGGCTAAGCACTCGGACTATAAAATGAATTTGTTCTTTGCTCCCTACCCTAGAAAAGTAGCTTTTACTACGCATTGTATATCCATGTTTTATAACAAGTAGCTGTACAGGAAAAATAATTCGCTTTGCTCGCCATTTTCCGGCGAGCTAGGCGTTAAGTGTATTAGAAGCGCAAATTATGCGCCCGTAATGTAAATAATCCATTTCTCCCGTTGCACTCATCAAAGGAATTGAAACTATGCAGGCATACAATATTTTAACAATCAGCACGGCATTACTGTTAGCCAGTATCAATACAGCGTATGCAGACCTTCTTAATGTGGAATTACGTAAGGCTTATTCAGAATGTAAAACAGCGCAACAGGCATGTGAATCCACCTGCAAGCAGGCTGTCATCGCAAGAAAAAAAGCCTCGACTAATGCCGAAGATAAGACCCAACAATGCATTGCCGAACATCGTCAGCAGTTTCGCGGATCAGCAATCAAACAGAAAAGTGAAGGTCCGTTAATAGATGGCTTCGCTTGGATGCCAGACGTAACTGGCACCTATATGCGCCCAGGCCGAGGCATGTCGTATGTAATTGACGTCCCGGGCAATAAAGACTGGACAAACCTCTGTAAGGGAGAAGCAATAATCAACCCTGAAAATGCTCAGCAGATTCGAACCACATTAAGAAACTCACCCAAAGCCATTCCCCAAAAAACGACTTTGAAACTTAGCAAAATCCAGTATCACACAGCCCCCGGTCAAGCTAAATGCTTTTTCTCTGAAATTGAGGTATTGGAATAGTTTGAACAAAACTCAGTTAGAACAGATTCTAATACCTAACAAAAGCAGGCAGCGGCAACAGCAAACCGCCGCTCACTCTGGCTGTCGCCCCTCTGCTTCTAGCGTTAGGGCCAAGAGCAACCTGCATGGAGCTTAAAGCTTATATCAAAACACTCATTACGGCAGAATCCGAAATAACCTACATAAATAGATTCACAAACTAGCGAGACCGCGAACGAAAATTGAGACTGGCATTTTGTCGTTTTTGTCAATGAAGAAGTAATATCGAGCAACCCTAAAAATAAACCGTCATCATACCAATGTAGAGTATTGGTTGTATTTTACGAAGATCACTTTAGAACCCCACCACAGGACCGATCTCGGGCACACTTTGCTATCACGTTTGACTGCCGTGAATTATTGTTGCTCTATGATTGCTTTAGATTTTTTAAATCCTCAATAAATCCTCGACCAACGGTTATTGCTCTTTGATAATAGCGTCACCCCTTCTATGGGGTTTTATCATCACTAATCGATTAAAAAGGCGGCGTAATGGATCACAACACTCCCACCCCTGAAATAACCCAAGACTCAAAAAATTTAGCCCTGATCACCTGGATTGCCACACTGTTTTTTGGCTTTATCCCCGGCTTAATCATCTATCTCGTTAAAAAAGATGATGCCTACCTATTCGATCAAGCTAAAGAATCACTAAACTGGTCAATTACCGCAATATTAGCTTACCTGGCTGCCATGCTGCTTAGCTTGATTGTTATTGGCGTTTTTTTAATGCCCATTATTGGTATTTGCCATTTAATATTTTGCATCATGGGGGTTATTGAATCATCAAAGGGTAAGACGTTCCGAGTGCCCTTTGCCATTCGGTTAATAAAATAACACTTATCGCCTGGGGTTTATTAATAGGCCTCAGGCTACCTATGCTAAAACATCAAAAAACAACAATTACCTATAATAATTACAACAACTTAGCTCAGCATTAATCAAAAAAGCGCAAGATTTATAAGGCTTTAGTGGGCTACAATAGTTAAATCGAAATCACCAAGAGATCAGTCCAGTGACAAGGAACTGTTGCAAAGTATTTGTGCTCTCGTTAGTTCTATTATCTGGTTTTTTCTCAGCGGCCTTTAGCTATGCTGAAGTTGTCATCATTAACAGCCAAAACCCTTTGACCTCTGTTGACCGCAACGAACTGCGGGCAATTTTCAGCATGCAACACACGCAATGGAAAGACGGCTCATTAATCAAAGTGTTTGTTTATGAGGACAGATATCCCATACACCAAAAATTTTGTAAAAACGTTTTAGAGATATTTCCTTACCAATTACGTAAAAATTGGGATCGCCTAATTTATTCAGGTACAGGAAAAGCACCGGCACTGGTGAAAAATAAAGAGGAAATGCTCCGCGTTATCGCGGCAACACCTGGCGCCATCGGCTATATTGATGAGAGAGGTACGGGTCATGGTGTCAAAACTGTTCCGGTTGAAAAATAATACCAACCAATGTTCAAAGCAGCCTGCGAAATCAATAATGAAGCATAATTTTTTAAATTCCGCCCTACTCCTTGTTTGCGGCAGTGTAAATAGCGCACTGGCGGCTGACGATACCAGCTGGACAGATCGCCTTCAGATACATGGCTTTTTAACGCAGGGATATATTAATACCAACCATAATAACTGGTTTGGTGATAGTGAGGACGGCAGTTTTGAGTTCACCGAAGCAGGCCTCAATACTCGCCTGCAGCTAACCTCTAACCTGTCCGCCTCTGCACAGATTCTGTCGCGTCGAGCTGGCGAAATGGATAATGGCTCACCACATTTAGATTATGGCTTTTTTAGCTACCAGCTATTCGAAGGTCGCGCCGGTGAATTAGGCTTCCGTGTGGGTAGAATTAAAAATAAATTTGGTCTCTATAACGATACCCGAGATGTTGCTGCAACCCGTCCCGGGGTATTTATGCCTCAATCCATTTACTTTGACCGCGTCAGAAACGTTCTTTTATCATCCGACGGCCTGAGCGCGTTTGGCGGTATGAATTTTGATAACAGTTCCATCACTTTCAACGTCAATGTAGGTAAATTTCCTACGGATAAAAACATTAAAGCCACATTTATTGGCGAGAACCTGCCTGGCTCACTCGATAGCGACGAAAAGAATGTGACCTCAAGCTTGCTATATGAGTATGATGCGGGCCGCATTCGTATCGCACTTTCCAATGTGAACTACACGCTACGCTTTAATGCCCAACCCGGCCCTATTTTCAGTGACGGCTATATTGATGGCGACATTCGTATTTTATCGGCCGAATATAATGCCGAACGCTGGAGCTTTACCGCTGAATACTCGCGCCAACCGATTTACTACAACGGTATTTCACCGGTCTTTGAAACACTGGACGGTGAAGCAGAAGCTTACTATGTCCAGGCATTACACCGTTTTTCTAACCGCTGGTCTTCCTGGCTTCGCTACGAGGCTTCGTTCCGGGATAAGGATGACAAGAGCGGTAAAATGCGCGGACCGGCCAGTGGGCAGCCACCCCACTCCACATTTACAAAATCCTGGGTAGCAGGCGTACGTTGGGACGTTAGCCGTAACCTTATGGTCAGTGCCGAGTACCACCGAAATGACGGCACCTTCATTTTATCCCGGGTTGATAATCCACCCTCAACGCCAACCGATCCTGAATGGGACATTTTTGCGCTACTAGTCTCTTACCGTTTTTAACAAACACCTGACGGCATTCACCGAATGAACCACAAACCAAGCTCAAGCCACAGGCTCAGCTTAAAATGGAAAGTCGGCCTGATTATCGGTTGCGTATTAGCCCTGTTTGGCTCCGTTATGGGGTGGTTTACCCAACATACTCTGGAACACCAACTTGCCAATAATCTAGAACAGGATAAAAAGCGCAACGAACAGCAGCTTAAAACGCTACTCGAGTACGAGCGTGAATACCTGTTAAGAATTGCTGACGCCATCAACACAGAGATGGATGGCAACATCAGCGATCGTACTGAACACCTTGAAAAACGCTGGCAAAAGCTGCGCTTTGAATGGAATTTAAACGCCCTGCAACTTCACAAAATGAACGGGGATATAGTTTTCTCTGGTGGCAATAGAATTAACACAGGCAACCTCGCCAGCTGGCTGCAACAAGTCAGGGAAAACGAGCACTCTCTTACGTTTCTCGCCTGCCAGCAACGCTGTGAGGTTATTGCTGTTACGCCGGTGTTAGAGCAAGGCGATATCAACGGTTTTATTGTCCTCAGTCGTTCTCTTGCTGATTTAGTCATCGGCTTGGGCTACTCAAGCCAAGCCATTGCCGGACTAATTAGCGCAAATACCAATAGTAACCACATACCGAACTGGGGGGTTGGCATTGCCGCGTTAACCTCAATGGCAACCAACCGCCCATTACTGCTCAAATTCAGTGAAGAAGCCTCTTTCGACACAGCACTGAAACAGGGTGCGCAAACAGGCTTTGGTGACAGAAGTTTTAACCTGCAATTACTCCCCTTGAGCCCAAACAGCACGACTGAACAGGACTATATTCTTATCATTGAGGACGTCACCGACGCGCTGCACAGCATTCGAAACATCACCTACACCAGCCTGCTCTCTGACTTTGCAGCCTTGGCTCTGTCACTCCTTTTTATACTTCTGTTGCTTCGCCCACCATTGGCGCGCCTGCAAAATATCGCCCGCCACTTGCCATTACTTGCTGAAGGAGCTTTCGATCAAGTCAAAAAACGTTTGCAGCAGTCGGCTCGCCTCAGTGGCACAAGGGACGAAATTGACACACTGAATGATACCGCTATCGCCTTATCAGAAAAGCTCGAGTTGCTTGACACATCGGTTAACGAACATGCTCAGCAGCTCGTCGAGCGTTCAAGTGAGCTTGCGCAGGAGCGTGACTTTGTCAATCAACTGCTGGACACCGCCCAAGTCATTATTGTGACTCAGGATATTGAAGGCCGCATTCGCCTGCTAAATTCACACGGCGAAACCTTTTCAGGCTACCAGGAAGAGCGAACAATCGGTCAACTTTTCCGCGACTCCTTTTTAGCCCCCCACACCTTGCCTTCTGTTCTGCTTGCTATTGAAGCAGTGCGATCCGGCAAGCGTCAAAGCTTCCGCCATGAGGCCGATTTCTATCACACCGATGGCAGCTTATCCTCCATTTCATGGATTCACACCCACCTGCAAAGCAAGGCTATGGATGATAACGGTGCGGTCATGATTTCCATTGGTTTAAACATCAGCGAACGCATCGAAGCTGAGCAACGGCTCGCCTGGCTAGCTGATCACGACCCCCTAACCTCACTGTATAATCGCCGCCGCTTTCAAAATGAATTCAAAGCCGCTATTGAGGTGGCTAAACGCTATGGCCGCAGCGGCGCACTGCTAATGCTGGATTTAGATGATTTTAAACTTATCAATGAAACACTGGGCCACCATGCCGGTGACCAGCTGCTGAATCAGGTCGCTGAGCAGCTTCGCAGCATTACCAGCCCAAGTGATATTGTGGCACGACTGGGTGGTGATGAATTTGCGATCGTGTTACGTGAAGCCAACCAAAACCAGGCCGCGGCATTTGCAGAAAATGTTGTCAGACAAATCAACAGCCTGGAAACCAGCAGCAAAAAAGATCAATCCGCTATTGGCTCAAGTATTGGCATCGTTTTATTTCCAACGCATGGTGATGATATTAATGAGCTACTCTCCTATGCTGATCTGGCGATGTACCAGGCCAAAGAAATGGGTAAGGGATGCTCGCACCTGTTTCAATTGGACGACAAAACCCGGGAACGAATCCATAAACGGGTGTTTTGGAAAGAGCGCATTGAAAACGCCTTAAAAAACGATCTGTTTGTTCTCTATTTTCAACCCATTTTAGAAATTGCCACCCATAAAGTGTCGCATTATGAAGTCTTGCTACGCATGCTGGATGGTGAAGGCGGCGTATTCCCGCCGGGCCCCTTCATTGAAGTGGCTGAGCAAACAGGCATGATACACGCGATTGATCACTGGGTCATCAAGGAAGCTATTCGCCAGCATATTGAGCTTAATAACGACGGTCAGCAAATTAAACTATCCATTAACCTGTCTGGCCGGGTTATCAACGACGAAACACTTTTGCCGCTATTAAGAGAGCACCTCGGTCAGGAAGGTGTGGTTGCCAACAATATTGTTTTTGAGCTCACTGAAACATCAGCGGTAGCCGATTTAGCATCAGCGGAACAACTCATGAACGAAGTGCTCGCACTGGGTTGCCATTTCGCACTCGATGATTTTGGTGTTGGCTTCTCATCCTTTGCTTACCTTAAACAGCTGCCTGTTGATTACGTCAAAATTGACGGCGCATTTATCCGCCACCTGGCCGATAACCACGATGATCAATTATTTGTGAAAGCCCTGACCGACGTTGCCAAAGGCATGGGTAAAAAAACCATTGCCGAGTTTGTTGAGGATGGAGAAACTCTGAAGATGCTTAATGAGTACGGTGTTGACTATGCACAGGGCTATTTCATCGGCAAGCCACAAGCCCGCACTCGTTATTAATCGGCCCACTCAACCCAATAAAACCGTATACGGCCTGATGGGGCATTTTGCGCCCTAATGACAACGCACAGTTTAAGCCGCCACGACAATCGTGTAACGTACTAAACACACCCCCACAAAACTCAGGAGTCATTATGGACAACAAACTCGTCTTGATTGTGATCGCCATCCTGCTTGCGCCACTGGCTGTATTCCTTAAAAAAGGGGCCGGTAAGGATCTCGTTATTAACCTTATCCTATGCCTGTTTTTCTACTTCCCCGCCGTCTTACATGCGCTTTGGGTTGTCACTCAGTAAGCAAGCCTCCACGGAGACCGGAAATGAAAGCACACGAAAAAATTAATTATCTGGAATTTCCGGCCTCCAAACTGAGTGCTACCAAGGCCTTCTTCACAAACGTCTTTGGTTGGGCGTTTACCGACTACGGACCAGATTACAGCGCCTTTTCCGAGGCCAGTGTTGATGGTGGTTTTTATCGCGCCGACCTTGCGTCACAAACTCGACATGGTGCCGCACTGGTGGTCTTTTACAGCGAACAACTGGAAGCAACACAGGAAAAAATCTGCGCCGCAGGTGGTCTGATTATCAAACCGATTTTTGAACTCCCTGGCGGCCGTCGTTTTCATTTCAGCGAACCCAGCGGTAATGAATTTGCGGTCTGGTCGGACGTACAGGCATAATCCGCCTCTCTACACACGCACCGCAAAATAAGCGAACAAGCCCATGCCTGAACTTAAAACCCTACTGTTGTTTTTGGTGACCGCCGTTGCCGAAATTGTTGGCTGCTACCTACCCTATCTGTGGTTACGGGAAGGAAAAACAATTCTGCTGTTAATACCCGCGGCCATTAGCCTGGCCTTGTTTGCCTGGCTATTATCGCTTCATCCAACGGCCGCCGGACGCGTTTATGCCGCCTATGGTGGGGTCTATATTTTTGCAGCCATTTTATGGTTATGGGCAGTGGACGGCATCAAGCCAACCAGTTGGGATTTAGTGGGCTCTGGCGTGGCATTACTGGGAATGGCAATTATTATGTTCGCGCCAAGGAATGTTTAGGGGGCTCGCCCCTTAGTCATCACGCTGAATACTTTTAGTTAATCTTAGAGGAGCCGGAAAGACGGCTCTCTTCGTTCGGGGTGACACGATAAAACATTGTCACTCCGAACCAATGTGAAAATTCTTTATCGCTAACCTGCCAGCAAAAACAACAACAAAACCTTAAGGCAGCCGAAACAGTTTCACGCTAAATACAGCCTTAACGGTTGCCAGTCTGCCCTGACTTAGCTGCACCGCCACCGGAACGACTGCGGTTGCCGCTGTTACCCCGACGCGCACCACCCGGTTTACCGCCACCGGTATGGCGCTTGTTTTTACCTGCTGGCTTATGGCCTCGGGCCGTGTCACCTGAACGCTGGCCATCACGATGGTCAGGCTTTGGCTTTTTCGGCTTTTTGGGTTTGATGGGGCGACGATCCAGTTTTGATTCTGGCACATCATGTACGGGCTCAAAACCATCCACCAATTCCCGCCGCAACAGCTGTTGGATCAGACGCTCAATAGCAAACAACTCTTTGAACTCATCGGCACAAACCAACGATACCGCTTGCCCTTTAGCGCCAGCACGGCCGGTGCGACCAATCCGGTGCACATAATCCTCTGCCACATTGGGCAGGTCGAAATTAACCACTTGAGGTAACTGATCGATATCCAGTCCACGAGCGGCAATATCCGTTGCTACCAGAGCCTGAACAGCACCACGCTTAAAATCAGCCAACGCCTTGGTGCGTGCACCCTGGCTTTTATTACCGTGAATGGGCGCCGCAGTAATACCCGCCGCCTCCAACTGCTTAGCCAGTTTGTTAGCGCCATGTTTGGTACGCGAGAATACCAGCACCTGCTGCCAGTCATTATCACGTATCAGCTGAATCAGCAGGCCAGCCTTTTGCTTTTTATCCACCGGACAAATCCACTGTTCAACTGTTTTTGCCGTGGTATTACGAGGGCTGACAGAAATCTCAACCGGGTCTTTCACCAAACCCTTCGCCAACTGGCGAATATCGTCAGAAAAAGTGGCCGAAAACATCAGTGTTTGGCGTTCTTTTGGTAGCAGCGCAATAATCTTTTTAATGTCATGAATGAAGCCCATATCCAGCATGCGGTCGGCCTCATCCAACACCAATACTTCAAGCTGCTGGAATTTAACGGCCCCCTGTTGATACAAATCCAGTAACCGACCCGGCGTTGCAACCAACACATCAGCGCCACGTCGTAAACGCATCATCTGTGGATTAATTTTTACGCCACCAAACACGACCGCTGAGCTTAACGGTAAATATTTGCCATAGGTCGCAACACTGTCTGCCACCTGTGCAGCCAGCTCACGTGTTGGCGTTAACACCAGCGCACGCGCCTGATTGGACTCGGCTGATTTGCCCTGCATCAACACTTCCAGTAATGGCAAGGTGAAGCCCGCTGTTTTACCGGTACCCGTCTGCGCCGCAGCCATGACATCCCGGCCAGACAACACGGCTGGAATAGCCTGCGCCTGAATAGGGGACGGCGTGTGATAGCCCTTCTCGGTGAGCGCTTCCTGAATTTGTGGTAAGAGGCCAATAGTGCTGAAAGTCATGTGTTATCTCATTAAGAATTAAAATCGCCAGTCAATGTGCGGCGGGCGGGCAGCTTACAGCAATAAAGCGCTGATTGACATGACTATCAAGCCGTTGGCAGGCATTGCCTAATTAGAAGCTGCATTAGATACTGGAGCGATGAATCACTATTGTAATCGGTAAGTCACATGGAAATCACCACTGCTATTTCTTCAGATATCCCCCAGCTCTGTCTTCTTCTTGATCAGTTATTCGCCCAGGAAGCCGAATTCAAGCCCAATCATGAAGCCCAGAGCCGAGGGTTGGCCGCAATTATTGATAATGCTGAAACCGGTGACATTATTGTTGCCCACGAAGCTGGGCAAATCATCGGCATGATCAATTTGCTGTATACCATGTCCACGGCGCTGGGTGCTCGGGTTGCCATTCTTGAAGACATGGTTATTTCATCTCATTACCGATCACGCGGTGTCGGCTCAAAGCTGCTTAAGTATGCGCTAAATTTCGCACGTGAGCAGGGCTGCCAACGGATCACCCTGCTTACCGACCAGGATAATATTGGCGCCCATCGTTTTTACGAACGTCACGGTTTTGAGCAATCAACGATGGTACCGTTTCGCTGGACCCCCAACTGAACAGCATCTGCAACCGTTATCAAAAACCTGCTAAAGTGAGCGTCTTTAAAAATGATCCATTTATGAGGCCTGTCATGTTTTTAGCAATGAACCGTTTCAAGGTTGCCCTTGGCAAAGAGGACGATTTTATCAACATCTGGAAAAACCGTGACTCGTACCTTGAGGGCGTGCCCGGTTTTGTCAGTTTCAATTTACTGCGCGGCGAAACCAACGAAGACCACACTCTGTTTTCCTCCCATGCCACTTGGGAATCCCGTCAGGCCTTTGAGGACTGGACCAAATCAGAAGCCTTTCGCAACGCCCACAAAAATGCTGGCAGCGCCAAAGATATCTACAATGGCCACCCCAAGCTTGAACTGTTTGATGCCGTCATTTAGGGACTGCTGACAGGCCAAATCAGGAACCAACCATGCCCATTACGACCATTTACGCGTCGTTGCTTGCCCTACTCGTTGTTTGGCTATCAACCAACGTTATTAAGTCACGGCAACGTTTTCAAATTAGCCTTGGCGACGGCAATAACCCGCGCTTAAAGTTGGCCATCAGTGCCCAGGCAAACGCGGCGCAATACATTCCTATTGCCCTGTTGCTGATGCTACTGCTGGAGTTAAATCAAGCGCACAGTTTATTACTACACCTGTTCGGTCTATGTCTTCTGGCTGGGCGACTTATCCACGCGCGCGGTATTTTAACCGAACATATGCCAACTCGAGTACGCGGCATGCAGCTCACCTTTTTTGTCCTGATTGGTGCCGCTGCGGCCAACCTGATCCTGCTTATTTTTTAAACACTTTATAATAATAGGGAACCGCTAATTGATCTGCTAGAATACGGCGGTGAGCGCGATATAAAGCCGTAAGCAGATAATTTAAAACAATAAAAATACAATTATATAAAGAGATACAGCCCGAGCATGTCAGTCCACCAATCACTCATCGTACAAATGCGGGACATGGCCCGCAATAACAGCAAAGCCTCTCAAATATTGCGCTTTCTGGTTATCAACCAAGGCATTGAAGACCAAGTATTACTAATGGAGTTGTTTCGTGACGCTTTTAATACCTCACTCGGTAGTGTTACCGCGATTGGGGCTTGGTGGCATGAAGGTGAGCGCGAACTCGACGATGACGCCATCGACAGCTACATTAGTTATGTCATTACGGATTTCCTGGCGCACCATTGATACTCTATTTAGCTCAAACAGGGCCTTCTATAACATGAGCAAAACCACCGATTTTTTTACGCCAGGCTGGCAAAACCTGTTTACCAACCACGGAGTGGGCGATTTTGAGTCATTATGGAATGCTAAACTGGGCTTTGTCGATGAACCCAATATTGGTCGCGGCGGCCGCAGTGAAGTGGGCAAACTGGTCATTGCCGACGACAGCGGCAAACAGCATATTTTTTACGTCAAACGCCAAGTCAACTACATCAGCAAGACACTGACCCACCCGATTACAGGGATTCCCTTAACCCTTAAGGAATTTAACAATATTACGGCCTTCCAATCACTGGGAATCGAATGCCTCGATGCCTGCTATCAAGGCTATAGAACTCAAGATAATGAATTACAATCGATTCTGGTTACCCCGGAGCTTGAAGGCTATCAGGACCTTGATCACTACCAGCCCAGCTCCATTAACGAAAGCCGGCGCATAACACGCGAGCTCGCCAATGTGATTGCCAAACTGCATGCTGCCGGTTACCGTCACGGCTGCCTCTACCCGAAGCATATTTTTATCAATCCCGACAACAACGAAGCGCCAGTGCGTTTAATTGATTTAGAGAAGGTTTCACGCTCGCCCTTCAAAAAATATAACGCACTTAAAGACCTTACGACGTTGCAGCGTCGAATCAGCAACAATAAAAGCTGCCAACTGTACTTTCTACTGTGTTATTTTCACCTCAACAAACACAACGACAAAATTCGTCAGTTTGTGCTTAAAATGAACGAACGGCGACGTAAAAGAAATAAACGCTAGCAGGGTTTTAATTTTTTAAACAGCGCTTGCTTCCAAGCGTTAAATTTAGTCCACTGAAACCTGTAATAGCCCACCCATTGAGGAATCACCATGCCCTACACAGCTGATCTGATTGAAGAAGTAAACATCCTGGCACGTTTCAACCTCAGCACCACACACGAGGGTATCAAAGTACACTCTTCCGCCGCTGATGGCGTCATCACTGCTACACAGCGCCTTTACGATAAAGGATTGATTACTCAACCTGATGGTGGCTACTTAACCCCACTGGGGTTAAAGGCGGCAGAGCATGTACAAAACGCGCTCATCATCCTGACACCAACACAACACTAAATTTATACCACCCCAGACAGGTACCAGGAGTTTTTAATGATCATCACGGGCAAGGTCGTGGCTACCCTGCATTACACCGCCACCGACGATAACGGCCAACAAGTCGACGCGTCCCCAGAATGGGAGCCGCTGACTTATATGCATAACACCCACGGCCTCTTGCCAGGCCTGGAAAAAGCCCTCGAAGGTCACAAAGCCGGTGATCAGCTACAGGTCACCGTCCAGCCAGAGGACGGTTATGGCCAGCCAGATGCCGAACTTATTCACAAAGTACCGCTGACCGCATTTGCCGATGTGGGTCCATTAGAGGTCGGCATGCAGTTTGAACTTGAAAGTGAAGAAGGCCATGGCGAGCAGTTCACCGTTACCGCTATTGATGGTGATGAGGTCACCATTGATGCCAACCACTCGCTGGCCGGCAAAGTACTGCATTTTGATGTGCGTATTGAAAGCCTGCGCGAAGCCACCAGTCTGGAGCTCGAAGTGGGTCACCCGCTCGAAGGTATTCTCGAATAACAAAATCAACCGTCATTTAAGGTAATTCACAAACAACAATGAACGAACTAAAAGAACTTTTTCAAAAAAATCGCGAGTGGGCCGCCGCTATCGTTAAAGAGCAGCCCGACTTCTTCGAGCAGCTATCACAACAACAGGCTCCCGAGTACCTGTGGATTGGCTGTTCTGACTCTCGAGTACCCGCCAACGAAATTCTTGGATTAATGCCCGGTGAGATCTTTGTCCACCGTAATGTTGCCAACCTCGTTGTTCATACTGACCTCAACTGCCTATCGGTCATTCAGTTCGCTGTTGAGGTGCTCAAGGTCAAGCATGTCATCGTGGTAGGTCATTATGGCTGTGGCGGCGTTAAGGCCGCGGTATTAAATGAAAAACACGGCCTTATTGACAGCTGGTTGCAGCATATTCAGGATGTACATAGCAAACACAAACCCTTTTTAGATGAACTGGAAAGCGAAAGCCGCCTCCATAACTATATGTGTGAACTGAATGTGTTAGAAGGTATGAAAAATGTCTGCCGCACCAACATTATTCAGGATGCCTGGGCGCGCAAGCAGCCACTTTCCGTGCACGGCTGGATTTATGGTTTAAGCGATGGGCTATTGCGTAACCTGTCAGAATGCTTTTCAAGCCCGGAAGATATTGAGCCCAACTACGACGCTGCAATCGCTGAAATCAAAAAACGCGTCAATGCCTCCGTTCAAAAAGATAAAGCGGCCCGTGGAAATGCTCAGATAGTAGACCAGAGCAAATCACCAGCCTCTAACGATCAAGCCACCAACTCATAACCTCTAACTCCTATTGATAATGCTGACTGCACTGCTGACATCCTCTCTGCTCGTTATGTTAGCAGTGCTGGTGCACTACGAAATGCTTACGCGACTGTCACAGTTGCTGCCGAAAATTAATATCCGCCACCGCCTCAGGCTGGTGGTAGCGGTATTAGGCACCATGATTGCCCACGTCATTGAAATCTGGATTTTCGGTATTGGCTACTATTTGCTTATCGCCAGCGAACAAATTGGTACACTCACCGGCAATTTTACCGGGTCATTGTTAGATTGCGGCTACCACTCTTTTGTCACATACACCTCGCTGGGATTCGGCGACATTATTCCCACCGATTACCTACGCTTTGTTACTGGTATTGAAGCCCTGGCTGGATTGGTACTGATTGCCTGGACAGCCTCCTTCGTCTATGTTGAGATGAGACGTTTTTGGGATAATTAACAGGTTTCCAGGAGTTCATCATGCACCACTCATTTGTGCGAAGCGGTTTTTGTTCACTTGCGCTACTTTTCTGCACGTCGCTATCCGCAGAAATCCAAACGCAAGAGATCCACTACCTGCATAACAATACGCCATTAAAGGGCTACCTAAGCTGGGATGACAGTATCGAAGGCAAACGGCCGGGTGTGCTCGTTGTTCACGAGTGGTGGGGATTAAACGATTATGCGCGCGAGCGAACGCGTATGTTGGCAGATTTAGGCTATGTCGCCTTCGCGGTCGATATGTATGGCAAAGACCAAATCACAAAACACCCAGAGCAGGCAAACGCCTGGATGTCAAAAATCACCGAGAATGTGGACACCTGGCAGCAACGTGCACAACTCGGGCTGGATCAACTGAAGGGTCACGAACTGGTCGATGAGGAAAAAACCGCTGCCATTGGTTATTGCTTTGGCGGCGCAACGGTCATGCAACTTGCCTATAGTGGTGCCGATATTGACGGCGTAGTGAGCTTTCACGGTTCTCTGCCAGCCGCAACGCCTGCCCAATATGACAATATCAACGCCAAGATTCTCGCCGCCCATGGTCACGCTGACCCCTTTGTTTCCGCTGAGCAGGTAGGCGCCTTTAAGCAATCACTGGAAGCGGCCCATGCTGACTGGCAATTACTTAGCTTTGGCGGCGTTAAGCACAGCTTCACCAACCCCAATTCGAGTATTTATGGGCTGGACGCACTGGCCTATGATGAAGATGCTGATCGCCGTTCCTGGCAAGCGATGCAAAATTTCTTTTCCGAAATTTTTCGCTAACTAGTCGCTTCAGCATTCCACTCAATTAGGCTTAAAGCGCTAATAATCCCTGCTGCCGGGCCACTCCACGCAGCAGGTGATAGGCCACCAGCGCCGCAATGATATTAGCCAACCCAGCGCCCACAAACATCCCCGTCGCACCGGCCAACTGAAAACCAATAAACGCTAATGGTACATAAAGCACCAGCAGTCTAATCAGCGTTGTCAGTAGCGCTAACTTTGGCCGTTTCAGCACGTTTAAACAGACCATAATTAAAATGACGACCCCATGTGCACCATAGGTTAAGGGCAAAATGAGCAGAAATGCGCGAATCACCTCAATAACCCGCTCGTCACTACTGAATGCTGAGGCAATAAACTGCGATCCCAGCAGCAGCAACAGATAAACAGCAGCCTGAAAAAACAGGCTAAAACGCAGACCAATCAATAACGCTGAATAAGCACGCTGTGGCTTGCCCGCACCAATATTCTGGCCGATAAACATGGGCAATACCGACGACAGCGCAAAAACCAGAATTAGAGCAACCGATTCAATCCGGCTACCAACACCAAAACCGGCCACAGACTCAGGCCCTGACTGCGCGATAATGGCCGTTAAGATCGCCGCCGCAACCGGCGTCATAATATTCGAGCCCATGGCCGGTAAGGCAATAACCAATAGGCGCCGCCAATTTGCAACGAGCGCAGATAAACCAGGCCAGCAGAGCAATAATAGTTTTTCTTTGTGCCAAATGGTCAACAACGAAATAAACCAGGTTAACAACACCGCCAGTAAAGTCGCCAACGCGGCCCCTGCTACCCCCATTGCCGGCAACGGCCCTACGCCAAAAATCAGCAATGGATCAAAGATGGCGTTACTCACTGCCAGCAGCGTTGATAACCAGGCAGATGCTTTGACATTACCAATGGCTCGAAATGCATTATTAGTCACCAGAATCAACATGAGAAAAGGAGCGCCTAATAACCAGTAATGCATATAGCTTTTAATATCGGGCATCACCTCACTGGTCGCACCTAATAACTTAAAAATTGGCTCAATCAGCCCAAAGCCCATTAACGCCAGGACCAAACCTACACAGAACGTAAACAGCTGGGTATCAGTAATCAGTCGTGCAGCATGCTCATGCTTTCCGGCACCAATCAAACGCGACACCAACGCACCTAACGACATCCCAATACCCAATCCGGCGCTAATCACCGTAAAGGTCACCGGCAGAGTAAAACTGACCGCCGCCAAGGGGCCAGTACCAAGCAGTGCTACAAAATAACTATCAACCAAGCCCAGCAACATCATTGAGATGATGGCCAACAACATTGGGATGGTTAATTTAACCAGCAACGGTCCGATGGGGTCTGTCGTGATCGCCTGAACACGCTGTTGGGCTTTAACTCGGATAATGAACTCCTTATCTAAAGATTAATCAGCTAAGGGTATTACCCTTAGCCAATGTCCTTAGCTTGCAATCGGGCAAGCAGGCTCGAAGTATCCCAGCGACCTCCGCCCATAGACTGCACATCACCATAAAACTGGTCGACAAGCTCAGTCACCGGCAGCTCAATGCCGTTGTTTTTTGCTTCACTCAGGGCCATGCCCAAATCCTTGCGCATCCAGTCGACTGCAAAGCCGAAGTCGTACTCCCCTCTCAGCATACTTTGATGACGGTTTTCCATTTGCCAGGAGCTCGCCGCGCCATTACATAGAACAGACATTACAGCGTTGCCATTCAAGCCCGCTGCCTCTGCAAAATGCAGACCCTCCGCCAATGACTCAATCAAGCCGGCAACACAGATCTGGTTAACCATCTTGGTCAACTGACCACTTCCCACCGGCCCCATCAATTTGACCGTTTTGCCATACACATCCAGAACCACAGCCCCATGAACAAAGTCTGTCGGTGTCCCACCAACCATAATGGTCAACTCTCCACTTTCGGCACCAGCCTGTCCCCCGGAAACCGGGGCATCCATGAAGTTAAAACCGCGTTCTCGCGCTTCCCTATCCAGCTCGCGCGCAAGATCCGCCGATGCCGTTGTATGATCAATGAATAAAGTCCCTTTTCGCATGGCATCAAAGGCGCCATTCTCGCCTAATAAAATCTCGCGTAAATGGTCATCATTACCGACACAGGAGACAACCACGTCGGCTTCCTTCACAGCGGCAGCGGGTGTTGGCGCCAGGGTGCCCGGATACTGTTCCATCCACTTTAGAACTCGCTCCTTGGTCCGATTAAATACCGTCATTTCGATGCCTGAATGGGCCAAGTGTCCCGCCATGGGGTAACCCATCACGCCTAATCCTAAAAATGCAACTTTCATAAAACTACCTTAATAATCAGAGCCCGACTGGGCGTATTTAATCTGTTCAAAACTAAAGCCACGCTGTGCCAGAAAACGCTGCTGCTTAGCGCGACTCTTGGCATCATTCTCTGGACTTGTTCCGTATTTCTTTTCAAAGGCTAACCTAGCCTGCTCAAACCAGTCATTATCGTGAGCCGCCATATACTGTGCAATCAATTGATCACAAACACCGCGGTCTTTTAACTCTGCACGTACGCGAACCGGCCCATAGCCGCTATTCGCCCGCATACGCACGAATGCTTCACAAAATCGCTCATCATCCAGCAGGTGATCCTCGATGAGTCGATCAAGTACAGTGTCCAACAACTCCATATTCTCCACCCGTGTTTGCAACTTGCGCACTAATTCCAAACGGGAGTGTTCGCGTCGTGCCAGCAGATTCATGGCGGCAAAACGGATATCAGCGGATGTTTCTAAAATTTTGCTGCTTTTGCTTTTCATTTTTCTAGAGCGTCAGTTTAATTTAGCCACGCATCTGTGGAACTCGGTCTGCGCCGGGTGGCGTAGGAGAAATAAATACAATGTGGATTCTAACCTACGTCAGAATAGCGTCTTTGGAGAACACCTTTCCCCAAAACAAAAAACGGCAAGCCGAAGCCTACCGTTTTCTCATCAAATCGCCACACCTATTGCAGGTTAGAACTCAACTTCTTCAATACCTTCGTCCGCCACTGGTGTGACATTACCTTTCGTCCGCCACTGGTGTGACATTACCTAGCAATGCGGCACGAATCTGACCTTCAATTTCTTCTGCGACAGCTGGATTATCATTCAGAAACTGCGCCGCATTAGCTTTACCCTGACCAATTTTATCGCCCTGATAGCTGTACCAAGCACCCGCTTTACCAACCAATCCCTGCTTCACCCCCAGATCAATCAACTCGCCCATACGGAAAATACCTTTGCCGTACATAATCTGGAATTCCGTTTGCTTGAACGGTGGCGCCATTTTGTTTTTAACCACTTTCACGCGGGTTTCGTTACCCACCACTTCATCGCCTTCCTTGATCGCGCCAATACGTCGGATATCCAATCGAACCGAGGCATAGAATTTCAGCGCATTACCACCCGTTGTCGTTTCAGGGTTACCGAACATGACACCAATTTTCATACGAATTTGGTTAATAAAGATGACCATGCAATTGGAGCGTTTCACATTACCCGTCATTTTACGCAGCGCCTGCGACATCAAACGCGCCTGCAGCCCCATGTGCGAGTCACCCATATCGCCTTCGATTTCCGCCTTTGGTGTTAACGCCGCTACCGAGTCAATGACCAGAATATCAACCGCACCGGAACGCACTAATGCGTCAGCAATTTCCAGCGCCTGCTCACCGGTGTCCGGCTGTGAAACCAGCAGGTTATCAACATCGACACCAATTTTTTGCGCATAATCAGGATCCAGCGCGTGCTCAGCATCAATAAAGGCCGCTGTACCGCCAGCCTTTTGGGCTTCAGCAATCGCTTGCAGCGTCAGTGTTGTTTTACCTGAAGATTCTGGCCCGTAAATTTCAATAATACGACCCTTGGGCAGGCCGCCAATGCCGAGGGCAATATCCAACCCCAGCGAACCCGTTGAGATAGCAGGCACATTGGGACGTTCCTGATCGCCCATGCGCATTACAGAGCCCTTGCCAAATTGCTTGTCAATTTGTGAAAGCGCCATGTCTAGCGCGCGCTGCTTATTCTCATCCATTACCCTTACCTCTTTATTTCTTTATTTACGGCTAATTCAGAATAACTAACCAAACACATAATACTGTATAAACAAACAGCAATATGCCATAACTCTTTAAATCCGCCTAGCCCTAATTTCAAGTTTTTTACGATTAACCACTCATACGCTTGAAGCGACCAGCTTATAACACTCAAAGGCTCAAGAGTATGGTTACGCCTTCACTTCAAACCAAGCCAGCAAACCATCAATCGCTGCCTCAATGGTCTGACGCCTGACGGCCTCACGGTCGCCCTGAAAGTGGTAACAGCTCGCCCAACTGCGCTGCTCATCAGCCCAGGCTACCCAGACCGTGCCCACAGGCTTTTCAGGTGTTCCACCCGCCGGTCCGGCAACCCCGCTAACCGCTACCGCCAACTGTGCTCGTGATCGCATAACCGCTCCCGACGCCATTTCTTTCACAACCGCTTCGCTGACCGCACCCTGTTCCACCAAGCTTGAACTCGTCACTCCAAGCATTGATTGCTTACTTTCGTTGGAATAGGTGACGAACCCGCACTCAAACCAATTCGAACTACCTGCGAGCGCTGTTAATGCCTCAGCGATCCCCCCGCCGGTACAGGACTCAGCTGTCGCCAGTCGCCGTTTATCTGCCTTTAGCAACGCTGCAAGTCGCAATATTTTAACCGTTAAATGCTCCATCAATGCCTCGCCACCTCCTTAAAAAAACCACCCTACAAAAAAAACTTAAATAATTTCAATTTATATATTGCAAATGATAATCGTTCTCATTATTATTCTTTCCACGTTATCTCCTCCCAACAATAACGTACTTAGCAACAAACATTTTGGTTGCCAAAAGGTGGGCTGGCTCACCCCTCCAAACTTCTGGAGTCAGCCCACCGCCTTTTTTTTGGGAAGGCCGTTTGGGGCCATTAATTAATTCTCTGATCCCTCAAGTATCTATCAGCGAATCAGTTAGCGTCCCCTCTGTTCAAGTTGTTTATCCCGTTAAGGAGAATAGTATGAACCACCCCGCCCTTGAAATTGATTATGACCCCAGTGACGAATTAAAACTACGCTACGAACTGCTTTGCCAGCAGCACCCTAATTTACGGTCGCGCGAAGCGGCTAAACGTTTAAATGTCACTGAAGCAGAATTATTGGCCTCATGCGCCAACGACACAAGCTTCCACTTAATGAACCACCCTGAAGCACTTCTATCCGCCCTTCAGACGGTTGGTGAAGTGCTCATTGTGACTCGCAACGAAAGCGTCATTTTAGAGAAAAAAGGCACCTTTAAAGACCTTGTTTTTGATACCCAAAACGGGTTCAAAATACTGAAAAGTGACAGTCTCGGACTCCACCTACTGCTCAATAGCTGTCGTTATACGTTTCTGGTCATTGAAGAGAAACACATTGGCCACCGCAAAAGCCTGCAGTTTTTTGATCGCCATGGTCAGGCGGTTCAAAAAATTTATCTCACTCAAAACAGCAATGAGCAGGCCTTTGAAAAAATTATTACCCGCTTTATTTCCAGCTACCAACCAACCTATCTGGATATCAGCAAGGACGAGACTGACAAACAATCAGCCTCTAAACAGCAAGCAACTAAATGGCCAGCATTAAGCGAAGACGGCCAAACGATACAAAGCAGCCACGATTTTTTTAAGTTACTAATTGGCCGCAACGTATCGCGTCAACAGGCCTATGACAACGTCGGCCGTGATTTGGCCTACGAAATTGTACCCTCTGCTTTACAGCCACTTTGTGAAATGGCAAAACAAGACAACATTTCACTAACGCTCGCGGTCGGAAACTCCGCCTGCATGCAGTTTCACAGTGGACCTGTCGACAAAGCCGGCGAGCACGGCCAGTGGTTTAATATGCTAAATAGCGACTTCAACCTTTACACCAACAGTCACCGCATTACTCAAGCCTGGGTGATTAGAAAACCCCAGCAGGGCAACCCAATCACACTGATTGAGTTTTTTGATGACCAGGATCACTTAGCCCTGCAGATCACCGCAATCAATAAACCTGATATACCCGAATCCAGCCAATGGCGCGAGTTAGTTGCCCAACTGCCGCCACGCTCACTAGCGGTTTCGGCCTTAAATACCCACGATGCAGCAAGCTGATAATCAAAATAAAAAAACAGCCCCTTTTGGGGCTGTTTTTCATTCCGTTCGTCTACTGACGCGCACCTTCCACGTGCAACTCCAGATACACCGTCTCTGAAGCGGGCCCCAGGTTTTTAGTGATACCAAAGTCTTTCATTTTAAATTCAGTGGTTCCGCTAAATCCGGCACGGTAACCGCCCCAGGGATCAGCCCCCTCGCCAATTTTAGTGACATCAATTTCAATCGGTTTGGTGACGCCATGCAAGGTGAAATTACCTGTCATTAAAGCCGTACCGTCGTCATTCATCTTGAATGCGGTGCTTTCAAACTTGGCCGCTGGGTACTTGCTAACATCCAGAAAATCATCACTGCGCAGATGCTTATCACGCTCAGCATGATTTGAATCGACGCTTTTAGTATCAATATTCACGACCACTTTAGAGGCAGCGGGGTTTTGTTCGTCATAGCTAAACTGACCATCAAAGCTGTTAAAGCGCCCTTCCAGCCAGCTATAACCCAAGTGACTCACCCGGAAATTGATCGACGCGTGAGCGCCCTTGGTATCAATCACATAGTCAGCTGCATAGACTGATGGCGTCAGCAGTGCCGCACTCGCCAAAACCGTGCCAGCTATCAAAGATTTCATTCGCATTATTACTTCTCCTTTATATCAGTAATTTTCCAGTTTATTCAGATATTTCAGACGTTTTACTAGACCCCAACATACGCAAAAGGGTCTGATCTTTATTAATAAAATGATGCTTTAAGGCGGCCAGCGTATGCAGGCCAGCCATCGAGATAAGTAGCGTTGTCGCCCAATAGTGAATCAATCCGGCTACGTCCTCCTGATTTTCAATCAGCGATGGTAACGCCGGCACCGTAAACCAGTTAAAAACATCAATGCCACGTCCATCCGCCGTTGAAATCAGGTAACCCGACAACAGCGCCACCAGCATCAACAGGTAAAGACTTGCATGCACCAGCTTGATCACCCATTTCTGCATGACCGAAGTGGTCAGCGTTTTAGGCTGGCTTGAAAGCAGTCGCCACAACAGGCGGACTAACAACAAGCCCAGCAGTATCATACCAATACTTTTGTGCCAGTGGGGCACCGTTCTATAGGCGGCGTCGTAATAGCCCAGCGTATCGATATACAAACCCAGTGGATACATACCGATGATGATCAGCGCCATCAGCCAGTGCAGGCCAATGGCAGCCAAGCCATAACGTGCGCGTGTATTTCTAATTGCAGTAATCATCACAACCTAACTCAACAATGCCCTACTGTGCCCAACGCTGAGCTGCCGCCGCTACGCGCGCGCCCAGAATTTCTGCCGTATCACGATCAGCCTCTGGCGGGGTCACCTCTGCCCCTTCATCGGCGTTGCTCTGCGCCATTGCGCCCAGGTAACTACCAATCCGGTTCAGATCCGTCGCTGAGCCCTGACTGCTATTATTGCCGGGCATCAACCCCAGGCTGACCCAATTCATGCCATGCTGAGCTGCGAAAACCGATAACTGAATCAGCGTATTTAGCTTGTCGCCACTTTGGCTGGCAGAGTTGGTAAAACCCGCCGCCAGCTTATCCTTCCATCCACCTTCAGACCAGATTTTCGAGCTGGCATCCATAAAGGTTTTGAAGGGACCGCTGACACTACCCATATAAGTCGGTGATCCAAAAATAATGGCATCGGCCTTATTCAACAGGTCCCAATTCAGGTTGTCTATATCGGCCACAGAAACCGTCACGGCGGTTGCTCCAGCATTTTCGACACCCGTCGCCACCGCCTGCGCCAATACTTCGGTGTGCCCATAGCCACTGTGGTAAACCACGGCTACTTTAATCTGTCCTGACATATCGATTCTCCTTTTGAGCTCTCATCTAATGGTCATCTCAGAGTTAAAAAATTAACGCCCCCTGAAGCAGTAGATGCACTATAATGCCCGCAACAATATTCATCTAATGCATTTTTTGGATTACAGCTATGCGCGAAGTGAATTTAAGAAGCATCGACCTCAACCTGCTGGTGGTCTTACAGCAACTGCTGGAAACCCGCCATGTAACCCGTGCCGCCGAACTACTACACATGAGCCAGCCCGCGGTCAGTCGCGCACTGCAAAGGCTACGAGATACCTTCGATGACAAACTGCTGGTACGCACCACACAGGGCTATGACCTCAGTGCTCGCGGCCAGGAGCTCCTACCCCACTTACAAGAAATACTCGGCGGCATCAGCCAGCTAATCGCTGAACCCACTTTTGATCCAGCCACCGCCGAAGACGTCGTACGTTTTTACGGCCTCGATCTGGAAGTGGCCTGCTTCCTGCCACAACTCATGTCAGTGATTAGAAAAGAAGCACCAAGAATGCGTCTGGAAATTCGCAGCGAACCACGCGATCAATTTGAAATGCTCGAACAGGGCGACGTGCATTTCACCATCACCGGCATGACACCCAAAACAACCGAAGACCAGTACCGCCGGCTATTACTCGCACAAACCAATACCGTATGCCTGATGAGCGCCAATAACCCGCTCTCCAAAGAAAAGCTCACGCTGGATAATTATGTCGCCGCCAGTCATGGCCTGGTTTCTATTACCGGGCTGGGTCCCGGCATCGTGGATCACCGCCTTGCAGAACTGGGGCGCAAGCGTCACTTAGCGTTACGCCTGCCCAACTTCATGACGGCCGCCGAGTACTGCGAAACAACCGACCTGCTGTTCGTGCTACCGGAGATCGTTGCCCGCAAAGTTGCACGCAACCGCAACATCACCATAAAACCCGTACCCGATGAACTAAGCTCACGCACCGTCAGCTTCTCCCTGTACTGGCACGAACGTTATCACCGCGACCCCATGTGCGTGTGGGTACGCCAGAAGATTATGGAAAGTATACAAACCAATTAAGACCCATTACGGGACCCAAATAAAAGAATCCTAAAACGGACAGCAGCAAACACCCCTGACTCGCTGCCCCATCACGGGATGATCAAAATCCAGCGTTGTCGCATGTAGCATCAGCCGCTGCGCCATAAAAAACGCCTCATCCGAGGCATACAAATCGCAGCCCAAAATAGAATGGCCAATCTGCTGGCTATGAATCCGTAATTGATGAGTACGCCCTGAGACGGGCGTGAAAATGACTTTTGTCGCAAAACAGGTAGTGAGCCGCTCAACCACCTGATAATGCGTCAGCGCAGCTTTACCGCTCTCAAAACAAACCTTTTGCAGGAGGAAGTTAGCCTTATCCTTGGCTATCGGAAAATCAATCTCGCCCTCATCCTCGACCAAGTGCCCATGCAGCAGTGCGGTATAGGTTTTTTCGACAGTACGCGCCTGAAACTGCTTGGTAATGTGCGCGTTAATTTGCTTATTCAGCGCCACCACCATAATGCCCGAGGTACCAAAATCCAGCCGATGTAACATGGTCGCTGTAGGGAAATCCTGCACCAGACGAAAATGCACGGAATCCTTGTTGAGCGGATGCTTACCCGACAGGCTCAACAACCCCGTCGGCTTATTGATTAACAGCAGATGCTCATCCTGATACAGAATCTCAATGTCATCGTGACACTCAGGCACGATAAAAGGATCAGCTTGTGGTTGCATGAGAGGTTTTGCCTATCAGCAAATAGGCATCAATCTTTTTTGTCTATCGTGATTTCCAGGCTTTTTGAGTCACCCGCAAACCACCTCTGCACATACAGCGTCCCCATAATAGGTGCTTTTCCTTCTTCGGGTTCTTCCTTGTAACGCACACTGTTCTTGGTTTCTTTCTCGTAACTGAACTTCACTACTGCCTTAGACATGTTCAAAAATCCTTATTCGTTAATACCCAACAGCTCAACATCGAAAATTAGCGTTGCACCACCGGGAATCGCGCTCCCCGCACCACGGTCACCGTAGGCCAACTCGGCAGGGATAAAGAAACGGGTTGCCTCGCCCACCACCATCAACTGAACCCCCTCTGTCCAACCCTTGATCACCTGATTCAGGCCAAAGGAAATTGGTTTCCCGCGCTTTACCGAACTATCAAAAACCGTACCGTCCAGCAGCTTGCCCTCATAATGGACCTTCACTCGATCAGTTGCTGTCGGGTGCACCTCACCAGTTCCCTCCTGCAATACCTTGTACTGTAAGCCAGAGGGCAAGGTCACCACCCCCTCCTCGGCTTTGTTAGCCTCAAGAAAATCAAGGCCAGCCTGTTTGTTTTCAGCAACCTTTTCAGGGCTCGCCGAAGATGCGGAAGTACGATAAAAATAGAAAGCGATTAAGCCCAGAACAACAATAACGATGACAACTTTAGACACAGTATTTTCCTGAAATGAAATTGATAAATTGTAATTAGAAGTCACCCGGCAGCGGACTTTCTTTACAGCCAGCACAGAGAAAAACTCTAACCGAAGCAGCCATAAAAAAATATAAAAAACCTTAACAAATGGCTATAACTAAATGATTTAAAAAG